>CAJMLW010000035.1 GCA_905214495.1 uncultured bacterium | reverse complement strand
AAACGCAAAGAAATGTAGTGGCCCCCGCAAATAACTCTCTCGATACGGATGAGCCCCGTTCTGAAATCTTGAATACTTTGTCCCATACACTACCTTGTACTTGTTCTCTCATAATGATTCCTCCTCTCGTACTTACGATCATGGGTGTATTCTCTTATACTTATATATTTCCACATATAAGTAAGAATTTCCTGTTTTTCACTAAAATTCTTCTCTATAAAAAATACCGCAGTATGTATTTAACTCAATTAAAGTAAATATATACTGCGGTATTTCGCATATGTAATTATTTATAAAATCAATAATGTAAAGCTATTCAACTCTACATAAATATAAAATCTAGATCTATCCCTTCAGAGAATCTAAAAATGAAGTCCCAATCCCCCATTGTTTCAATCCAAAGTTTTGCAATATGGTTTCCCCTATATCTGCAAAACTATGTCTATCACCCAAAGCTACTGAATGACTCATACTTGGACTATAAGCTAGCAAAGGCACCATTTCTCTCGTATGATCTGTACCTTTCCAAGTCGGATCATTCCCATGATCTGCAGTGATGAGAAGTAAATCATCATCTTTAAGCAAGTCCAACAAACCGCCTAATTGGTAATCAAAGTCTTCAATAGCACGCTTATACCCTTCTACATTGCGCCGATGACCGTACAGACTATCAAATTCAACAAGGTTGACCATCATGAGCCCCCGTGTGAAGCTTTGTCCCAACAGATAAGGAACTACGTTCATACCATGCGCGTTAGACTTTGTTGGATATGATTCATCCCAACCGACATGAGCATAAATATCACCGATTTTGCCAACCGCAACGGTCGGGATTTTTGAGTCTTGTAACTCTTGTTGTACCATTTTCTTTTCAGGCATGCGACTATAGTCATGACGATTTGAAGTACGTACAAAATGCCCTGGTGTACCAACAAAAGGCCGAGCTATAATACGCCCCACATAATAATCACCAATACATACTTTATCCCGTGTAATTTGACACATGCGATACAACTCTTCTAAAGGAATGATATCCTCATGAGCAGCAATTTGAAAGACCGAATCCGCCGATGTATAAACGATTGGCTTACCTGTTTTTATATGTTCTTCTCCGAGGCGTTCAATAATTTCTGTACCAGATGCTACCTCATTACCAAGAAAGCCATAACCCGTTTCCTTCATGAAAGTATCCATCAATTCCTTAGGAAATCCTTCGTAAAATGTCGGAAAAGGTACCGTTACAGGATGCCCCATCATCTCCCAATGACCACTTGTCGTATCTTTGCCGGAACTCGTTTCAGCCATACGACCATAAGCGCCAATTACAGACTCACTAAACTCTGATATATCAGCAATATTAGCTAAACCTAAAGATTTTAAATTTGGGCAGCGAATAGGTCCTGCTACAGCTTCGATATGTCCCAATGTATTCGAACCTTCATCGCCAAATTTAATCGCATCAGCTGCATATCCTACGCCGACACTATCCATTACTAGTAGAATAATTCGATTATACATATGTACTCCTAAAT
>CAJMLW010000034.1 GCA_905214495.1 uncultured bacterium | reverse complement strand
TTATCGGTATTTACCAATATCAAAATTAGATAATATGATAACCATATATGAATAATCTCAAAATAATATAAACTATCTTTCTTTAGGTTCTCGCTCAACAAAAGCTTTGAAAAACTCAATAAACTTAGGTAAATAGGTTTGATTTAAGCTTTCAATAGTCATTATTCCCCACCAATCACAGGTATCAATGATAGCTGAACAACAGTGATTTCCTTGTTTGATATAATAACTATATTAATTATATAGACTTTTTCCGTATGCTATAATGAGCATATATAAAACTCAAAGTAAAGGAGGATTCATATGGAGTATGTATTACTCAACAAGGATACCCCTCTCTTGCAGTTTTGCATCGAGAGGCACGAAGATGTTGTCAACTTAACCACATTGGTTCGCATAGATATTTCTGATTTAACAATCATAGATAATGCGACATTGCCAATAAATATGCAACCTACCATAAAAGGACTAAAAAATTGGTTATTACAGCGTAAAATTCCAAATAATCGTGCATTTGTTGAGAATTTATTAGATGCCATTTCAGACACAGAGAATCCATATCGATACTTAGATGTAACCTATGGTCTATCCCTAAATGATACATTCTGGGTAAAGCCGACTTATTCCACTATTTCATGGTTAGATGTTAATTTATACAATAATCCATTTAGCGAAATTGTGGCAGGCATTGCTTTCACAGGCGAAGATAGTCATATACAAGGGATTGTGACGACCCCAGAATACACAACAAACGGCATGCTCCGTAAGTGTTGGCATCGTGAAAATGATGTCATTTATTTATATAAAGGTTCAACACCTCGCTATGCCAATGGAGGGCTTGAGGCACTCAGTGAAGTATATGCTAGTCAGATTGCAGCAGCTATGGGGTTAGCACATGTGGAATATAAACTCACTACATTCCACGACCAACTAGTTAGTGCGTGCCCTCTATTCACATCGGAACAGGTCGGATACATGCCTATATCTGGTCTCCTAAAAGAAACGATACCTCGTGACGAACTTATGTTATATGACACACAGCACGATATAGCTAGCTTGTACGGTATTATTCCATTTTCTGATATGATGATATTCGACGCACTGATTCATAACACAGACCGACATCTCAATAATTTTGGTGTCCTCATCAATAATGAAAGCAACCGTATTCTAGGGCCTGCCCCTCTCTTTGATCATGGCAACTCATTATTCTACAATGTAACCGAGGATGAATACTCAGATTTAGATGCTGTAAAAGACATCAGTTTTTGGGGACTCTCCTTTGATACATTGGCAAAAATATATCTTCACGATTCGCACCGTGCTATGTTAACACCATTATTAGGATTTAAATTTAATCGTATCCCATCAGATATACTAACAGATACAAAATTAGATATATTAGAATCTTATATCCAACAACGAGCGGCTTATTTTATACGTCTTCTTGACGAAAAATACATCAATTTCATGCATCCTAATATACCTCAACAATAGCAAAAGAGGCTGTCAATAATGACAGCCTCTTTTGCTATTGCCGAGCTCACCAGCACCTTGTACACGGACAACCGCATCATCATACTATATAACATGCGATACACATATTAAAGATACCGACTATTCATGAGGTGTTGTATAGTTAATATCTTGTGCCTTGTAGCTTTCACCATGTGCTAATACATGCACGATTGTTTCTAATGTAGCACGCACAGTTTCAACAGCCATGCTAGGTTGATTTGGTTTATCCACCACTTGAGATGGCAAATATGGAATGTGCATAAAACCAGCCTTGATATTGCCCTTTTGTACCGCATAATGGCATACACCATACATCAAATGATTGCATACAAAAGTACCAGCCGTATTAGAAACTTTTGCAGGAATACTCGCTTGATGCAATGCATTGACGATGTTTTTAATAGGCAATGTAGCAAAGTATGCACTAGGACCATCAGCTACGATTGGTTCGTCCTCTGGTTGATTGCCGGCATTGTCTGGAATACGGAAATCGTCGCAGTTAATAGCAACACGTTCTACCGTGATATCTGTACGACCACCAGCTTGGCCAACACATAGAATGAAATCTGGCTTACATTGTTCAGCGGCTGCTTTCACAGTATCAACAGAAGTATAACGTACAGTTGGCACCATTTGAGTAACCACCTTGTAATCGCCATCAGTATAACCATCCATCGTTTTTACAGCTTCCCATGCAGGATTAATAGGTTCGCCACCAAATGGATCAAATCCAGTAATTAAAATAGTTTTCATCATAACACCTCATAAGGATATCTCAAAAGATTGTTCATCCACAGAACAAGGTCTTAAATAAAATAGTACATCAATAGAATGTTCAACACGAGCATAATCAATGCAATTGGAAGTTGAGCTTTAATAACACCGTATTGATCACGCATTTCAAGAAGCGCTACCGGTACAATGTTAAAGTTGGCAGCCATAGGTGTCATCAAGGTACCGCAATAGCCAGCAAGCATTGCGATAGCACCAACAGCCGCTGGGTTAGCACCATGGGCTATAACGAGCATTGGAATACCGATGGCACTTGTAATCATCGCAAAGGCTGCAAAAGCGTTACCCATGATCATTGTGAAGATGACCATACCGATGCAGTATGCTACAACTACGAGGAATACATTATCTGCAGGCACCACACTAGCTACAGCACTGGAGATAATTTTACCAACGCCAGCCAAATTAAATAGATAGCCTAGGGCCGCTAATAATTGGGACAAGATAGCAGTCCAACCGATAGCATCGATAAGACGACGACCTTCATGGAAACCTTGGTTAAATGAACCCTTAGTGATGTAAAGAGCAGCGCACATTGCGATGATGGCCGCAATACCAAGACCTACAAGAGCGCCTAATTTAGTAAAGAATCCAATGATAAATGTGATGATACCAACAAGCAACGCTGGTACGAAAATAACATTACCAATACGAACTGCTTCGCCTTTTTTGAATTCAATAGGAGATTCAAAGTAATGACCTTTGCCGAGTTGTTTTACCAAGACAATAGCAGCCATGGCAATAACGAGCCAGCCATTTATTTCCTTTGATAGATAAGAACCAAAGATAAAGGACACACTGTACAAGAGCCAGAATAAACCTGTACCGATACGATATTTATGTTCTTTATCTAAAAATGATTGAATGGCAAAGATAAATAAGATGATGCCTACGAGAAGGTATACATAATCTAAGGGCTGCATTTTATAGATAAGTTCTAACATATTATTCAGCCTCCTTTTTTAATTCCTCTGGTGTAACAAGGATATTAAATTCATTAGGTACTAATTTACCAGCTTTCATATCCTCTTCGTCACGCGCTACAGAGGCTTGAATTGTTTTATCAAAGATAATAAAGCGAATGAAGTTAACGATATAGGCACAAACAGCAGTTGGCAATCCGTATAACACCATATCTGTTAACTCTACAGAATAGCCTAATTGTTCCATAACACCTTTGATAAGCAATAACCCACCAGCAGCAAGGAATAAGTTTTGACCAAAGAAGTTACCTATATTATCTGCAGAAGCAGCTACACCACGCACCTTATCAAGAGTACGTTGAGATACTGGGCGACCTTGAGCTACCGCAGCTTCACTCATAGGTGCGATCAACGGACGTACCATGGCAACCATACCGGACATGTTAATACCAAAAGCTACAGTTACTTGGCGCACAAATAAGTAAATCATAAAGATACGACCAGCCGTAGCAGCGTTGATTTTGCCGATCAAAATTTCTGCCCGTTCACGTAAGCCATGACGTTCCATGAGACCAATAACAGGTAAAATCAAAATAAATAATGACATATAACGATTTTTAACGAAAGCCTCCCCAATGGCACCAACGATATCGTTGATACTGAGACCACCTGCAAGGCCCGTTACAAAACCTGCGGCTACGACAACTAACAAGGCATTAAAGCGCAGCATCAGACCGATGACCATCACTAAAATACCAGATAAGACTAACATAGTCTCACATCCTTTCAAAAAACATCCATGACCCTATCCTATAATCCATAGATAGACTATATACACTTACATTATATACTAAAACTTGTATTTTTTGCATAAATAAACCTTATACATTAACCTCATTTGATACAGATACTGTCTCCTATTATTAAGACACACCTATCAAATAAAATCATGTATAAGGTTTAGTTAGTTGTTACATAATTGTCGTTGTAATTTATAATTTGTAGTTAGTGACGGAACAGTTAATATCGTAATCTTTAGAGAGTTCCTAAATAGTGTCTATAGTAATTTCTAAAAAATTTCTACAGTATTCACTAACATATTTTCTATAATAAATCTTTCTTGAAAAGTATTGTAGTATGCTGTTTTCCTCTAAAATGAACCTTATCATACGCAGTAAATCCAAAGGATTCATACA
>CAJMLW010000033.1 GCA_905214495.1 uncultured bacterium | reverse complement strand
CCGCACCAAATATAAGGACCTACAGTTCGCTGTAGGTCCTTTTTCTATATCTGTATGAGCAGAGTTTTATGGGAGAGATATATGATTAAAAAAAGTATTGCTTTATGTATGCTTTCGCTAGCATTGTCTTGTCAATCTAGTTTGGCTGCATCAGTTGAAAATCAAGGTCAGACGTCAAGTGTTACGTTAGACTTACAAAAGTCAGATATGAAGGTGGAGTATCAAATTTTTGATCCTCTTTATAATGATCGGGATGAAAAGGCTCTTAAACAAATCACACGTTATAATACGTTAGAAACAAATAAGCAAGGTATTGGATATGGTAATCGAGATAAACCATTACGTATCGTAAGTCCTTATATGAGAAAGAATGGACACGGGGAGATTAAGTTAACTAATCCAGTTAATATTCCATCCTACAGAACACGTGCAGATAAGAATAAAGCAAGTGATAAAGAATTTAAAGCCTTTCTTGAAAAGAATAAAGGGAAATCTTATAATCTGTATACGGCTAGAACTAAAGAGGAGATAAAAGAATCAATAGAGGCATTTTTTAAGCCCATAGAGTTAATTGAGTATCCTATTAATAATCCTAAGGATTATAAGCTAGTTGCTACGATTCCAGGGTTTCCTAAACAAATACCTAGCTTTGCAAAGAATATTCATCTGCATAGTAATCCCCCATTCTTGCAAGGCGGTTCATATGTACAACTGGCCTTTGGTGGTACACCAGATCAATTGAAGCCTTACATTGATGAGGCAAAGACTGATTCTAAAGTTGTCATTTCGAAATCGGATTTATCTAATGTATATGTAAAAAACTATGTTGATTCGAATATGGAATATGCAGATACCTTGAAAACCTTACTGCCTACATCGATAGTTGTTGTAAAAAATACAACAGTACCTATGGGTAAATATGTACAAAATCTAGTGGATAATCCTATTGAGAAATCTGTTGATGAAATATATGAATTAGAGAATCAAGTGTTGACTGAGTTTAATAAGATTAAAATTGATGGTGAAAGTAGTGATGCTAAGTATAAGCGTTATATAGAAACTCGAAAAAGAGTAGAGGCTGAGCGAGATATATTAAAACCTAAACAGATGGATACGGTAGGTTTAGATAAGAAGGAATATCCTATTTATACAGAGTTGGAGAATCGAAAACTACAGAAACAATATTTACATAGACTCTCTTTTAATGAAGATTCGGTAAAATTACCTGATGATTATGTAATATATTTATTTGATTTCGGTGGTAATTGGAATCATCCATATGCACTGGGGGCAGCAGTTAGTCCTGAGAAAAATTATATTATTTATTTCTGTCAGCGTGGTTAATTGTAGGTTTAATATTGTAATTAGCTGATTTAATCTCTTTATAAATAGTAATTATTAAAATAAAAAAATTATTTGCATAAAATATTTTAAAATATAAAATAATTATAGACATACTGGTGTGTCAAAAAGGGATTAGAGAGTTCGGCCAGACACAATATGATATAGTTCGAGAGATTTATATACAAATTAAGACATGTTACGAGAGAGACGAGTAACATGTCTTTTTTGTATGTCTAAAAACAGATGATGGTTCATTTTTTACTTATAAAAATGACTTCATTTTGTATTTAATTAACTGATAAATGTACTTAAAAATAAATAAAATATTGACATTAGAAATATAAACAGATATATTGACAGTGATATTCGTTTTCATAAAGAGAAATAGTGGAAATGAAATAATGACTATAGTGTAAGAGTTTTAGGAGGGACCTTTCAAATAAATAAGATGTATCAAGTTATTTTTAATATCAAAAAAGGTTGTTATACGGTTGTATCAGAGATTGCGAAGCGTACAGGTAAATTTAGTAGTGAGTTAAAGAGTTATACTGTGGCAGCATCTGCTCTTGCGGTGCTCGTTTCACTCGGTGGAATTGCCTCTGTTGATGCAACGAATTATGTCAATATTAGTGGAACCGAAGGAAGCATCTCTGCATCTGCTTCGAAAGGTATGTTCGGTGGTTCTAAAGAATTTAATTTTAATAGCGAGGGTATAAGTGTAACAGGTACAGATTATGCAGGCAACACTAAGAAAAATACTACTATTCAAGACGGTAAGGTGCGTGTAAGTAATGCAGCTTATGGAAGTGAACATTACACAGAAATCGATGGTGGTTCTGTACGTACAGAAAATCTAAAAGTTGTGCCTACAATAAAAGACTCCTTAGAATTCAAACAAGGTGGTCTCGTAGTGCGCTCCGAAGATAGCCGCCTTATCGTAAGCAAAAATGGCATTGATCAATCTGTAGATAATGGTCGTGGTCAATCTAACAGTGTGAAGGTAAAACAAAATGGTACTGTGTTCAGAACTACAAATAATGGTGCAACAGGTGCAACAGAAACAGTGATTGCTGGTGAAACTATTGTTGCTGGCGATATTGTTATCAATGGAGAAAAAGATCAATCTACGATTACAGGATTAACAAATACAACGGTAGATACGCCGGACTTTGCTACGCAAGGCCGTGCAGCTACAGAAGAACAATTAAGTGCTGTACGTAAAGAAATGAAGGATAGAGGCACTGTTATTAATCAACAAATTACGAATATCGATACTCGTGTTAATACTGTAGAAACAGGTTTGTCCTCTGTTAACCAACGCGTGTCAAATCTTGACTCTCGTATTAATAAGGTGGGGGCTGGTGCTGCTGCATTAGCTGCATTACATCCTGTAAGTGGTGATGGTACTAAATTTGGCGTGGCTGCTGGTATTGGTATCTATAATGGTCAAAAAGCAGTAGCTATTGGTGGTTCTTATAGCCCTAACGATATGACTACTATCAGCGTTGGTGGTGCAGTAGGCAATGGTGAGAATATGGTTAATGCTGGTGTATCTCTCAAAGTGGGAGCCGGCAATGCTATGAGTAAAGCTCAAATGAATCGTCAAATTAAATCCTTACAAGCAGAAAACAGTGCTTTAAAAGCTAAGGATGTTGCGCAAGATACTCAATTACAAGAACTTCGTGCAGAAATTGCTGCATTAAAAGCAAGTATGACAAAATAATATAGATGATATTGTAAATTTGTAGACAATTGTCTCCTAATATATTAGATTGAGTATATTAGCCGGTAATTTTATGGCCAGTATGGCTTCGGATACCTTTACGGCAAAAGAGATGCAATAAAAATATAATTTATAAGGAGTGATGTCTTGAAGTATTTACGTCATGAATTAAACCAAGTAGAAAAGGAATATTTAAAACAATTTGGTGAAGATTCCTTAAATCGTGTTATACTCCATGATCCAAATACAAAGGATAAGCAAGAGATTCAAGATACGATTGATATTTTAAAAGAAGCGATAGCTAAAAATAAACCTCTAGAACAAGTGCCGGAGGATATGTGGAATCTTATTGAATTCTAATGTAAAAGACACATTGCAAATTATAGCAATGTGTCTTTTATGTTATAGATTATACAGTTCTGGTTTACGGTCTCTGAATATATTGATTTTGTTGCGAATGTCTTCGACAACATCGAAATCAATATTCACAGAATCAATACCCTCCTCGGTATTCATTTCTAATAGATTTGTACCCCAAGGATCGTATACGGCGGAATGTCCCGTACTTTGGATGCGACCAACCGTGCCACAGCCGTTTACAGCACACACGAATAATTGATTCTCTATGGATCGTACTTCATTAAGTACTTGCCAGTGTCGTAGGCGCATAGTAGGCCATTGAGCTGGCACAAATAGCAATTCTGTATTTGGTAATGCGGCCATGCGCACTAATTCTGGAAAGCGGATATCGTAGCAAATAACGGTGCTACACGGAATGCCATCTAGCTCAAAATGTGTGGTGTGCGTACCGCCTGCGAAGTATTGATCTTCTTTCGCTGGACTAAAGCCGTGCATTTTAGAGTACTTTCCAACGAGCGTGCCTTCTCGGTTATAGGCATAGGAGGTATTGAACACAACATCATTTTTAGCAACTGCTACAGATCCACCTACGATGTTTACGTTATGCTCTTTCGCAAATGTACTTAATAATGATTTAGTTCGCTCTCCATTTCTATCAGCGATGTTAATCAAGTCTTTAGATGGATAAAATCCAGTATTCCAGGTTTCTGGTAATACGATAATATCTGGGTTTTCAGAAAGTGATTGAACGAGTAATTCTTGAACACGAGTATAGTTATATTCTACGTCATTTACATGGACGTCCATTTGAATAATAGTTAGGCGTTTTTTCATAGTAAATCCTTTATTTGATGAAATGGTATCGTTTATGTGAAATATATTATAATTAAAATATTAAAACATTATTGAGTAGATTACAATCACGGGTAAACAATTCGCTAGTTTTTACTATTCTTCTTATAAATGATATAATATAAGTTATTAAATTGTGTCTATATAAAGGGGGACCTATGAAACGATTTTCATTGGTAGTGCTTTGCACAATTGTAATTGCTACAGTGTTAGCAGGATGTGGAATGCTTTCACAGCAAACGACAGAAACACAAACTAAAATGCCATCTGTGAAAGAGGTGACGATGGTACATCCATCGGGAATTCCAGTGCTCATGTATCACAAGATTGGCGATGATAAAGATAATGATGCGGTTATCCGAGAGGATTTATTCCGCCAGCAAATGAAATTCCTCAAGGATAATGGATACCATCCGTTGACGATGGATCAGTTATACGATTATGTAGTCAATGGTGCTGCGGTACCTGAAAAACCTGTAGTACTAACCTTTGATGATGGTTATGCAGATACATACTCTATCGTGTATCCATTGATGAAAGAATATGGCTTTGCTGCTACTGTTTTTGTTAACCCAGGCGATGTAGGCACACGACTTACATGGGAACAATTAAAAGAAATGAAAGATAATGGTATAACTATTTCTAATCATGGGTTCCAACATGTGGAAATGGGCCAACTTTCAAAATCGGCACAAATGGAAAATATTCAAAAAGCACAACAAGCGTTAGCTGATAAGTTAGGCATTACAGGTAATCCTTGGTTCTGTTATCCCTATGGGGACAAAAATAAGGATACTGATGCTGCCACAAAAGACAGTGGTATAAAGATGGCTATGGCTATGAAGTCCGGTTGGGCTCATACAGGGGATAATCCATACAATATTTTACGTGTTTGGGTTGGTAATGCCGTAGACATCAAGCATTTTGAAGAACGAATTAGCACTGAACATTACAGTGATTTATAAGGAGATATACATTGTTTAAAAAGAATTGGGTAAAGTTCATCATTATGGTGTTCTTATTTACCGCAGTCACATCACCATTCGTGGTATTGTTTGGACCATTTAATAATGTAAAACGTGCCGTAATTGGTGCTATCTTACAATCTCGTCATCCTCAATACATTACATGGTTATTCAGCAACGATGAATTGCAATCTATTTTGGGGACAGTAGGCGTTGTAAAGAGTCAAGATTTATTTAAATTTAATGCTCGCGAAGATAAAGACCTAAAATTGGAAAAAATTGAGTCTTCTCGCTATGTAGGGTACGTGCTTGAAATTCCAGATCCTCGTCGCATCCAAGTAGCGACAGCTGCAAACATCCAAGAAAAAGGGGATACCACAAGTAATATTGCTAAAATGAATGGTGCCGTAGCAGCTATCAATGGTGGCGGCTTCCATGATCCTAATGGTACTGGTACAGGACGTTTGCCATATGGCTTTATCCTTCACGAAGGGGATTATATCATCGGTAAGGACGTAGGTCCTGATGAATCCGTTGATTTTGTAGGCTTCTCTAAATCTGGTAATTTGATTGCAGGTAACTATGATAAAACCGAATTAGCTGATATGAAGGCTATGGAAGGTATTACCTTTGGGCCGCCTCTTATTGTAGATGGTAAGAAGATGATCACTGATGGCGATGGTGGTTGGGGCGTAGGTCCTCGTACGGCCATAGGTCAACGTAAGGATGGTACTGTGTTGTTCGTTGTGATCGACGGTCGTCAACCAGGCTATTCCTTGGGTGCTACCTTGCGTGATGTGCAAGATGTACTTTATGAAAAGGGCGCATACATTGCGGCTAACCTAGATGGTGGCTCTAGCTCTACATTGTATTTAAATGGCAAAGTTGTAAATAAACCAGCCGATTTGTTAGGGGAACGGATGATTCCTACGGCGTTTATCGTGAAATAGGAGGAACAATGAAACCTTTTACGCGTGTACTGAGCGCCTTTGTAGTAGGCATTCTACTGCAAGGAGGGGTGTATCTGTACCTTGATCAATATATGTTTGCACCGACTACGGATTTTAACGTCTCTGGTGCGTCTAAGGATGACACGAAAAACTTCCCCGACGTAAAAGAGGGACGTAAATACGTATCTTATGACCACCAATTTATGGCTGTTGTTACAGATGAATCACTCCGGATTTATAAGGCTGGTGAAAGCAAGCCCACAACGGTTAATTTGAAAGGTCGCTCCATTAGCTATTTTGACTGGATGCCAGATCGTAACTACGCAATTATGGGCTTGTATACGGACAACAAGGTTGTTATGGCCCGACTTAATGCAGATGATCCGGAACACGAAGTAGATACAGAACTTGAAGATGTACCAAAGGGAAGTCGTATTGTTGATGCGGCGTATTCCGAAGCGACAAATGTGGTGTACATGAAGGTGAAAGTCCGTGAAGGTGCATACCGGATTTACAGAACTGATGCAAACTATGATACGCGTCGCGTTTACATGCAAGCTACGGATATTGGTCGTATTGCTGTATTCTATGATGAAGATAATTTCTTCTATGATAATGCTAAAACTGGCGATATCTTTATGTTTAATGGTATCGAAGGTGGCTGGCGTGTTATCAACCCACCTGGACGATTCCGTTTGCTTGGTGTAGATACTAGCAAGACTATTTATATTGCTCGTGTCGATGAGGATAATAATGTATTAACTGTATACTCTGGTAAATTAGGCGTAGGATTTAAACCTATTTATAAATATAATAATCCGACTACCTTGTCTGAAGTGACTATGAATGCTGTGAAAGAAATTATTGCCAATGGCAGTGATGACACGACCAAAGTAACAGAAGATAACGATAAATCATCTAAAGACTCTAGCTCTAAGAAAAAGAATTAATATAAAGCCTTTATAATCGCAGGTTATAAAGGCTTTATTTATAAAATTATTTAGTTTTATACGACATAATTCAAGTTGAACTCATATTTATTTCGTTATAATCGGTATATGAGTATATGAGTATATGAGTATATGAG
>CAJMLW010000032.1 GCA_905214495.1 uncultured bacterium | reverse complement strand
TCAACAGTAGAATACGTACTCTAAATCTACCAAAGTGGCGAAGTCCATAGCTTATTCGTTTTAAGGTTCTATAATAAAGAGGCATATCTCACATACAAGAACGTATGTAAGATATGCCTCTTTTGTTATGCGGATTACTTACTTTTTTAACGCCGTTTTTGTACTGCTAAATACGGCATAGTAAATGATGACGCCACCGATGAACAATGTCACTTGCATTTGTGGAGTGTATTGATCGACGCGCCACAATGCAAAGGCATAGAAGAACATGGTAATGAGCATAATTAAGAAAGCCACGATGCGACGCACATTTGTGTGTACTACATCGGATGTGGTGATGCGGTTTCTGTTGAAAGCCACATAGGTGAGCGATACTAAGATATCGATTACATATACACCTAAAATCCAGTTGATAGGCATATCGTTAAATACGAATAGACCGAGGACGATAAAACTGATGAGGAAAAATAATTTCATCACAGTGCTTGCCGTTTGAGACTCTTTAGGTTGTTGTATACGTTCTTTGTGTTGTTTCTTCGCCATAGTGTACTCCTATATGTGTATAGTATTAGTCTGTTTGTATATATATTATCAGTCTGTTGATACAATATATAACTTATTTATACATTACTATTATAATAATAAATTACAAATCAATCTATATACAAATACAATGCCAAAATAAAATGCCGAAAGAGAAATACAATGTCGGATAGAAATAATATGTCGAAGTGTATATGAGGTATGGAATTATCAGTACAATTTCAACTTAATTACATAAAAGACGAACATTAAGAAAAAATAATATACATATTATTCGGGAAATTGCATAAGATTTATTGAACCAAGCTTTTACATATGGTACAATTATTATATAAAAAATCTAGCTTTCACCATGCAAAGGAGACATCATGATACCACGTTATACACGAGAAGAAATGGGCCATATTTGGAGCGAACACAACGAGTTCGACACAATGTTATTGGTTGAAACATTGGCATCTGAAGCGCAAGCTGAGCTTGGCGTGATTCCGAAGGAAGCGGCAAAAATCATTCGGGAAAAGGGCAATTTTGATGTTGAAAGAATTCATGAAATCGAACGTGAAACAAATCATGACATCATTTCCTTTGTGACTGCTGTGGGCGAATATGTAGGCCCTAAAGCGGCTAAATACATTCATCTTGGCTTGACATCTACAGACGTTAAGGATACGGCACTTGGCTATATGATGAAACAATCTTGCGATATTTTGATCGAAGATTTGAAACAATTACATGCTGTATTGCGCCGTCGCGCTGCAGAATTCAAACATACGCCTATGATTGGTCGTACTCACGGTATTCACGGCGAACCTACTACATTCGGTTTAAAACTTTGCCTTTGGATGGCAGAGGTGGAACGCGATATTGAACGCATGGAACATGCTCGTAAAAGCGTTGCTGTTGGTAAATTGTCTGGTGCTGTTGGTACATACTCTAACATCGACCCATTCGTAGAACAATACGTATGTGAAAAATTAGGCCTTGAACCTGTTAAAATCGCCACACAAGTCGTACAACGTGACCGCCATGCTGAATTATTGTCCACTATTGCTGTTGTAGGCGGTACATTGGATAAAATCGCTTTGGAAATCCGTCACTTGCAACGTACCGAAGTGCGCGAAGCCGAAGAATACTTCAGCCCTAAACAAAAAGGTTCTTCCGCAATGCCTCATAAACGCAATCCTATTACATGTGAAAGAATCTGTGGCATGGCTCGTTTGTTGCGTGGTTACGCACAATCTGCGTACGAAGACCAAGCTTTGTGGCATGAACGCGACATCTCCCATAGCTCTGTAGAACGCGTTATCTTGCCAGATGCAACCATCGCGTTGAACTACATGCTTCATTTAACAATCCGTACCATCGATAAATTGTTGGTATACCCTGAAACAATGCTTAAAAACCTCAATCTTACAGGCGGCCTTGTATTCAGCCAAACAATTTTGACACACCTCGTAGACAAAGGTGCTGTACGTGACGAAGCATACCGTTGGGTACAAAAACACGCTATGGAACGCTGGCTCGAAGGTAAAGATTTCGCTACAGGTCTAAAATCTGATGAAAACATCAAAAAATACATGACCGACGAAGAAATCGATGCATGCTTCGATCCATATAAACTATTGAAACACGTAGATACAATAATGGCTCGTTTCGGCCTATAACTTTTAGCTTGAGTAGGACGGATGCCTTCCTCAAAGCCGACACGCTATCGCGCTAAAGCGGGACCCGAAGTCGTTTTGAGGAAGGTATCCGTCCTTTTCGCTTATAAGTTATTTACCGAAACGAGCCAGAGGGAACACAGGCAAAGTCGTTTTGAGAAGGGTGTCCGTCCTTTTCTCATGGTACTTCACATTTATCGTTAGTTAGAAAGGGGACAGGATAAGTAAAAAAACGACTTTGGCCCTGCGAAGCCCAAAGGGCGAAGCAGACCCGGCCGGTGGAGGCTTTTTTACTTACCCTATCCCCTGCTTACGGAGGAGACATGAAAAACACTATAAGAAAATACGCACCTCCTATCTTTCACTGTATTAACGATTTCGGTCAAGGTTCTCTCGCTGCGTTGATACCATTTTTTATTGCTAATTTTAATCTCAATTATTATCAATCGGCGGCGATTATTTTCTGTAATACCATTGTGGCGTCTATTGCGCAGCCTGTGCTTGGGTATGTGGCTGACCGGTGGCGTGTGCCGTGGTTTATTCCTGTAGGTTTTGCGGTAACTCTCGTATCGATTAGTGCCATTGCACTGGCTACGAGCTATGAAATGATTTTGGCCTTGGCGCTTATGTCTGGGGTCGGGGCTGCACTATTTCATCCTGAGGCGGCTCTTCTTGTAAATCGTACACAATCTCACGAGATTGGCAATGCCATGGGGCGCTTTGCGGTTGGTGGCAGTGCTGGTTTTGCCTTAGGGCCGCTCATTGCTGGTGGTGTTTATGTCTTTGGCGGACAATTTCTCTGGATATTTACGGCTATTGCTACGCTCGGCGTGTTGCTGTATCTATATGCTTTCACAGGTCATACGACTGAGGCCGAAGATGTGCGTGAATGTGAAAGCCAAATTAAAGGTGAAAATACGGGCATAAACGATTGGGTGAGTTTTACGAAGCTATTTTTCGTTATCGCATCTCGATCAATTCTGTTCTCCGTATTATCAATTTTTATTCCGATTTTGTACATTACCGTTATCAATGGCGAAGCCGGTGCATCGAGCTTGGCACTTACCATGTATTTTGCGATGGGGGCTGTCCTCACCTATATGGGTGGTGCACTATCGGATAAGCTAGGTTTTCTAAAAACAGTGCGCTTAGGTAATATTATATTTTTACCATCCGTATTAGTTTTTATTTTTGTACCAAATGCATGGGGATTCTTTGGCGCCATGATACCAATGGCCTTCGGCGTATTCTCGCAATATGGTCCTATTACCGTTTTAGGTCAAAAATACCTTGCTAAAAATGCAGGCTTTGCATCAGGCATTACATTGGGCCTCGGCATTACATTAGGTGGCCTCGTAGCACCATACATTGGACATTTAGCAGATATTTACGATGTACAAACAGCATTAATGACCTTGATACCTGTTGGTGCGTTAGGATTATTAATGAGCTTCTGGTTGAAAGAACCTAAATAAAATAGAATTTGTGGAATTTGCATTTAGTCTTTTCGTGCTTTGCTATTATGTTGTATAATAACTATGGATTAATTTGACTTTCACAATTGGAGGACATAGATATGGCAACAAGTATGGTAATCGGCACTCAATGGGGTGACGAGGGTAAAGGTAAAATCGTTGACTGGATTGCGGAACGTGCAGATGTTGTAGTACGCAGCCAAGGCGGTAATAATGCGGGTCACACTGTTGTAGTAGATGACAAAGCATTTGCGCTTCGTTTATTGCCAAGTGGTATTTTGTACGATGATAAACAAAATATCGTTGGTACAGGCGTTGTTATTGACCCTAAGGTGTTATTACAAGAAATCGAAGGCCTTGAAAAACAAGGTAAATCTACAAAATCCCTTCACATCTCTGACCGTGCTCATGTCATCATGCCTTACCATATTGCGCTTGATATGGCTGAAGAAGCATCCAAAGGTGATGCTAAAATCGGTACTACTAAAAACGGTATCGGTCCTTGCTACGCTGATAAGGTAAACCGTGTCGGCATCCGCATTTGCGATTTGTATGACATGGAAACTTTCACACAAAAATTGGCGTACAATGTTGAGTTTAAAAACAAAATGCTTACTAAGGTATACGATGCTGAACCTGTTAATTACGATGAAATTTTAGCGGATTACATCAAATATGCAGAGGCTTTGAAACCTTATGTAACTGATACAAATAATGCTGTGTTGAAAGCGATTAAAGAGGATAAAAAGGTATTGTTCGAAGGTGCGCAAGCAACTATGCTCGACCTTGATCATGGTACATACCCATTCGTAACCTCCTCCCATCCAATTGCTGGTGGTGCTTCCACAGGTGCTGGTGTAGGCCCTAACTATTTGAAAAATATCTTCGGCGTTGTGAAAGCTTACGCTACACGCGTTGGTGCAGGCCCATTCCCTACAGAACAACTTAATGAAATTGGTGAAGAGCTTCGTACACTTGGTCATGAGTTTGGTACTGTAACAGGTCGTCCTCGCCGTACTGGTTGGTTAGATCTTATGGTTGTAAAATACGCAGCAGGTCTTAGCAGCCTTGATTATTTAGCTATTACACGTTTGGATATTCTTGATTCTTTCAAAGAATTGCAAATCTGTGTAGGTTACAAATTAAGCGGCAAAAACGTTGAAGGTTTCCCTGCTAGCTTGAAAGATCTTGAAGCATGTGAACCTGTATATGAAACATTGCCAGGTTGGGAAACAGATATTTCCGGCATCCGTTCTTATGACGAATTGCCTGAAAATGCTCGTAAATACGTAGAACGTATTGCAGAAGTAACAGGTGTACCTTTGGGTATCGTATCTGTTGGTCCTAATCGTAACCAAACGATTGACCTTGTTAACGTATTCTAATTGACATTGCGGTACATCGGGTAACATATCATTAAAATAATAAGCGGAGATTCTCACCTAAGAATCTCCGCTTTTACGCGTATAAAATGCCTCATAAAGTATTTTGATTAGTCAATTAAAATGTTTTAATGAGAATAAAAAGAAAAAAATAGATTTAGTTATTAAAATAGTATATAATAGTATAAAAGTAGATTGATAATTTTTGATGTATATTGAGGAGTTTTCTTATGGTTGAAGTTTCTTATGAACGTTTGGCAACGATTTTTAAAGCGCTCAGTGATGAAACAAGATTGCATATCATAGATATGTTATCCTGCAATGAGTTATGTGCAGCAGATATTTTGGCAAGCTTTAATTTGTCTCAATCCACATTGAGCTACCATATGAAAATCTTAATTGATGCTGGCGTTGTAAATTCTCAACGTAATGGCCTTTGGACTCGTTATTCCATCAATGAAGAAACATTTGGTGATATTTTGGAAATCATTCCGCAATTGTACAAAACAAAAGACGAATGTATTTGTGCACAAATCAAATATTGCCGTCTTGATGAACACGAAAAAGACGCGTAATTATGAGACGCTGGATTATGCATGTTGATATGGATGCTTTTTTTGCATCCGTAGAACAACTGGATCATCCTGAATACAAAGGCCACCCCGTTATCGTGGGTGGTCTTTCTTCGCGTGGCGTTGTAGCCACTGCGTCCTATGAGGCTAGAAAATTTGGGGTCCATTCGGCTATGCCCATTTCGAGGGCCAAAAAGCTTTGTCCTCACGGCATCTACGTGTATCCGAATATGGCTCGTTATAAGGAGATTTCTCACATCATCCACAAGGTGATGGAGGAATTTACACCTATCATTGAGCCCTTATCTCTGGACGAAGCCTTCTTGGATGTTACGGGCATCACTCATAAATTCACCGGACCCAAGGCTTTGGGCCGTGCTATTAAGGACCGCGTATTTGAGGAAACAGGGCTCATCATTTCGGCGGGCCTGGCTCCGAATAAATTTCTTGCTAAGCTGGCATCCGATTTAGATAAGCCTGATGGTCTTGTGGTTATTCCTTATGGTAAGGAATGTGAAAGCCTCGTAAATTTTCCCATAAAACGCATATGGGGGGTAGGCCCTAGCACGGAACGTCGCCTTAAGGACGGTGGATTTACCTTGATTAAGGATGTGCAAGCCTTGCCGGATGAGAAACCTCTAGTGCCTTATGTGGGTAATCAGGCACGGCGTATTTGGGAACTGGCACGAGGCATCGATGAACGGCCTGTAGAACCGGATCGTCAAATCCAGTCTGTCGGCAATGAGGAGACCTATGAAAGTGATGTAGAGGACCCCGCTGTTATCGATTTAGAACTTCATTACTTTGCCAATCGCGTAGCAAAACGATTGCGTAAATATGGTCTGATGGGGCATACTGTATCGATTAAGGTTCGATACAATGACTTTAAAACCGTATCTCGTCAAAAACGTCTTGATTCTGCTACAGATCAAGAACGTATCATTTATGAGACCTCTGTGTTGTTATGGAATAAGCTGATGCGTGATACACTCTCTACCAAGCAAGAAGAGCGTGAGGTGATGGGTGCTACACCTAGGCCTAAGTTTGATACATCTACTCTCGAAGTGCCAGTTAAACCAATTCGCCTCTTAGGCGTTACCGTTAGTGGATTTTCTACAGAAGGCATTGTACAAGACGATTTATTTTCCATCGAAACGGATGAGAAAGATGAGAAGCTTTCAACCGTGCTAGACTCGTTGGCATCTAAATTTGGCGAAGGAGCTATCATGAGTGGAGCTCTTTGGCGACGTGCTCATGGAGATGGTGGAGAACGGCGAAAACGGTCGGAATTAAAGGTCGAAATTGATTTAGATAATGAAGAATAAAAATCTTTCATGAATAGAATCATTCGTGATACAATGTACGTATACAGCAATGTGTATATGCAAGAAAATATCTGCAAGAGAGGTATAAATATGAGTATATTTCGTGTGGCCATTCATTATGGCGTAAACAGCAATGGGTTTTTAGCTTATGATACAGATACAAAAACTGTGACTATAGACCTACCTGAACAAGAATGGATCGATAAGGTTCATGCATACTTAAATGAAGACCATGCTATCGAGCATGCTACAGGTCTTGATACGTATGAGCGGTTGAATGTAAAACCATTAGAATCTTTGGATAACTTTAAATTAGCTCTTACACGCATGTGGGAAGCCATCGACGTACAAGTCGATTGGAGCCGCCCAGCGTAATGACAATGATACCCCTTTATGGCTGTGGTGATGCTATAAAGGGGTTCTCTTATTGTGGCTATAATTGTTGTGAGATAATAAATCTATAATATGTTATGGCATAACAAAATTAAGGAACTGAATATATGAAAAAGATATTGATACTTATAGGGTTATTCATTGCATTAATCATTGACGTTATAATGTCCTTCTCCCGAGGCTCTGCTGAAAGTCCTACCTTTATGCGTGAAGTGTTACCAAAACAGGACGGATTTGCCTCCGATGATACTGGTAAATAACCATATCTTACTCTATGTTCGAGAATCATAATAAAATCATGTTAATTGGCAATAGTGATTCAAACGTAGCAGACGAAGGCAAATTACATGTGACGTTACATCATAATTATTTCCATAATGTAGTACAACGTACACCAAGAGTACGGTTTGGACAGATTCATATGTATAACAATTACTTTGCATCAGATACTACCAATGGTAAATATGCGTATGCTTACTCCCTAGGCGTCGGCAAAAACTCTCAAATCTATGCTGAAAATAATGTGGCGGACATAGCAGGTAAAGACTATACATCGTTTGTGAAAGTATTTGGAGGAAAACAACTTACCGCCGTTAACAACATGTTTAACGGAAAAGTTATTGATACATTTAACGATACGTTAACACCTGTAGATTGGAAACCTGAACTGTTCACTACAATAGATCCTGTGAATGAAGTAAAAGAAAATGTTTTGCGTGATGCAGGTGCGCATGCGCATAAGATTAATAAATAAGATATTTACTCCATACATGGATAGCATATATTAGTATCTGTGTATAATAGTGATGTAGTAAGCCTATAGGATTGATTTCTTATAGGCTTTTTTCATGTATTGTTTTTTTGAGAACATGTATACATAATTTATTGTAATTTTGGGTTGTGATTCGTATTGATATGTGTTACTATTTATTTGTAATTATGGATAATGGTTATCCATTAGTAAAAATTATTGATTTTATAGCAATAATTCACTCAAAAGGTTTTTGAGTTGGGTAATCATTATATATTTTATTTTCTAAGTAGGAGTATGATTATGAGTGATGAAAAGAAATTAACAACAGCTTTTGGCGCTCCCGTGCCGGACAATCGCAACTCTGTAACAGCAGGTAAACGCGGTCCTGTATTGATGCAAGATGTTTGGTTGATGGAGAAATTAGCTCATTTTGAGCGCGAAGTGATTCCTGAACGCCGCATGCATGCTAAAGGATCCGGTGCATTTGGTACTTTCACAGTCACTAACGATATTACAAAATATACGAAAGCAAAAATTTTCTCTGAAGTAGGCAAGCAAACGC
>CAJMLW010000031.1 GCA_905214495.1 uncultured bacterium | reverse complement strand
CGAAAGAATTAGTATTCATATCAAGGGATTGGCCCACAAAGTTCGCTACCACTTCGGTAACGTAACGTTTTTGACCATCCTGAGTCTCGTAGGAACGAGTTTGCAAGCGACCTTCTACAAAGCAGCGACTGCCTTTACGAAGATTACCTGCCGCTTCACCAAGTTTGCCCCATGCAACACAATTTATGAAAGCAGTTTGTTCTTTCGTTTCATTGGTTGTAGAGTCAATATAAGTATTCGTAGCAGCTACTGTGAAAGTTGCCACTGCTCTACCTGTTTTAGTAAAACGTACTTCAGGATCACGAGCTAAATTACCTAGAATTTGTACAGAGTTCATTTTTTCTCCTCCAGGCTTTAATTATGCATCGTGTTTAACAATCAGGTGTCTTAAGACATCATCGTTGATTTTCAACACACGGTCGATTTCTTTGATTTCAGCTGGATCAGCTTCGAAATTAACCAATACGTAGAAACCGTCAGTGAATTTTTTCACTGCGTAAGCAAGACGACGCTTGCCCCAACGATCTACCTTTTCTACTGTGCCGCCTACACGAGCAATTAAAGCTTCTACTTTTTCAATAACAGCGTTAGTTGCTTCCTCTTCAGCTGGTTTCACAATAAACATGACTTCGTATTTGTTCATACAAAATCACCTCCTCTTTCGGACTAATGCCCCTATCGACACATAGGGGTAGGAAGTGCTTACCATTAATAAGCTTTACTATTATAACCTATAAGTAAAATGAAAGCAAGTAGGTCTTATATAATAAACGGCTCGCCATCATTAACGACATACACATTTACAATTCTATAGAAACCTCTTGCACCATTCCCTTATATACTTTACTATATATAGAGAATTCTAATTACAAAAAGGAGTCATCATGGCTAATATTAATGAAAACTATTTAAACCTACAAGGTTCTTATTTATTTGCTAACATTGCTAAAAAAGTAGCGGATTATCAAGCGGCACATCCAGATGCTGACATTATTCGTCTTGGTATCGGCGATGTTACATTGCCTTTAGTACCTGCTATCGTAGATGCTATGACTAAGGCTGTTCAAGAAATGGGCAAAGCTGAAACATTCCGTGGTTATGGTCCAGAACAAGGTTATGATTTCCTTCGCAAAGCAATTATCGAAGGCGATTACAAACCATACGGCATTGAAATCGGCATGGACGAAGTATTCGTTTCTGACGGCGCAAAATCCGATGTTGGTAATATTCAAGAGTTGTTTAGCGAAGATAATATCATCGCTATTACTGACCCTGTATACCCTGTATACTTGGATTCCAACGTTATGGGCGGTCGCACTGGCCAAGCTGTTGACGGCATGTTCGAAAAAGTTGTATATCTTCCTACATTTGCAGAAAATAATTTCTCTCCAGAATTTCCTGCTGAACGTGTAGACATCGTATATCTTTGCTCCCCTAACAATCCTACAGGTACAGTACTTAGCCGTGCACGCTTAGCTGAATGGATTAAATGGTGTAAAGAAAACGACGCTATCTTGATGTTCGACTCCGCTTATGAAGCTTTCATCAGCACGGAAGACACTGTTAAATCCATCTATGAAATCGAAGGTGCTCGTGAAGTAGCTATCGAATTCCGTTCCTTCTCTAAAACTGCTGGTTTTACAGGTACACGTTGCGCCTACGCAGTAGTGCCAAAAGGAGTAACAGGCAAAACTAAATCTGGCGAACGTCAACCTTTGAACCCTATGTGGAACCGTCGTCAATGCACTAAATTTAACGGCGTACCTTACATCGTTCAACGTGGTGCTGAAGCAGTATATTCCAAAGAAGGCCGCGAACAAACTCGCGCAAACATCGCTTACTACAAAGAAAATGCACGTATCATTAAAGAAGGTCTCGAATCCATTGGCCTTACTGTATACGGTGGCACTGATGCACCTTACATTTGGTTAAAAACACCTGGCAACATGACAAGCTGGGAATTATTTGATCTTCTTCTTGAAAAGGTACAAATCGTATCTACACCAGGCTCTGGTTTTGGTCCACATGGCGAAGGTTACCTTCGTTTAACTGCATTCGGCAGCCGTGAAAATACAATTCGTGCTGTAGAACGTATCAAGACTTTACAATTCTAATACAAATTTATAAACATTCTGTTTATAATAAGAATTAACATAAACACACAAAGACCGGTCATAGCAACTATCAATCCGAAAATTGCTATGACCGGTCTTTTCTACGCCTATTTAATTGTAAGTTCTACCTATTCGATTTAACTAAAAGTTATGACGAATACCAGCATCTACGCGATAAGATGTGTCAACAGTACCACCAAAATTTTTCGTAAATGTTCCATATACATATGTATTTGGACGGAAACTCCAAGAACCGCCTAGTTCAAGATCGAGCCAAGTATCCTTCAAATCTACTACGCTATTAGTCGTTGGTTCACCGGCCATGCTATAGGTTGCTTTCATCTTACCAGAGAATTCATGCGCCAATGCAGCTTTAAGGAAAACATTACTATTTCTAGCTTCCTTACCAATGCCAATTCCTAAGCGCCCTATAGCGGAGTTAACTGAATCAGAATTAATATGAACTGTGCTACCTGTATTCGTACGAGCATCAAAGTTTTCACCAGACAAGCGGCTAAAAATCAATTCTGCGCTAGGATCAATATAGAAACCATTATTTCTCTTGATACGCTTACCATATTCAAGGCTCAAAGATGCACCCGTATTACGGTAGTCACCACTCAACGACGTTCCTAAGCTGTTATGTACGTTAAAATCATTTTTCAAACGATTGCCTTTAGCAATGATATCTAAATAACGACCATCATTAAATTGTTTAGCGCCATAGAATGCTAATCCAGCAGTTTTACCAGAACCAGAACCCAACGCATAATCACTATTATTTGTGCCATACAATAAAGCACCACCTACAATCCAGTTTCCTCTTTTCGTATCATAGCCAATTTGCGCCATATTATAATTTTGATTTACATAGGCAGAGTCTGTAATTTTAGATTTACCACCAATATATTTGCCCCATACGCCTTGATTATCGGAGTTAAGACGCACATCACCTAAGCGGCGTTGTAAATCATTGGTATCAGCTCGCATTTGCATAACAGAAGATGCTAATGCACTCTTAGCACCGGATACAATTTCACTTTCACTAGTGGATAATACGGTTTTATTAGACACCATAGCACGTCCAGCTGCATCAAAATCATCCGGGCTAAGTTTAGCATTTAATGTAGGACTAATCACACCTGTTTCTAAATGCACATTAACACCAAGGTTTCGCTCACCCTTCGTATATCCATTGTAGACTATTTTCTTCACAAATTGATTTTCTGCTAATCCTGGAATCTCGGCATTAGCTTGTTCTTTCAAAGCCTCTACTGAACTACGCAATGTAACAGAAGAGCCAGGGTCAGCATGATTAATTACAATTTCACCTTTACCGTTTTCTGCAGCAGGTGCACCTTTTTCATAATCAATAGCTGTATGACCAGCATAATTATTAATCGTAATAGGCCGTGCATCTACGGCTTGGATAATTCCGCGGCTACCTTCTGTGGCACCACCTATAAGATGCTCTACCTTACTACCTGTATAGAGATAATTTGCAGTATCTGGTCGGCCTTGTGTAGGGTATTCACGTTCAGCTCCTAACCATTCATTACGCCATGTAGCACCATTTTGTAAATACAATCTCAAACCGCCATGATGAGGATTATTGTTACTTTCATCAAATTCATTGAGTACACCACCCACTAATTTAGAATTTGGTGTCGTTAATCCCAATGAAATTTCTGATCCATGATTGTGTGGATTTTTATCAATACCATAGTTTTTATTGATAAAACCAATATTGCCATACATGTTGACGTCCTTAGCACCTGGTTTCAATCCATCCATGCCAGTATTCACATAGACAAATCCTTCTTCTGAAAGTGCAGAATATGTATCAGAGGTTGTTAAAGGATGTGTCTTTACATCTGCCCCACCTAAAATGCGAATGTATCCATCCTTATTAGCTTGCAAACCTACGCCAACGGCATCTACTTTGGCATTACCTTGTACGGTAATACGAGTATCATCATTATTACCATCATTTGTAACCCCACCATAACCAGCATATATACCACTCATATAATAGTGTGCTAAGTCTGGTCTGCGCTTCTCTCCACTTTCCGCAGGTGCTGGATTTGCAACCGTTACATTTACATTTTTATCTATGGCAACCTGAGATCCATCAAGAGCATAAATACCGGTAACGTTATTATGGTATTTATTTCCATTTACACCAAGGCCAGATACATTGACGGTCAAATCATCGGTATAGTGTTTATTTTCACCCCACAAATTCAACCCAATGGATTTTCCATCCGTATGGCTTTCAACTGTAGTGGCTGACACCATGACCTCTGCACTAGCACCGGTAATAATTAAAGCAGCAATAACAGCAAAGTTTATCGTTCTTTTCATCTCATAACCTCCTCAAACGATACACAATAACATGCATATATTCATTGTATATATAGTAGGGGTATATGTGTCAAATTTTGCACATATGATGTTTTCTTTTATGTATATTCCCATACGCAATGTATCGATATAATGATGAATAATAACAACCGAATTATTTTCTTCACATAATATATGCTGTATAACTCTATAGAATATTATAAAAGAGAAATTTCTATGTTATAATAAATATATTAGTTATTACACTACATTTTATAATTATATAGGAGGCTAATATGAGCAAAATTCGTATTGGTATCGTAGGCTATGGCAACTTAGGCCGTGGCGTAGAAGCATCTGTTAAATTGCAACCAGATATGGAACTCGTAGGCGTATTTTCTCGTCGTAAAGGTTTAGAAACAGTGTCTGGTGTTCCTACATACACTATGGAGGATTTGCCTAATTTCAAAGGTAAGATCGATGTTATGGTTCTTTGCGGTGGTTCTGCAACAGACCTTATCGAACAAACTCCAATGGTAACAAAATACTTCAACTGTATCGATTCTTTCGACACACATGCACGTATCCCTGAACATTTCGCAAACGTAGACAAAGTAGCTAAAGAAGCTAAAACTGCTACATTGATTTCTTGCGGTTGGGACCCAGGCATGTTCTCTTTACAACGTGTTTACGCTGAAAGCATCTTGCCTCATGGCAAATCTTACACATTCTGGGGCCGTGGCGTGTCCCAAGGTCACTCCGATGCTATCCGTCGTATCAACGGTGTTCTTGATGCTCGTCAATACACTGTTCCTAAAGAACAATACCTTGAAGCTATCCGCAACGGCGAAACTCCAGACGTTGATGGCTACAAAGGTCACCTTCGTGAATGCTATGTAGTAGCTGCTCCTGATGCTGATAAAGCTAAAATTGAAAACGAAATCAAAACTATGGAAAACTACTTCGTAGGTTATGAAACTATAGTAAACTTCATTTCCCAAGAAGAACTTGATCGCAACCACAAAGGAATTCCACATGGTGGCTTCGTTCTTCGTTCTGGTGAAAGCACTGACGGCACTCGTCATGTTGTTGAATACTCTTTAAAACTTGATTCCAACCCTGAATTTACAGGCTCTGCACTTGTTGCATACGCTCGTGGTATCTACCGTCTCGCTAAACACGGTGGTACTGGTTGCTACACAGTATTCGATATTCCACCAGCTTGGATTTCCACACATTCTGCTGAAGAATTGCGAGCTCACTCTCTATAATTCTATACGCACCTTAAGAGGATAGCTTCGGTTATCCTCTTTTTACATTAACAATAGCGTATGATGACACGAAAAAAGGACCGCCTTAAGACGGCCCTTTTTTCGTATTAAAATCTATCTATTAATACCAACGTGTTAATGGCAATTCATTGTTAACACCTTTTGTCATAAGGATTTGGTGTAAATCCATATTGCCAATATAGAAACCTGCTGCACAACCACAGAGGTACAAGTCCCACATGCGAACGAATTCAGTACCGCGAGCTTTTTCTACTTGGTCACGTACACCTTGGAAATTATTGTACCAATGCATCAATGTTTTATAGTAGTGCAAGCGCAAGCTTTCAACATCGATAATATTAAAATCATAGTCATAGGCAATGGAAACCATTTCACGAAGGGATGGTAAGCATCCACCTGGGAAGATATATTTACGAATCCATGCACTAGATTCTTTTTCTGATGGATCACTGATGTAATGGAGCAAGAATAAACCACCATCATTTAACATAGTGGATGCATCCTCCATATACAACGAGAAATTAGGACGACCTACATGTTCCAACATACCAACACTGACGATACGGTCGAATGTACGACCAGATGCCGCTACATCACGATAATCAATGAGTTCGATTTCGACTTGACCTTCAAGACCAAATTCTTTAATCCGTTCTTGACCTTTCTTCCATTGTTCTTCAGACAATGTACAGCCATAGCCTTTAACGCCATACTTGCGGGCTGCTTCAATTAAAAGGAATCCCCAACCACAACCGATATCGAGTAATGTCATACCTTCTTTTAAATATAGTTTATCAAGAATATGATGAACCTTTTGGTATTGTGCATCTTCTAAGCTATCATCTTCATATTTAAAATACGCACAAGAATAGCTCATTGTCTTATCAAGCCATAAGCTATAAAAATCATTACCAAGGTCGTAATGAGAAGATACTTGTTGTTTTTGATCTTTCTTTTTAAGACCTACATTAAAGAGAGAACTAAGTACCTTTTTATTGATAGAATCCTTATTGACATGACCTAGTACAACACAAAGTGCTTTGAATAAATCGCCCTCTATTTCAATATCCTTACGCATATACGCTTCGCCAAGAGCAAGTTCGGCCGATACCAATACATCCTTCTTAGGTATATCCTTATTTACAATAATCTTAAATTCAGGATTACCTTCACCAATTGTATACTGGTTATCACCAACTTTTACAATAAAGCAATGATCATTGAATCGTTCCAAATAGTGTACTAAAAAGCTATCAAATAACTTAGAAAACATACTTGACTTCCTTTCCTAGCAGCGTCACATGACGTTTACGTTCAATCAAAATGACACGTCCGTCTGTACACTGACATAGTCATATCTACTCATCAAAATTTTCTATAAAATAAATAACAATAAGAACTTTATATTTTTATTATATAATCATATATACTTATCATTATTTTTTATAATAAATTTTAACTTTCTCTCTAATATTATAGCACTTCTTGATAAATAATCTAGACCAATTCTATAGAAATGTATATATCTGTTAGAATATGATATAATATGTGTTTGATAAGGCTTTTATAAGGAACAATATTTCTAATGAAAGCTTTCACAATGAACGAAATGACTGAATTAATAAAAGGTGGTACCATGAGCACAAATTTAGAAGTAGGCATTGTAGGCCTTCCAAATGTTGGTAAAAGTACATTATTCAACGCTATCACAAAGGCTGGCGCTGAAGCTGCCAACTATCCATTCTGTACAATCGAACCAAATGTAGGTGTTGTTGATGTTCCAGATAATCGTCTAGCTGTATTAGCAGAAATGTTCAGTTCTAAACGCATTCTCCCTGCTGCTATGCGATTTGTAGATATTGCAGGTCTCGTTGAAGGTGCATCTAAAGGCGAAGGTTTAGGTAACAAATTCCTTAGCCATATTCGTCAAGTGGATGCGATTGCACAAGTTATTCGTTGTTTCGATGATCCTAATATCACTCACGTAGCAGGTTCTATCGATCCAATCCGTGACATCGAAATCATCAATACTGAGCTTTGCCTTGCTGACCTTGAATCCGTAGAAAAGCGGAAACAGCGCATCGAAAAGATTGCAAAATCCGGCGATAAAGATGCTCGTGCTGAGTTGCCTTTGCTAGAACGCATTATCGAAGGTTTAGGTGAGGCAAAACCGGTTCGTGCACAAGGTCTAGACGAAGAAGAGTTAGAAATGATTAAAGAGTTGACATTACTTACAGCAAAACCTTCTCTTTATGTTGCTAACATTTCTGAAGATGAAGTATCTGATTACTCTGCTAACGAACACGTAAAACGCGTAGAAGAATACGCGAAGAACGAAGGTGCTGGTATCGTTGTTGTATCTGCTCGTATTGAGTCTGAAATCGCTGAGTTATCCGATGAAGAATCCGCTGCATTCCTTGAAGATCTCGGCCTTGAAGAATCTGGCTTAACTAAACTTATCAAAGCGAGTTATGCACTTTTAGGTCTTATCAACTACTTTACAGCAGGCGAAATGGAAGCTCGTGCATGGACAATTGTAAATGGTACCAAAGCTCCACAAGCAGCGGGTAAAATTCACTCCGATATCGAAAAAGGCTTTATCCGCGCTGAAATCGTATCTTTCGACGACTTACAAGCATGCGGTAGCCAAAATGCTGCTAAAGAAAAAGGCCTTGTACGCCTTGAAGGCAAAGACTACATTATGAAAGACGGCGACGTAACACACTTCCGTTTTAACGTGTAATACAAATTAATAGCAATAAAAAACCAGTAAATTCAACGATTTACTGGTTTTTTAATGCTACGTATTACTATCCCTTTTTCCCAAAGAAAAATGAGACTACAGCAACAACAATGACTGCACCTAATACAGATGGAATTAAGGACATTCCTGCTAAGCTAGGACCCCATGTACCAAATAGGGACTGACCTACGGACGAGCCAATTAAACCAGCCACAACTTTAGCGATAACGCCCATTGCACCGCCTTTGTTAGTAATGGCACCTGCTAGGAAGCCGATAAACCCACCAACAATAATTGACCATAACATACAATCACTCCTTCCTTTAATCATAATATTCATAAATCCTATCAAATAATACGGCATTTATAAATATTTTAGAATTCTTGTATATTTATAATATAGCATTCAATCCTAAAGATTAAGTGAAGAATTTCGATTCCCTTCTACATGTAACAATCTATTCAACTACTGTTACAATTTCATCCAAGGTACGACGTGTTTTATTACGATGTGGTTCTTCGTCTCGATAGCCGAAGGCAGCCATTACAGCAATGCCAAAGTGTTTAGTATCGAAAAGGCCAAGTTCATCACCTAGGAGTGCCGTCATGTCATCTTGATTGAAACCTTCTAGAGGGCAAGAGTCTATACCTTCATAAGCAGCCATTGTCATCATGTTAGCCATTACAATGTACGCTTGTTTAGATGCCCAGTCAAAGGCAGCACGATCAGACTCAAAGGTTTTATAGTCTTCAGTAGTAAATTGAGCATATTTTTCTTTATAGATAGCATCTACTTCAGCAGGCAATTGTTTAACCTCTTCTTGAATGTAGCGTACATAAGGAGAATCAAATTCCAAATCTACCTTTTTACGTGTTAAAAATACTACAAAATGACTTGCTTCAAGGCCAGCTAGAATGCCCCAGCCATGAGCTTTCATCTTTTCACGAATTTCTGGATTTTGAACGATTAGCAATTCAAAAGGCTCAAATCCAAGAGATGTGGGAGCCAAGCGAGCTGCTGCTAAAATAGCATTCCAATCTTCTTCAGAAATCTTTTTCGTGCTATCAAACTTTTTACATGCATAACGATATGTCATAGCATATTCTAAATCTTTACGATTCAATTTAGGGGCTGTTAATTTTACATTTTCTATTTCATACTTGCTCATATATACCTCCATAATGATAAAAAATATCATATATCTATAGTACCATAGTCAGCCTTTAAATTATATAAGAATCAAAACTTTACTAAAAAAGAAATGAGAAAAAGCCTAGACCATGTCTAGGCTTTATATGGTACAGCTAGCTCACCTTTTTCATACCAAAAGAGGCCAGATGTACTAATCTTATGTTCTTTTAAAATAGTCTGAACCTGCTCTACAATACTTGAATCTATTTGCACAGATAACCCACACATATCGTAAAGCTCAGGAGGTGTAGCCATCAACTGATGAGGCACCTCTAATTCTGTTAATACCTTGTCTGCTTTATCGCCAAAATAATAGGATGTAAAGACGACTAGTAATTTTTTATTTTCCAATGCGCCACACCTGTTTTAAGTTATCTCATAAAGTCAGGGACAATTATAGCTTAATAATATTATCGCCTAAAATAGAATCTGTAATAGCGTACATATTTGTAATATTACCTACGCCAAGCTCTTCTTTTACCCCATAGAAATCAAGACAAATACCACACGCTGCAATCTCAACACCAAGATCAGCTAGTTTTTTAATATTTTCTAAATGAACAGAATCATTTACAACCATCTTAACACTGCTGTTAATAAAATAGATTTTAGATGGTTTTACATCGGCTTCAAGCATGCATATCCAGAACGTCTTCATTAGGTTACGGCCTAACTCTTCACTGCCTTCACCAAGATAATCCTTTGTCATCAATATAACACGGTTGCCATAGCTCATTGGTTCACAAATTTCAGCTACTGGATTTGCATTAGGGGTCATAGTGAGGTAGAAATCCTTACCGTCTTGCCTGATATCCACCCCATAACTGCGAGACTTACCGAATTTTTCTACATTATCGCGACTAACCTCATTATCTACGATAGTAATAATAACAGCACTCGGATTCGCATCACTTACCTTCTTTGTTTCAATTACAGGCTTTGGACACAAGCTACCACGTACATCTACAGTTAATTCATTTGTATTGCTCATCATACACCTCTATATATACATTATATGTTTTGTGAAAGTATCAGCTATCAGCTATCAGCTATCAGCTATCAGCTATCAGCTATCAGCTATCAGCTAATGATATATAA
>CAJMLW010000030.1 GCA_905214495.1 uncultured bacterium | reverse complement strand
AAGGCGGTGCTCTACCGCTGAGCTATTCCCGCATACAGAACCGATAATTACTATATCATAATTACCTTCTGTTAGTCAAGAACTAAACCAGGTCAGTTCTGACTGCCTTATAATAATATCAATTTACACATATAGTGTCAATGGTTTTTCAATGAATTTCCTATAAAATAATACGAAATCTATACGATACAAATCTATATAATTTATAACAAACATACAAAAGAGGACTTTCAAATATATACCTCCTTTACTAGTTATTAAGTAAGGGAGCTATATACCACAAAGTCCTCTCTAATATTATTTAATATCTTCTTGTCTACCTTTACCAGCACCATCCTCGGCGGCACGAACCTCGGCTTCTACGAATGTTTTCATGTCATTTAACATATGCATAGATGCATCTACGATAGATAGCCCCATTGTAGAGCCTAAGCCTTCATCGATTTGTAAATCATAATGTAATGGAGGTTTTACATCTAAAAAACGACATTGTTCCTTATGAATAGGATCATCGTAAACAGCGGATGAGAAAGCATAGTCTTTCACCAATGGTTCCATCGTCACTGCTGCGAGTACAGCAGCACCAGTTAGTGCATTATCGTATACCACAGCCATACGATGGCTAGCAGCACCTAAAATAAAGCCTGTTAAGAAGGATATATCGAGGCCGCCTGCTACATGAAGTAAACGCAATACCGCAGTACGACGGTCACTTTTAGACAAAACAGACCAATCATCTACAGCAATATCAAATGAATCTACAAACGAATGGATATGCTCAGCTCGCTGTGCAATGGTTGGTCCAGACTGAGATTCGGTCAATAAAGACTCGTATGATGCGCCTGTAACGGTTGCAGTGGTGACTAATGCATCAAGGAATGTGCGTTCACCGATATTACCTAATGCTATCACTTGTAGGCCTGATTCATGTAATTTATCCGCATAGCCAAAGCCCATTTCAAGAGCCTGTTCCAATTCATCATGACTAATAGAAGGTTCTACGCCAAAGAAGTGGGACCCTTTACGGATAACTCGGGTATCAATATTTGCCAAATAATTTGTATCTTGTTCCAAGCCAATGTTAACCATATACACTGGAGCCTGTAATTTAAAAGCCGCCCCTTGCGTAGCACTCATGCCTTCATTAAACCGTTTTATTGCATTTAAACTAGTATATCCATGTTCAACATTTTGAGGACCATCCACAAGATGGTCTGCCCCTACAATAAGAACACCATATTTTAAATGATTTGGTTTAGGATTCGCCAATACGCCTGCAAATCGTTCAGCTATCGTTTCAAGCATAGCAAGGCTATAAATAGGTTTTGTTAAATTATCAATGCGATACCGGCATGTTTCCATCGCTTTCGTATCTAATGGTTGAATGTTAAAAGCTCTCATGCCTTACCTCCTGTGACAGACTTATACATATGAACTGCAAGGTCAAGCATCCCCATTTGAACGGAACCACCAGAGGCTTCCCCTAAGCAAAGGCCTAAGTCCACATAGGCTTCTAATCCAAGATTTTGCAATGAAGATTTAGCCGCTTTTTCTGCAGATAAATGAGAGGCCATAACGTAGTCCATGGAGGCGGGAACCAATGTTTTAGCCACCAAGGCACAAGCGGATGTATTAAAGCCATCGATGATGACCATACCATGATTAGCGGCTGCCCCTAAGATAACACCGACAATACAGGTAAATTCAAAGCCCCCTACGGCAGCCAAAATACCAATCGCATCGTCCTTTGGAATATCTTGATATTTAACCAATACATCATGAACGATACGTTGTTTTAATTTAAGGCGTTTATCGGAAATATTCGTGCCTCGCCCCGTTGCCTCTTCTGCAGTGAGGCCCGCAAACTTAGCCGTCATAAGTGCACTCGCTGTCGTGTTGGAAATTCCCATTTCACCTACAAGAAACACATTGTACCCGTCAACCATCTTTTCTTGAACCAATTTGATACCCGTTTCAATGCCTTCGATTGCTTGTTCACGCGTCATGGCCGGTTCTTCTACAAAATTCTTTGTACCCATCCCCAATTTGTGAGAACGCAATCCAGGGACCCAACTCATATCCGCATCAATGCCCATATCGATGACTTCCATTGTAGCACCGCAATAATTGGCTAAGGAATTGGCGCCAGCCCCTTTTGGAATTAAGTAATTTTGCGTCATACCAACAGTGGTTTCCTTTGGATAGGCACTAACCCCCATATCGGCAACGCCATGATCGGCAGAGGCAATAATCATACAAGGTTTTGGAATTGTTACATTCTCTTGATTGGTGGCCGCCCCATATTGAGCCACCATATCGACGAGACGTCCATATTGCTTAATATCCGACATATCATTCCAATTCTTAATAATATATTGTTCAATCTCTTTATTACGACTGTGAATCGCGTCGCAGGTTTCTTGTAGTAACCCCATAACAACTCCTCTTAATTATTCTTAATTTGTCCCGTCAAGTACGGTAATTTATTTCTAATATCTCGACTTCTATTTAAATAGTCTTCTAAGGCTTGGCCTTCGTCTTCTTGTGAAAGTAGTTCTTTTACCCGACGAATTTCGTCTTCCATTTTTGATAAGCCTTCTAATACATTGTGACGATTACCATATATAATTTCACGCCACATGGATGGTAAACCACCAGCTACACGCGTACAGTCACGGAATCCACCTGCGGATAAGCGCATACGTAATTCACCGAGCTCATCGCCACCAGACACTTGTGTTAAAATGGCGGCCATCAAATGCGGCATATGGCTAACCATCGCTAAATACGCATCATGAGCATATACATCGACAAATTCGATACGGGAACCAACGGCGCGCCCCATATCAGCTAATTCTTTGGCCACCTCTGCATTATACACATCAGACGCCTTATCCTCTAATACAATCCATCCCATACCTTTAAACAGATTTTTATGGGATACTTCATATCCTCCCTTTTCAGATCCCGCCATAGGGTGAACGGATACGAAAAAGGTTCCCTTTGGAATAGATTCATACACAGCACGTACAAAATTTTCCTTTGCACTGGATACATCTGTTACCACCTGACCTGATTTAAAAAGATGAGCCACCTCGGTAAAAAGTCGAGCGTTGGTATCTGGCGGCAAGGAAAACACTACGATATCCGAATGTTCAATGAGTGATTCTACCTCAGTCCAAGCTTGAGATACAACACCATCTTGTAATGCTGCGTCACATACTTCTTGTCGACGTGCATATCCTACCACATCATAATCTGTATAGGCTTTCAAAGCCTTTGCTAACGAACCACCTAATAAACCTAATCCAATAATACCTACGGTTTTACTCATATAAACCCACTTTCATATGCACCATATATCTCCAATATATAAACGCAAAACAACTATACCATTACACCTCAATGAGGCGTTTTTCTTTCCATTTTCCACTCTGCCAGCGATAGATAAACAATAAACCTCGTAAAATCTCATCAATAGCCATGGCAATCCATATACCAACAAGCCCCCAGCCCCAGTAAATACCAAATAGATACGATAATGGTACAGCACATAGCCACATTCCCAAAACACCTACAAGCATAGGTGTACGAATATCACCTGCGGCTTGCAAACATCCTACCATAACGATATTAACGGCACGCCCCAATTCAAGGAAAATTTCAACTAAGAGTACATCATGGGCTAATGATAAAATCTCAGAATCTGTAGTAAATACAGATAAAACAGTATCACTCGTTATATAAAAGAACGCTGCCAATCCTACATTGATTGCGATGGCTAAAAACATAGAATGCCATACACGATTTGTTACTTCGTCTTGCCGTTTAGCGCCCATCAAAAATCCTACGATGACTTGCGATGCATTCGATAAGGCTATGGAATACACATAACACAACATGGCGATGGCATATACATAAACTTTCGTATTAATCACAGTTAACCCTAGAATATTGACCATCTTCATAATCGTCGTTTGCGATAATTGATAGCTCAATGTTTCACCGCCGGATGGCACGCTAATATGTAATAAAGACTTAACAGTCTGCCAAGGAAACGGTCTTAAATAAACCGTGCTAACCTTCAATTGTAATAGTTTCTTGAACAGGTATACGATAATAAGAAGTCCAATGACCTTCGAAAGCCATGTAGAAATAGATACACCTAATACACCAAGACTCGGTATAGGCCCATGACCGAAAATCAAAATATAGTTTGTTCCTACATGGATGATATTCATAACGAGTGCCACATACATGGTGATGCGCGTCAATGAATGACCTCTAAATACGGCAACCAATGCATAGTACATAGCCTGTATTGGTAATCCTGCTGCTACAATGGTCGTATATAGCGATGTATCCCCCATTGTTTCCGGCGGTATACCAAGCCATGTAAAAATCCATTCATGGCAAGTGATAAAAAATACTGCCGCTACCGAGGAGAATAGAAAGTTTAGCACTAAACTAACGGTACATACCTCTGACAACTTTGACTGATTTCGAGCACCCAAATATTGGGCAATCAAAATCGTCGTGGCAGTGCTCATAACAACAATGAGCATAATAAAAATATTTAAAATTTGATTTGCATTAGCTACAGCGGCTACCGCCTGTGGCGAGTAATGACTCATCATCAGTTGGTCAATATTGCCGACGAGCATTTGCAGGAATACTTCGATAAATATAGGCCAGCTTAAGGTCCAAATAGACAAGCTAATCCCCTTTTCATAAGATTTCATCGTATCCCCTCTATCTTATGGCTGTAATAGTAAAATAAGTCTAGCAGGTACTATACCTATGTTTAATTATAAATAACTTAAATTAAAATTAGTATATCAGTTAAGAAAAACTCCGTAAAGTAATTATCACTAACCGAAAAGTAATAAAATGAAAATCCCCTCTTTACATAATAGTCAGTAAAGAGGGGAACTATATCAGAACACGATATATGCTAAGTTAAACTTACTTAAATTGATTGCAAAGGCTATCAAATAATGCTTGATCAGGTTTAACAACATCTTCAGTCAATGGACGTGGATGTGTACCACCATTAACAGCGGCCATAGCTTTTTCAAAGGAAGGTTTAGTCGTATCTTGATAGATAAGACCAGTAACCAAACCTTGTGTTTCACCTAATGTTTTAAGTGCAGTCGCACGGTCTGTTGGATCATATCCTTCTGGCAAGCTAGTCAAATGTTCTTTGAACCAGTCATAGCTATTGTGTTTATTGTATGTAACACATGGGCTAAATACGTTGATGAAGGAGAAACCTTCATGGTCCATAGCTTGTTGAATCAAATCAACGAGTTCAGCACGGTTAATCATATAACCTTGTGCAACAAATGTAGCACCTGCAGCGATGGCAGTTTCACAAACGGACAATGGTGTTTCAAAGGCCCCACGAGGTGTTGTTTTTGTAACAAAACCGATATCGGAACGAGGGGATGCTTGACCTTTAGTCAAACCGTAAACATGGTTATCCATAACGATATATGTCATGTTTACATTACGTTTGAAAGCATGAATAGTATGACCCATACCGATAGCGAACGCATCACCATCACCGGAACAAGCGATAACTTCTAAGTCTTGGTTAGCAAGTTTAACGCCTTGAGCGTATGGAAGTGCACGACCATGAGTTGTATGTGCACCATATGCATAGAAATAACCACCGATACGGCTAGAACAACCGATACCAGAGATAACTGCCAATTTTTCAGGTGGAATATTTTTTGCTACTACTGCATCAGTAATGGCAGCTTGCACCCCATAATGACCACAACCAGGACACCAGTTAGGGCGAATATCATTTCTGTAATCTTTAGCTGTTGTCATATTATAGGACCTCCTTAATTGCATTTTTCACATAAGATTTTGTGAATGGATTACCATCATATTTCAAGCAGCTAGAAATTTTAGATTTCTTATGCATGTTGATTTTGAATAGGTTAGTCAATTGACCTGTTGCATTATGTTCTACAATAACAACTTTTTTAGCAGCATCCATGAATGGTTGCAATTGTTTTGCAGGGAATGGTTTAATCAAACGAAGTTGTAAATGGTTGACTTTAACGCCTTCTTGATCGAATTCAGCAACTGCTTCTTCAATAGCACCACGGCTAGAAGCCATACCTACAACGAGTACATCAGCTTCATCATATTTTGCATTATTCAAGAATGGTTCATAGTTATCCGCTACAGTTTCCAATTTGCGGAAACGTTTATCAGTTTGCGCTACGTGCATTGTAGGAGCTTCGGCTGGTTTACCTTCTTCATTATGTTCAAGACCTGTAGAAAGGAATAAACCATTTTTCATGCCAGGAATCGTACGAGGAGAAATGCCATCTTCTGTCAATTCAAAGCGTTTGAAGTAATTAGGTTGTTCCAATTCAGGAAGATCTGCTTCCTTCATCATTTTACCGCGGTTAATAGGCACACGGTTCAAATCGAATGTAGGAACAGATTGTTTATTCAAGCCTTGTTGTAAATCCGGCATAAAGATAACTGGGCATTGATACATTTCTGCCAAGTTGAAAGCTTTTTGAATTTCGTAGAAACATTCTTCGATGGATGTTGGAGAAATAACGATACCTGCATAGTCTCCATGAGCATTGTAGCAAGCTGCATCAATATCGGATTGTTCTACCTTTGTAGCCATACCTGTAGATGGGCCGGAACGTTGTACGTCGATAACAACCATAGGAAGTTCTGCCATGGAAGCCATAGACAAGGATTCTGCCATCAAGGATAGACCAGGGCCAGAAGTACAAGTGAAACCACGAACACCTGCGTATACACCGCCCATAGCTGTCATACAAGCTGCGATTTCATCTTCTGTTTGAACGATAGTAGCACCTAATTTATCCATGTTTTTAATCATGTATTCCATTACTTCAGATGCTGGAGTAATAGGATAGGATGCCATGAAACGGGAACCTGCTGCAATAGCACCAAGAGCACATGCTTCATTACCTAATAAGAACATTTGATCTTTCTTACCAGGAGCTGGTAATGTATCGATTTCTACATCACCTAATTTTTCCATTACAAGGCTATGACCATCATCAAAAGCTGCCAAGTTTTTATCCACGATTTCTTGGGATTTTTTCGCAAATTTTGCAGCGATTGCATCTTTAAACATCTTAGTGTCGAAACCAAGAAGAGCTACGGACATACCAAGAGCTACGATATTACGCATCAACAAGGAACCTTGTTTCATTGCCGTTTCAGAGATTGGCAAGGATAAGCAGTTAACTTTGGAACCTTCAAATTTAGAAAAATCTGGTTTTACTTTACTATCGCAAATGATATAACCACCATCACGCACTTCAACACCGTGCATATCAACAGTTTCTTGGTCAAGAGCTAACAAGAAGTCTACACCTTCACCAATGGACATAACTTGTTTCAATGCAACGCGCAATGCGAAAGTAGTATGACCACCTTTGATACGGGATGCAAACAAACGTTGACTGTATAGAGAATATCCTTCTTTTGCAAGGATTGTAGCCATGATTTCGCCACAGCTCTCGATACCTTCACCTTGTTGTCCACCCATTTTCCAGATAAAATCTTTACGTTTTTGCAAGAGATTCACCCTCCTTAGGATATAATTACAATGCTGACAAGAGTCTACCCTATGTATATTAATTACAGCTAAGTAATAAACCTGTCTTATAGTGCAATTGTAACATGTATAGTAGACGTTTTACAATGTAACATTTCATAATTATTCTTCTTTAATACGTTCTATTACCGCATGTAGTCTATCAATAGTAAAGAAAATTTCCTCTAATACTAGACCTTGAGGCGGAGCTGTTTTTCCAATTCGCTTCCGGTCCTTTGCGGATAATAGTTCAGGAATTCGGGCCACTGATTTTCGGCCTAGCCCAATGTCTACTAATAAGCCAGCTATATTTCGAACCATATGATATAAAAATCCATCACCAACAACAGAAATATCGATACGACCTGCATTCTCTTTAATACCGATGGCATAAATAGTTTTTACCGGATCTACGGGTGTTGTATTAGCCCCTTTCAATGTAGAAAAATCATGCGTTCCTTCAAGAGCTTTACCTGCTTGACGCATGGCTTCAACATCTAGAGGTTTCTTTACATGCCAATGATACCGCTGCCCCATAGGATCTGCAATTTCACGATTATAAATGGAGTACATATACTCCTTACCAAAAATATTATGACGAGGTTTCCAGTCTAATGGTATCTCAATAGCCTCTGTTACAACAATATCCTTTGGCAAATGGGCAATCACCGCCCGCGGAATATTCTCTACCGGTATGGATCCTGATGTTTGAAATGCACAGACTTGAAAGCGAGCATGTACACCCGCATCGGTACGCGACGCACCATAGATTTGAATGGGTTCAGCACAAATAATAGATAATGCCTTTTCCAAAGCCCCTTGAACAGTAATCCCCTTATCAGCAGATTGTTTCTGATAGCCCGCTAAATCAGTACCATCATAGGCCACAATTAATCGTATATTCCGCATTATCCTAACCACCATAGGATTAATAAAATAGCTGTTACCATAAATACAGCACCCAAGCCAACATAATCAACCCATGTAATGCTAAGTTCTTTCATACGCGTACGATTAACACCGCCGCGATAGCAACGGGCTTCCATAGCAATAGCCAATTCATCGGCACGGCGGAATGCACTAATAAATAGTGGCACTAAGAGAGGTACCATATTTTTAGCTCGCTGAATAATCGAACCTGTTACAAAATCAGCACCACGAGCCGATTGGGCTTTCATAATACGATCCGTTTCATCAAGCAAGGTAGGAATAAAACGCAATGCAATGGTCATCATCATCGCTAGTTCATGAGCCGGCACACCGATGCGGCGGAATGGGTTTAGTAAATGTTCAATGCCATCTGTCAGCCGTATAGGTGATGTCGTATAGGTTAGCAATGACGAGAATAAGATTAAAAATACTAATCGTGCCGCCATTTGCAAGCCCATAGCAAGTCCATTATCCGTAATATTAATGATGCCATAGGAGATGATGCTATTACCAGGAGTTGTAAAAATATGAATCCCCATTGTGAATACAATGATAATCCATAATGGTTTTATCGCATTCCACATCAAACGTAATGGCAGACGAGATAATAACATAGCTCCAATGGTGAAAGCCGCCACAATGCCATATGCCAATGGTGTATTCGCCAAGAATATGGCAACAACGAAAATAGTAGTTCCTATAATTTTTGCCCGCGGATCCATGCGATGTAACAACGAGTTACCAGGAAAGAATTGGCCAATTGTAATATTATTTAACATGTTGACCTCCTTCTAGAATAGCTTGTACAGCATCATCTACGGTTAATACTTCGTTTGATACATCAAGGCCTCGGTTCCGCAATGATTCAATCAATACGGACACAGGTGGCACATCTACGCCAACCTGTTGTAATACATGGCGATGATGATTAAAGATATCTAACGGTTTACCATCCAGTACAATCTGACCCTTATCTAAAACAATGAGACGATTCGCCATGCGTGAAATATCTTCCATATTATGAGATACGAGGATGACTGTTACATCCTTTTCCTTATGTAGTTTAATAATTTCATCAAAGATTTCTTCACGCCCAAATGGATCAAGGCCTGCAGAAGGTTCATCGAGTACAAGGAAATCCGGTTCCATCGCCACTACACCAGCTATGGCAACGCGGCGCATTTGACCGCCAGACAAATGAAATGGAGAACGTTCAGCATAGGTATCATAATCCAGACCTACAAAGGCCATAGCTTCACGCACTCGACGGTCTACCTCTTCTGCATCAAGGCCCAAGTTTTTTGGTCCAAATGCAATGTCTTCGGCAATCGTTTCCTCGAAAAGTTGATGTTCAGGGTATTGGAATACCATCCCCACTTTATGACGCATATGTTTAGCTTCATCAGTTTTTTCACTTACGTCCACACCATTGACCGTCACTTTACCAGTCGTAGGATGCAATAAACCGTTGAGATGTTGCACAAATGTGGATTTACCCGATCCAGTATGTCCAATAATGCCGAGAAACTCACCGTTTTCAATGGTTACGGAGATTCCCTTCAACGCAGTTTTCTCAAAAGGAGTACCCACACCATAGGTATAGGTAATATTATCTAATACAATAGCCATTAGTGTGCCTCCTTCGCATAGTACGTCGTTAATGCATCACCAAGTTCATCATTAGTAATGATATCATTAGGGATATCTATACCCTTTTGAATGAGTTTCGATGCAACCTCAGCTGCAACAGGTACATCTAAGCCCAAATCTTTTAGCGTATCCACTTGAGTAAAGATTTCACGTGGTGTTCCCTCTTGTAATTTAATTCCATTTTTCATAACTACAACACGATCTGCAGTTACCGCTTCCTCCATAAAATGGGTAATGATTACAATGGTAATACCTTCTTCTTTATTGAGTCTATGAATTGTTTCGAGAACCTCTAAACGCCCTTTTGGATCCAACATGGCAGTAGGTTCATCTAGTACGATACAATCTGGTTTCATAGCAAGTACACCGGCAATGGCAATCCGTTGCTTTTGACCTCCAGATAGTAAATGTGGACCATGTTCCGCATATTCGGCCATGTTTACTGCAGCCAAAGCATCATCAACACGTTTACGAATTTCAGCACTAGGTACGCCCAAATTCTCTGGACCAAATGCTACATCCTCTTCTACTACAGCTGCTACGATTTGATTATCTGGATTTTGGAATACCATGCCCACATGTTGGCGAATATTCCAGATATGTTCATCATCTAATGTGTCAAAACCACATACGGTAACATTTCCCGCTGTAGGTTGCAATAACACATTAAAATGCTTAGCCAATGTACTTTTACCACTGCCGTTAGTACCTATAATGGCCACAAATTCGCCGCGCCGTATGGTAAGACTCACATCATCTAGGGCACGCACGTCATTACCATTTTCATCAACATATAAATGGCTTAAATGATTGACCTCAATCATTGTTTCGTTTGATTTCATGAATAGCCTCGTACCTTTCTAGTCAATTTCGTTTTATGTAAAAGTTAACAATTAATCTTCAATCACTACGATAACTGCTACTATATAACGATATTTGTACTAGTCGATTGTACCATAAAATTGACAATAAAAAAACGGTGTTGCAACCGAAGTTACAACACCGTATGAGTTTGATTAAACTAACTCGATAATAGCGCAAGGTGCAGAGTCACCTTTGCGAAGACCAGTTTTGATTACACGAGTGTAACCACCTTGACGGTCT
>CAJMLW010000029.1 GCA_905214495.1 uncultured bacterium | reverse complement strand
TTTAGGAGTACATATGTATAATCGAATTATTCTACTAGTAATGGATAGTGTCGGTATAGGGCATGCAGCCGATGCGATTAAATTCGGCGATGAAGGTTCGAATACATTAGGACATATCGAAGCTGTAGCAGGACCTATTCGCTGTCCAAATTTAAAATCCATAGGTTTAGCTAATATTGCCGATATTTCAACGTTTGATGAGCCTGTTATTGGTGCTTAGGTCGTATGGCGGAAATGAGTACCGGTAAAGATACGACAAGCGGACATTGGGAGATGATGGGGCATCCTGTAACGGTACTATTTCCGACATTTTATGAAGGATTTCCTAAGGAATTGATAGATACTTTCACTAAAGAAACTGGATATGATTACCTTGGTAATGAAGTAGCATCTGGTACAGAAATTATTGAACGCCTCGGAGAAGAACATATAAGAACAGGTAAGCCAATCGTTTATACATCGGCGGATTCGGTCTTTCAAATTGCTGCTCATGAGGATATCATTCCTTTAGAAGAGTTGTATCGCATGTGTCAAATTACACGGGATAAGGTATGTGTCGGTGATTATTATGTGGGACGCATCATAGCTCGCCCTTTTGTTGGTACACCAGGGCATTTTGTACGTACCTCAAATCGTCATGATTATAGTCGCATGCCTGAAAAGAAAATGGTACAACAAGAGTTACAAGGCTCAAAAATTCCGTCCGTTGCGGTTGGCAAAATCGGTGATATTTATGCTCATGTCGGCTGGGATGCATCATATCCGACAAAGTCTAACGCGCATGGTATGAACGTAGTTCCTTATCTATTGGGCCAAAGCTTTGCACGGGGATTCATGATGGTCAACCTTGTTGAATTTGATAGTCTGTACGGTCATCGGCGTAATGTAGAAGGGTATAAGCGTGCTATTGAAGACTTTGATTACCAATTAGGTGGTTTGTTGGACTTGCTTAAAGATGACGATTTACTTCTCATCACCGCAGATCATGGGAATGATCCGACTTGGAAAGGTACAGATCATACGAGAGAAATGGTGCCTTTGCTAGCTTATAGTCCAAGTATGAGTCATTCAGTAGCTTTGGGTGATAGACATAGTTTTGCGGACATAGGTGAAACAGTATTGCAAAATTTTAGATTACCACTATGGCATATTGGAAAATCATTTTTGGATGTTCTCAATTTGAAGTAATTTATCTGTGTAGAGTATAGGATAAAAGATGTTGATTTTAATGCCGATACAACTAGAAAATAACTAGCTGCATCGGCATTTTATCTTTTGGAGTAATTTTTAAAGGCCGGAGAAAATGTGTTGCAAAAAAACTAAAAGCTATACCTTATTATAGAGAATATCTAGTCTTATAGCTGTTATTTCTAATGATGTAACAAGATTTTCTAAAAATTTTAAAAATTATTGACACACACGGATGCGTGTATTATAATTACATCATCAGGTGAAAGAATTCACTAACCTGTAGAACAGAAAGACTTAGATTCTAACAGCAATTCTATCATATACATAACTTTATTGAGATGAGTATAGAATCTAGTATAATTTCATAGTTGTCGTTCATAAACGATTCATAAGGTTAGACACCAGCAGCAATCCTTTGATTAAATAACCAGAAAAAGTAGTTATGGAGACCTTTTGGTTTAGAGTATCGTGTCTAGTAAACCTTAGCCTCAGTGAGGTTAGTAATTGTCTTGAACTTTGTATTGTAACCGCTCACGGTTGTCTTGTTTATTTTGCTTTCAAAATTTACGTTGTGATAATCCGCAGCGGTTTTTTATATGCCAAGGAGATATGAACTATGAATACATTTATGGACGCTTTAACAAATAATGAAAAATCTTATACAGCTAATGGTGGTACTGCATATCGTACGAGTGGTAGTACGCTAGTAGATCTTAATTTCTCAGTACCTTCATTGCATAATGTAGCAGTTAATTTCTATGGTAAAAGTATACATGATCGATATTTCTATAGTGCTGATGGTGCTATGGATGCAGTAGAAGCATTACGTTTATTCATTACATCCTATGAGGAAGACCCTCTGTATACCATGAAATGGCTTATGTATGTCCGTCATATTAAGCTAGGCCTTGGCGAGCGCGATGTATTTCGTATGATGCTCACTAAAATTGGTGATTTGCATCCAGAGATGGCATTGCAATTCATCATCGGTACTGAGTTGTGGAACTATGGTCGTTGGGATGATGTGTTACGCATCTTTTTTGATACGACGAGTGGTATTTTACATGATGGGCTAGGTGAATTAATTGTCAATCAGTTTAGACGTGATGTAATGGGATGTGGACTGGGCGATTCTATTAGTTTGTTAGCGAAATGGATGCCGTCCAATAATACATCCTCTAAGCAGAAGCGTTCTGAGGCGGCTGTTTTACAATCCTTGTTACATCTAAATGCACGAGAGTATCGTAAAATGTTGTCAAAATTGCGTGAACATTTAGCGGTGGTAGATCGAAAGGCATCGCTAAACCAATGGAATGATATTAACTATAATCATGTGCCATCAAAGGCGAATCTTAAATATCGTAATGCCTTTTTAAAACATGATGAAGAACGCCGCCAAGCGTATCTTACATCATTAGAAAAGGGCGATGATTCTGTTAAGATTAATGCCAATTCTATGTTCTTATATGATATTGTACAAGCCTATATAGACAATAATAGTTGCTGGAGGAATATTTTAAGACCGTATGACGAAACGCTAGAACAATTGTGGAATGCCCAAGAATCTCCTAAGGATTATGACGATATCTTAGTTATACGCGACGGGTCTGGATCTATGGGGCAACAACTATCTGGTAATAGTTCCGTTACCGCACTTAGCGTGGCAGACTCTATTGCATTGTATTGTGCACAGCATAATAAGAATGAATCTTTTAAAAATCGATTCATTACCTTTAGCAATCGCCCTCAGATGGTAGACATTTCGATGTGTGAAACTTTGCGAGATAAGCTTAGACGCTTACATCGCTTTGACGATTACAGCAATACGGATATAGAGGCAACTTTTGACTTAATTCTCGACACAGCTGTTAGACATCATCTGCGTCAAGAGGAATTACCTTCAGCGTGCCTCACTATTTCTGATATGCAGTTTGATCAGGCTACAAAGCATGAGGATAACACAACTGTTATTGAATCTTGTCGTAAGAAATTTGAGGCCCTTGGGTATACTATGCCACGGCTCATTTTCTGGAATGCATCGGTCTATGCGCATAATACAATTCCTGTACAAATGCATCCAAGCGGTGTTATTCTCGTATCTGGGTTCTCTAAATCTATCGTAGATATGGTGGTTTCTAGAGAACTCAATCCTGAAAGGGCACTTAAAGTGGAGTTAGACTCTAAATGTAGTATTGTAGATACAGTATTACAAGGCTATGTAAATGTAGCGTAATATTTAATTAATCTCATTAAAACAGGTTCCTATTAGTCGCAAAATGACTAGTAGGAACCTTCTTTTGGTGTAATTAATTTGTGCTATAATGAGTTATAGGTTTTATACTATAACAATCATTTTATATATACGAGGAATTCAGTATGGCAATTAGCAAAGAAATACAAAAATCTAGCGAAATGAAGTTTGATGGTAAGTTAATTAAAGTGACTTATGATATCGCAGATGTAAATGGTAATGAGGCGTGGAGAGAGGTAGTTCATCATCCTGGTGCTACAGCGATTGTAGTTGTTACGGAAGATAATAAAATTGTTATGGAACGTCAATTTCGTTATGCTTTACAACAGCCTTTGCTTGAAATTCCGGCAGGTAAACTAGATCCTAATGAAGAACCTATTAATTGTGCTAAACGTGAATTAGCTGAGGAGACTGGTTACCGCGCTAAAGAATGGATTTCATTAGGCACAATCGCAACAAGTCCTGGTTTCTGTAATGAAGTATTACATCTATACTTAGCAAAAGACCTCACCATGGGTGAAACGCATTGGGATCCTGATGAGTATGTAGAACTTGAATACTATACATTACCTGAATTATTAGAAGCTATTAAGGCAGAACAAATTAAGGATAGTAAATCATTGGCAGCACTTATGCTTGCTATGCCATATCTTAAATAGGCTTCCTTTGGGAGGAGTTAATATGTATAAAAGAATCATTATATTAGTTATGGATTCTGTTGGCATTGGTCATGCCCCAGATGCGGCAAAATTTAATGATGAAGGATCTAATACATTAGGACATATCGAAGCAACTGCAGGTTTGATTCATTGTCCTACATTGCGTTCTCTAGGATTGGCAAATATTGCGGATATTAAGACCGATGAAGCACCTGTTATGGGTGCTTATGGGAAAATGGAGGAGGTCAGCACAGGGAAGGATACAACCAGTGGTCATTGGGAAATGATGGGCCATCCTGTTACGGTTCCGTTCCCTACATTTTATGACGGATTTCCTAAGGAGTTAATGGATACTTTCACCAAAGAAACCGGTTATGGGTATCTTGGTAATGAGGTGGCATCCGGTACGGAAATTATAGAGCGTCTTGGCGTAGAGCACATGAAAACGGGGAAACCTATTGTGTATACCTCTGCCGATTCTGTGTTCCAAATTGCAGCGCATGAGGATGTAATCCCTCTAGAGGATTTATATCGGATGTGTGAAATCACACGTAATAAGGTTTGCGTTGGTGATTATTATGTAGGACGCATAATTGCTCGTCCGTTTGTAGGTGAGCCTGGTCGTTTTGTGCGTACCTCAAATCGTCATGATTATAGTCGTATGCCTGAACACCGTATGGTGCAGCAGGAATTACAAGCAGCTCAAATCCCTACGGTGGCTGTCGGCAAAATTGGTGATATTTATGCTCATGTTGGATGGGATGAAAGCTATCCAACGAAATCGAATGCTCACGGCATGAATGTAGTGCCATATTTATTAGGTTCTTCTTTTGAAAGGGGCCTTATGATGGTAAACCTTGTAGAGTTTGACAGTCTATATGGTCATCGCCGTAACGTAGAAGGTTACAAACGTGCCATTGAAGATTTCGATTACCAATTGAGTGGATTATTACTATTATTGAAAGAAGATGATTTGCTTATTATTACAGCTGACCATGGCAATGATCCTACATGGCATGGTACAGACCATACGCGTGAACACGTTCCATTACTTGCCTATAGTCCGAGTATGAAAGGTGCTATAGATCTAGGTCTACGCCATAGTTTTGCAGATATAGGACAAACCGTCTTGGCAAACTTTGGACTTTCACCATATGCAGTAGGCACATCATTTTTAAAAGATATCATGAAATAGTCGTATTGTGTAATATAATCCTTGCGTCACAATATCTTGTATGATATAATCATTCAGGTATAAGAAACGATTTTTAAGGAGGTGACTCAATTGCCAAACATTAAATCCAGTATTAGAAGCGTAAAAACGGATGCTGAACGTCGTGCGAAAAATGCCGCTGTAAAATCTCAAATTCGTACAGCAGCTCGTAAAACCGTTGAAGCTGTTCAAGCAGGCGCAGTAGAAGAAGCAAAACAAGCACTTGTTCATGCTACTAGCGTAATTGATAAAGCAGCCTCCAAAGGTGTACTTCATAAAAACACTGCAGCTCGCAAAAAATCCAACCTTGCAGCTAAAGTAAACGCTTTATAATTTTATAGAGCCAAAGCCCATCATTGATGGGCTTTTTTTATACCACAAAATATATAAATTTATTATAAGTAGGACGCCGAAAGGCGTCCTTTTCTCTTATTATGCCTCAATATGTTATAATGAAACATATGATTAAGTGAGGTGTACACATGAAAAAACTAATGATTATAGATGGCAGTAGCCTATTATTCCGTGCCTTTTTCGCGCTTCCTCCATTGAAGTCAGCCCTTGGCACACCGACTAATGCAGTATATGGTTTTTTAACAATGCTTATTAAATTATATGAAGAGATTAAACCTGATTATATTGCTGTAGCTTTTGATAAAGGCCGTCAAACATTTCGTACTGAAATGTACAGTGAATATAAGGGTAATCGTCCTGATGCACCAGAGGATTTACGACCTCAATTTAGCTTGATTCAAGATGTGTTAAAGGCTCTTGGCATATGCGTTATTGAAGAAGAAGGTTTTGAAGGGGACGATATCCTTGGTTCCTTATCAAAGAAATTCGGTTCCTCTGATCTAGCGGTAAAGATTATCACCGGTGACCGCGATAATTTACAGCTTGTTACCGATTACAGTCATGTATTCTTAACGAAAAAAGGTATATCGGATATGCTTGAGGTTACCTTAGACAATATGGCTGAATTATATGGTTATGGTCCAGAAAAAGTTATCGAAATGAAGGCGCTTATGGGGGATTCTTCCGATAATATTCCAGGCGTTCCAGGAGTTGGTGAAAAAACAGCTCTTAAATTGATTAATGAATATGGTGATTTAGAGTCTGTATATGAAAATATCGATAATATTTCGGGCAAAAAATTAAAAGAACGTCTTATTGAAAATAAAGATTTAGCCTTCTTATCTCGTCAATTGGCTACCATCAAGACTGACATGGACTTATCCTATACGCTCGATCAATTTGTACAGAATTTCCACCTTGGCGAAGTGAAACCTATGTTTGAAACATTAGGTTTTACAAAATTGACACCTCGCTTGGCTAGTGTGATGGGCGCAGAAGGTGACGACGCAGAGGGTTTTGGTGGCCTATTTAGTATGGCCGAAGAGATTAAAATCGAAGATCTGTTAGATGCATCTGCTCTTACTGAGGACTTTTATAAAAATAAAACGATTGGTGTTCATATTATTACGGATGGCAAAGCGCCGTTCCGTACGATTACATCTGCTTTCATTAATAATAGTGAAAGCATTATCAAGCTAGATGGTTCTCATAATGACAAATTATTGAATGCATTGAATGGTGCAAAGACAGTTGTAACGACGCAAAGCAAGGAATTAATGGAGGTTCTTTGCCACGATGAACCGGCTCAAATCCGTTTGTATGAAAATGGTGTGGCTCGTATTCACGATGTATCCTTGATGGCCTATTTATTGGATCCAACGCGGACAAATTATAGTTACCTCTATTTGACAGAGCGTTTTAGTGTGCCATCCATTGCTACAGGTAGTGTAGATGTAGAATGCGTCTCTATGGTGAAAGCATTGCTAGCTATGGACGATGCTGCTGTTAAGGCGTTACAAGATGAATCCTTATGGGATTTATATAACAATATTGAATTGCCATTGGTTCATACATTACTTGTGATGGAAAAAAATGGTATTTATATTGACCCTGTAAAACTAGAAGAAACAACTGTTAAATTTAAGGCGGAACTAGAAGCTGTTCAACAAGAGATTTATGAATTGGCAGGGGAAACGTTTAATATTAATTCTCCAAAACAATTGGGTATTATCTTGTTTGAAAAGATGAATCTTCCTGTCATTAAAAAGACGAAAACAGGTTACTCTACAGATGCAGAAGTGTTGGATATGCTTCGTCATGAAAGCCCTATTGTAGAGAAAATTTTGGCCTATCGTTCTGTAGCTAAATTAGTTTCTACCTATTGTGAAGGCTTATCGGTCCTCATCAATCCTGAAACGCATCGCATTCATACCACATTCAACCAAATGGTAACAGCTACTGGACGCTTGAGCTCTTCAGATCCGAACTTACAAAATATTCCTGTTCGTACAGAAAAGGGTCGTGAAATTAGAGCGTTATTCTATCCTGGAGAAGACTTTGATACATTGGTGAGTGCCGATTATTCACAAATCGAGCTCCGTATATTGGCGCATTTGTCTGGTGATGAAGCGTTAATTAAGGCTTTCAATGATGGTAAAGATATTCATAGATTTACCGCTGCCGAAGTGCTTGGAAAGTCTCAAGAGGATGTAACCAGTGAAGAACGGTCTCATGCTAAGGCTGTCAACTTTGGCATTATCTATGGTATTTCAGATTTTGGTTTGTCTCGTGATTTAGGCATTACACGTCAAGAAGCAAAAAACTATATTGAGCTTTATTTTAGCCGCTATCCAAAGGTTAAAGAATATATGGATAACATGGTGAAAGAAGCCCATGAAACCGGTAAAGTACGTACGATGTTTGGTCGTATGCGCGAGTTACCAGATATTAATAGTCGCAATTTCAATCGTCGTTCATTTGCAGAACGTACAGCAATGAATACACCAATACAGGGGACTGCTGCGGATATTATTAAGCTTGCTATGAACAAGGTGGAATCCATTCTAGAAGAGAAGAGCTTTAAGTCCCGTTTATTATTACAGGTTCATGATGAGCTTGTATTAGAAGTTGTAAACGATGAATTGGATGCTATTCAAACATTGCTTAAACAAACCATGGAATCGATTGTAGAACTACATGTTCCACTTATTGTTGATGTACATAATGCAGAAAACTGGGCACTTGTAAAATAAACTTTACGTATGATGTTTGGATTTGCAAGATCAATAGGAGGCACATATGTTAAAAATAGGTTTAACAGGTGGAATTGCATCTGGTAAGAGTACAGTACTAGACTTTTTTAAAAAGAAGACTGTGCCTTATATTGATGCCGATGTAGTAGCACGTGAAGTGGTAGATCTTGGTACGCCTGGACTCTCTGCTATTCGTGGATTATTTGGTGATACAGTCATTCTCGATGATGGAAGATTAAATCGTGAAGCACTTGGTAGTATCGTCTTTCATAATGAAGAAAAACGCCTACAGTTAAATAGCTGTTTACATGGTTTTATTCGTCAGCGTATTGATGAGTTAAGTGCTATGTACGAAGAGAAAGAGGTACCAGCCGTAATCTATGATATTCCTCTTCTTATTGAAGGTAAGTGGTATGAGCGACTAGATACGGTTTGGCTAGTGTATGTATCGCCAGAGGTACAGGTTCAACGATTAATGACGCGTAATGGGTACTCAAAAGAGGATGCGTTGGCTCGTATTCAAAGTCAAATGTTACTAGATGATAAACGGCCCTATGCAGATGTAATCATTAATAATGATGGTACACCTGACGAATTATATATTCAGTTAGAAAAATTGTGGCATGAGAAACTACTACCGTTGTATAATAAATAATCATCATTGAAATGTATGTTTGAAGTGATTCGAATATATAGAGTTAGGATTAAGGGGAGGATGTATGAAACGAAATACAGCAACAGCACTAGCTGTTGTCGTGTTGGGATGGTTTTATTTTAACCATATGCAAGATCCTGTAGCACGCTATACGGCATACCCCTTTGAGTATAGAGATGTAGTTGTATCGGCTGCGGAAAAAGAAGAGGTGTCACCATCGTTAGTGGCTAGTGTTATTTTGGCTGAAAGTAAATATAAGAATACGGCGGAATCTGAGACGGGAGCGCTTGGGTTAATGCAGCTCATGCCGGATACGGCCCGTTGGGTAGCACAACAAATGGGGCACAGTAACTATACAGATCGACAATTAAAAGAACCGGAAATAAATATTCAACTAGGGACATGGTATTTAGGTTATTTATTAAAAGAGTTTAACGGTGATGAAGTGCAAGCGTTGGCTGCTTATAATGCAGGTCGTGGACATGTAGAATCATGGATTAAGGAAAAAAATTGGAACGGCATGGTTGATACGATTCCATTTCCTGAAACGCGTATGTATGTTAAAACTGTTTTAACCTATCAAGAAAGGTATGAGTCATTATATGGAGAATATCATTGAAACCTGTAAGTCTTTAGACTATTCTTGGTTGCCACCGGAGATTTGTAATTTTAAACTCAAGGTGACAGGGCCTGATGAAATTGTGAAAGCTCAAGAATCATTAGCTGCAGGTGAGGCCGTGTTGACATTACCTTTATTTCACTATGAAAATGATTTAGGCTGGAAGTGGTGTGCTCTCTATGATAAAGAGGTAGAGGATTATACCGTGCACGTAGTGATGCCTTTGTTCACATTTGTAGATATATCTTTTGTGCGCCAAGAGTTTGAACCGTATTGGCAAGGTTTACAAGAACGTTGTGTACAGGGGCTTTCAAAATTATTAATCAACAGTGCAGAAAATTTTACCTACACCTATATGCGTAAGGGGTTACAAAACTGGGATTTTGAAGCTGTTATGCCGGCTGAGTTAGAAGGATTTGTACGAGATATAACACCTAAAAATGCAGTGCGTATGATTAATGGCTCGTACATTATAGGTGAATATCGAAAGATGGATAAATGTACAGGATTACTGTTGTACTATAATGAATATCGCGATGAATACTTTGCTGAATTACGGTATCAAAATTATCCAGAAATTGATCATCATCTTGATGCTAACACATTAGATGAATTGGAACATGTACTATCTGAACATTTAAAAAATATACTGTGTGAATTAAATTCACGCGGTTAAATTGTACATTTTAGTAGAATTATGCTATACTATACATGACTTTTATATAAACTTTTTTAAGAGTGGGCTATTTTTTGCTCACTCTTTCGTTTATGATTGGGTGAAATTAGTCATATAATTGTATCAAATTGTATGATGAAAACAGCGTATATGATCAATATGTAGTATGTTTTAAGGAGGCGATGGCTATGAAAAGAGAGGCCGTAGAGGAATTTGTATCCTCTGTAGTTGAAGGCGTTATAGTTGGCACGAATCTGGAATTAGTCGATGTCGACTATGTTCGAGAACGCGATTGGTATTTGCGCGTGTACCTCGATAAACCAGGTGGTGTCGATTTGGATGACTGTCAAATGGTCAGTGAAAAATTGAGCGCTGCTCTCGATGAGAAAGACCCTATTGCAGAAAATTATTTGCTTGAAGTGTCTTCTCCTGGTCTTGATCGAGTTTTAAAAAAGGATAAAGATTTCATTCGCTATAATGGCCGTGATGTAGATATCCAGTTGTTCAAACCTATTAATGGTAGTAAACAATATACGGGTGTGCTACAAGGCTTTACAGATACAACGATAGAATTTTCAATCAATGGTGAAAGCGTAACATTTGAACGTTCTGCTATTGCACAAATTAGATTACATCTTGATTTTTAATATATGGAGGCATACGAGTGAGTCAAGAATTAATTCAAGCAGTTATGGTGCTGACAAAACAAAAAGGTTTTGCACCTGAGGTTATTTTTGAGTCCCTAGAAGCTGCATTATTACAAGCATATCGTAAGGAACCACATTCTAATCCAGATGCGTATGTGGAATTGAATCGTGAAACTGGTGCCTATAAGGTAATGGCGAAGAAACAAGTTGTAGAAACTGTAGAATTCCCAGAAACTGAAATCAGCCTATTAGATGCTCGTAAAATCGATAAACGTTATGAAATTGGCGATATTGTTGAAGCAGATGTAACGCCTGCTAACTTTGGTCGTAGTGCAGCTCATACAGCTAAACAAATGTTGATTCAACGTTTGAAAGAAGCTGAACGCAGTGTTGTTTACGAAGAATATTATAGCCGTGAAGGCGATATCATTACGGGTGTTATTACACGCGTTGAAGGTAAAAACGTATATATCAATCTTGGTAAAACAGAAGCTATCTTACCGCCAACTGAGCAAATTGCTACAGAAACATATCATGAAGGGGATCGCATTAAATGCTATATCGTAGAGGTCAAGAAAACTACGAAAGGTCCTCAAATTATGATTTCTCGTACTCATCCAGGCCTATTAAAGCGCTTGTTTGAATTAGAAGTGCCAGAAATCTATGAAGGTGTGGTAGAGCTTAAATCTGTAGCACGTGAACCAGGTATGCGATCTAAAATCGCCGTATATAGCCGCGATGAATCCATCGATCCAGTTGGTGCTTGTGTAGGTCCAAAAGGTCAACGTGTTCAACATATTGTAGACGAATTACATGATGAAAAAATCGACATTGTAAAATGGGATGAAGATCCTGCTATTTACATTGCGAACTCTTTAAGTCCTGCAAAGGTAATCTCTGTAGATGTTAGCGAAGAAGAAAAATCTTCTTATGTTGTAGTACCTGATTACCAATTGTCCTTGGCTATCGGTAAAGCTGGTCAAAATGCTCGCTTGGCAGCTAAATTGACAAACTGGAAAATCGATATTAAGAGTGAAACACAAGCTGCAGAAAATCCTTTCACAGGTTTTACAAGTACTGAAGCAGCGGAAAGCGAAGACTAATGAAAACCAAATCTCAACCTATGCGCACTTGTGTAGGCTGTGGTGAACCAAAGAGTAAGCGTGAGTTAATACGTGTTGCTCTGAGCCCAGACGGGATAATCAGTATTGATAGAACTGGTAAAGCCCCTGGTCGTGGTGCTTATATCTGTGCATCTATGGACTGTTTTGAGGCTGCGTATAAGGGTAGAAAATTAGAACGCTCCTTAAAGCATGCTGTATCAAAAGAGGTGTATGAAGCATTGAAGCACGATTTGGAAGGTCATGAATAATTTCAGCATATGAATGAAGATAGAATTTTAAATCTCTTAGGTTTGGCACAGCGAGCTGGGAAATTGAGTTCCGGAGACTTCATTGTAGAAAAAGCAATGAAAAAGAAAATACCTAAGCTAGTATTATTAGCTGGTGATTGTGCGGCCAATAATGAAAAGAAATACATACAATTAGCAGAATTACATCATATCCCATTGCGTAAAGTCGGCAGTAAAGAAACATTAGGTGCGGCTATAGGCAAAGAAGTACGTGTGGTGGTGGCCGTAGAGGATGATGGATTTGCAAAAGCATTACTAAAAGAGATTGATCAGTAAGAAGGGGGTATGTAGATGTCCAAAAAACGCGTACATGAAATCGCTAAGGAATTTGGCGTTGAAAGTAAACAGGTTATTTCTATTTTGCAACAACACAATTTTAATGTTACAAAAGCTGTTAATACAGTAGATGATGCAGGTTATATTGTGGTGAAAAATCAATTAGGTGGTAAATCTAATGCAGCTGATACAAAGGCAGCAGCTATTCCTGCTAAACCAAGCAAACATGAAAAAGTGACTGTACCAAATAAAGTTGTAAAAAAAGATAAACCAGCAAAAGAACAGAGCCATAAAAAAGAGGCTAAACATGAAGATAAGAAATCCAATGTTCGTCATGTACAAATTAATGAGCCTACTAAAAAACAAAATAATGGCCAAAAACAAGATAATCGTAACCATCAAAAACAAGATCGTCTAAATGGTACTCAACAAGGCCAAAAGAATGATGGTCAACAAGGTCAAAAGAATGACAACCGTCACAATGGTAATGCAGATAACCGCAACCGCAATGGCCGTGTAGATAATCGCAACAATAATGGCGGTAATCAACAAAATGGCAATGATCGCCGCAATAAGAAAAATAAAAAAGGTAACAATCGCCCACAATCCTTATTGTCCACTTCCATGCAAAAGAAGAAAAATAAGGTAAAACATCGTAACGAGCAATACTTGCAACATAAAGCGGAAGAAGAACGTAAAGCACAAGAAGCAATCGCTACGGAAATCGAATTAAGCGGTCCTTTAACAGTAAAAGAATTGGCTGAAAAAATGGGCCGTGAAGTATCTGAAATCATCAAAAAATTGATGTTGTTAGGTGTTATGGCTAGCATTAACCAAGAGGTAGATGTTGATACAGCTACCATCGTAGCAGAAGATTTTGGTGTAACCGTAACAGAAGTAGAACCAGAAGAAGATCCTACAGATATCATCGAAATTGAAGATGCACCAGAAACATTGAAACCTCGTCCTCCTGTTGTAACTATCATGGGTCACGTTGACCATGGTAAAACATCCTTGTTGGACGTGATTCGTCAAACTAATGTAACCGCTGGCGAAGCGGGTGGTATTACACAACATATCGGTGCGTACCAAGTTCGTTACAATGACAATAAGATTACATTCCTTGATACACCAGGCCATGAAGCTTTCACAGCAATGCGTCTACGTGGTGCAAAATCTACAGATATCGCAGTTCTCGTAGTAGCTGCTGATGACGGTGTAATGCCTCAAACTATCGAAGCTATTAACCATGCTAAATCTGCCGATGTGCCTATTATCGTAGCTATCAACAAAATGGATAAACCAGGCGCTAACCCAGATCATGTTAAACAACAATTATCTGAACATGGTTTATTGCCAGAAGAGTGGGGCGGCGATGTTATCATGGTTCCTGTATCTGCTAAACAAAAACAAGGTATCGATGATTTGCTCGAAAATATCTTGCTCGTAGCAGAGGTTATGGAATTAAAAGCGAACCCTAACCGTAAAGCATATGGCGTAGTTATCGAAGCTCAACTTGATAAGGGCCGTGGTGCTGTATGTACAGTGCTTGTTCAAAAAGGTTCTCTTCGCGTAGGAGATACAGTTCTTGCTGGTACTGCATATGGTAAAGTTCGTGCCATGACAAATGAACGTGGAGAAAAGGTTAAGGTTGCTCGTCCATCTATGCCAGTCGAAATCTTGGGCTTCTCCGAAGTTCCACAAGCTGGTGAAATCATTCATGGTATGGATGATAATGAAGCACGTACAATCGCTGAAAAACGTATTGCTAAACAACGTGTACAAGAATTACAAGCTACTCACAAGGTTACATTGGATGATATCTTCAACCAAATTCAACAAGGTGAGTTAAAAGACCTCAACATTATTATCAAAGCGGACGTTCAAGGTTCCGTAGAAGCATTGCGTCAATCATTGGAAGGTATTAAAAACCCTGAAGTTCGTATCGTTATCGTTCATGCTGCCGTAGGTGCTATTAATGAATCTGATATCATGTTGGCTTCTGCATCTAATGCAATCGTAATGGG
>CAJMLW010000028.1 GCA_905214495.1 uncultured bacterium | reverse complement strand
CTAGAAATCGTTACAATACTAAAACGAGTAATCGAGCACATAGAATTGGTGAAAAGTATGGCTTTGGTAGTGTAGGGGCTCGAACTTCGAGCGGTGCCTCTTAATGAAAGGATGAACAATGAAATCCTATATTGATGAGCTTGATAGAAATATATTTAATTTTGTGGAATATGAAGGCTATGATGATCGGTATCCTTCATTGTCTATGCAGTCCTTTTCAGTTGATTTTTATGATGAAATTCGTCATGCATCTCGTAGACTATTTCAAATTTTTTGTAAAGCCGCAAAAGTATTTCAAATGGCACCAGATGATTTTGCTCGAAATATGGATATGCCAGAAAATTTAATCCCATATCTACATAAGTCGAATGCCTTAGGGCTGCCGACTTGGTTATCTCGCTTTGATTTTGTGATTGATGTAAATGGCAATTTGCGCATGGTAGAACTTAATGCTGATACGCCATGTTTTCTTATTGAAAGCTATTATGCCAATGAAATTGCAGCTAATTATGTAGGACGAAAGCATCCTAATAAAGCCTGTCGTGAAGAGTTGCATATATTTTTAAAACGTATGTATAATGCCGTGTTATCTGCTAAGTATGGTAGAGAGGTATTTGAGTCTATGATAATAAATGGAGATTGCCTATCTAAGGAGCCTTTTGTATTCTCTTGTTTTCATGATTATTTTGAAGATTACGGTACAACACAATTCCTTATGAATGAATTAAAATCGGCTTGCCCCGAGGCTGATACGCGATTTCTATCCTTTTATGATATGAAGATTGATGATGATGGCATTCCTTTAGCAGATGGTAGTCATGCGACTCTATTGTATCGTTTACATCCTATGGAACTTTTGATTGATGAACAAACACCTGATAATGAACCTTTGGGTGAGATGTTCTTAGATCTTTACGAGGAGAATAAATTTGCTCTTTTTAATCCGCCAGAGTCAATTATTTTACAAAATAAATCATTTATGTCACTAGTATATGCATTGTATTTAACAGATCAATTTTTTACGAAACCAGATCGAGATATAATCGAACAGTATTTGGCACCATCCTATTTTGAAAATGACTTTTCTGCTCTTGATGATGGACTTTATATTCAAAAGGAGATTTGGGGCCGTGAAGGAAGGCATGTACAAGTTGTTCAAAAGCGTGGTGATACATCTGAACTTTACATGGAAAAGTTAGTTGATAACTATGACGATATCGTTTGTCGCGACAGTAAAAAGGTCATGTATCAAGACTTTATACAACAGAAACGTTTTACTCATACAGTGGATTGTGGCGTGAAAGATGGATTTTTAACCGTATCCTGTTTTATGCTTGGTGATCAAGCCTCTGCGGTAGGGTGCCGTTTTTCTCCAGATGAGATAGCTGGTACAGAAGCATACTTTGTACCATTACTAATAGAGTAAGCGAAATACTATGGAATCTTTAGAGAGGGTGCGTATGGAGTTTAATTGTTATGATGTCTTAGAGGTTCATGGCAGTCGCTATGTAATCACTGAGAAAATTAAATATATAGAGATTATTCCAAAAGCAGATAAGGAACAATCCTATAGGGGCCAGCCGTCTATGACAAAATCACCAGGTGATTATTGGCATGAATATGGACTAGAGGCTGTTGAGGGAATCGATAAAATATGGTTAACCATTGAGTACAATGATAATGAATGGTGTACCGTATCTAGAACATCCTATCATACACGGCCGGGGAAAGATTTTACATTACATCAAATCGGATTAGAAAAGGTTGTCGATGTCGATGGTGAAAGTGGTGCCTCCGTAGGAGATCGCGCTGGGTATAGAGAATATCAACTGCCTTGTGAAGGTGGTGCTAGCGTTTTTTTTGAAGAAGAGTGGTTTGAAGGTAAAACATTGTTTGCTGAAGGGTCACGAGTCCCGTTGGCAAACATTCGTCTTTGTAATGATGCAGCCGCTCAAGCTATTAAGCAAAAGATGCGTAATAAATCTATGAAAAAGAGATTTGAATCTGTTGCTATCGCCGTAGGGTGTGCAGTACTATTCTTGTTATTCTTACTTTGGTCGGAAGATGATTTATCTTGGCATAGTATACGTGCTATGGTCGGGCTCCCTTATACCGTAAAAGAACATATGCAAGATACTTCTGTGTATTATACAAAAACAGATTCAGATAGTGAATATGTATACACGTCTACATTGGATCCCGTTAGTACTGCATTAGATTTAATTGATTCTGTGAATGGTGATATAAAGAATGAACGGGATAACTTAGAGGTTGGACATGAAGTTATCGTCTTTAATTCTGATGATTTGGTGTATATCATCACTAATATCGATGGACAAACTAAGGTTAAGATATGTGATCAATCAAAATTAACACAAGAAGATTGGAAAGTTATTGATCGTACATTAATTAGCTCACATATACTTGATTCTTATGCAACTATGGTACGTCTACGGGATAATACGGGACGCGAACGATTGTATCCTACCAGCAACTCTAACAACACATCCAATACAAAATTATATTATTAGGAGGCTTATTATGATTTATATACCAGATGTATTATTGACAATTTTTTATGCTTGTTTTGGCATTATACTGATGTTAACGGCGAATACGGTTATCGACTTCTTCGTGCCTGGAAAATTTAGTGAAGAAATTAAGCGTGGTAATTGTGCTGTTGCCTGGCTTTCAGCGGGATCATTTATCGGTATCGGTGAAATTTTGCGCGCTGTAATCATGTCACCTGCCGTGGCTACAGCTGATACATCCTTGTTACATGGCATCGTAGCTAGTATTGTATATGCCGTGCTTGGCATTGTATTATTTGTAACAGGCTATATGTTTATCAATATTTGGCATCGTAAATATAAATTATCCGAAGAAATTATGCGTGGTAATACAGCGGCCGGTATTCTTGTATTTGGCATCTTCGTAGGTCTTGCTCTTGTTATTAGCGGTGCTGTGCACTAAGGGAGCGTTTTATGTATAAGCCAAGTAAGAAAACCGTATATCTAACAAGTGCCTTTGCTGCTGTTGCTGGCCTTGTTGGTATGTATTCCTACTGGAATGATATCGCCTATGCCGTATGTGATACAGTCTACCCAGAGGCAAATGAAGGAGAGGTTCGATTAAAGGATAATCAAGGTAATCGGTATTCTCTTTTAAACCATGGAGATGGTAAAGAAACCGCCTTATATGATGATAATCGTTCAGTTACCTTTCACCGTGATAATGGTGGGAACTTAGTGTGGGATGCCGGTTTGGCAAGTTTGTTACCAAGTATTGCAGCGGGATATTATATATTTCATGGTTTTAATCCGCCTACAGCGCGCATGGATGGACGAACTATGACCTATCGTGTGGCATCGCCATTGAAACCTTATGAGCAACCAATTGAATATTCGTCATCAGGATCAACCATACATGGCTATGGCGGTGGAAGAAGCTTTCGTAATTACGAGAATAATAGAAGTAAGAAAGCATCATCTATAGGACAGAAAACTGGATTTGGTAGTGCTGGTGCACGGTCTAGTGCTTCGTAATAGATACGATGGTCACGTATGGTAATGAAAGTTAGTTTAGCATTTAGGAGACATAGTATTGGCAAATTTATATATTGGGCTCGTTCATTATCCGATTATGAATAAACATAAAGAGGTAATAACGACGGCTATTACAAACTATGATATTCACGATATTGCACGCGCATCTATTACTTATGATGTGTCTAAATATTTTGTGATTCACAACATTCCGGCTCAACGAGAATTAGCGGCTACCATTATGGAGCACTGGAAATCTGGCTTTGGTAGTACCTATAATCCAGATAGAAAAGATGCTTTTACAGGCGTTGAACTTGTTAATTCTATTGCTGTTGCAGTACGTACTATTGAGGAGTTAGAAGGGGTGAAACCCATCATAGCAACTACCGATGCTCGGACCTATGATAATACAATTTCCTATGCACGGATGCGTGAACATCTTGAAAATGAGGGCCGCCCTGTGTTAGTATTATTTGGTACCGGTTATGGTATGACAAAAGAAACGATGGAAAGCTTTGACTATATTTTAGAACCTATATATGGCCACGGTGAATACAATCATTTATCTGTGCGTAGTGCCGTTTCAATCATCTTGGATCGATTACGGGGCGAAGCATGGTGGAATAAATAGGAGGCGTCTATGTCAGGACATTCAAAATGGGCAAATATTAAACATAAAAAAGGTAAAACCGATGCATTGAAGGCTAAATTAGCTACGAAAATCGGTCGTGAAATTACTGTAGCAGCACGTATGGGTGGTGCAGACCCAACAGGTAATATGCGCTTGAAATTGGCTTTACAAAAAGCTCGTGAAAACAATATTCCTAAGGATAATATTCAACGTGCTATCGATAAAGGCGTTGGCGCTACGGATATGAACGCATACGAAGAAATCGTATATGAAGGTTATGGTCCTGCCGGTGTTGCTGTTACCGTAGAGGTTATGACGGATAATCGTAACCGTGCAGCTGCCGATGTGCGCCATGCCTTCTCCAAACAAGGTGGTAATCTTGGTGAAAGCGGTTGTGTAGGTTGGATGTTTAAATCTAAAGGCGTATTCGTTATCGATAAAGAAGGTCACGATGAAGATGAATTGACATTGTTGGCTCTTGATGCGGGTGCAGAAGATCTTAAAACGGAAGATGATGTATTTGAAATCTATACAACGCCAGAAGATTTTGATGCAGTAGAACAAGCCTTGGCTGATGCGGGGATAGAAACTGAAGTGGCAAAGATTACCATGATTCCAGATACAACTATCGAATTATCTGGTGACGATGCTGTAAAAATGCAAAAAATGCTCGATGTTTTGGATGACCTTGATGACGTACAAAACGTATATCACAATGGTATTTTGCCAGATGACGAAGAAGAATAATAGAAATAGGGAGTGCTCTAGGAGCACTCCTCATTTTTTGTCTTCGTCTAGTTTCTCCTTGTAAAAAGGTAATAAAAATATCGTGATTTCATGAATTTCGATGTTCTAATATGCTATAATGAAATAGATTATGAGTGTTACGAGGTAAGCATTGGCTTATCTCATTTTTAAACTGAGGGGGATGGAGTGCGGATTATAGGAATCGACCCAGGTACGGCAATTTGTGGCTATGGCATTATTGACGTGCAGGGAAGCAAACTAACGCCAGTAGCCTATGGGGCTATTACGACCCCGAAGGAGCTAACGGATGCACAGCGTTTAGAAATCTTATTTAATGATTTAAGCGATATTTTAGAGGAATATAAGCCGGATAAGTTTGGTGTAGAGGAACTCTTTTTTAATCGTAATGTAACGACGGCGATTAAGGTAGGTCAAGCTCGTGGGGTTATATTGCTGGCCTCAGAGCAACAGAGAATACCTATATATGAATATACGCCATTACAAATTAAACAGGCTGTTACCGGTTATGGTAAGGCCGATAAAAATCAGGTTATTTACATGACTATGAATATTTTGGGGATTCGTGAGAAAATTAAGCCCGATGATACGGCGGATGCATTAGCAGTCGCCATTTGTACGGCGCATAGTTCTCACCAAGATAGATTGATGAGGTTAATTAAATGATTGGGTATGTACGAGGCATTGTAACACATCTATTCAAGGAATCTTGTTATGTAGATGTACATGGTGTAGGGTACCGTGTGTATGTGCCAACCACTACACGACAACAATTAATAGAGGGGAAAGAGGCCACATTGTTTACTTATCTCAATGTTCGGGAAGATGCGATGCAACTATACGGATTCTGGACAGAGGATGAGTACGAACTTTTTATTCTGCTCATTTCTGTTTCTGGTATTGGGCCAAAGGTAGGCTTAGGCATATTGTCCGGCATGACGCCAGAGGCTTTCAAATTGGCTGTTATTAATGGTCAGGTACAACAATTAACAAAATTACCAGGCATAGGGAAAAAGTCGGCAGAGCGTCTTGTCCTAGAATTAAAGGATAAGTTAGCGAAGATGACTCAGATTAGTGTTGAAATACCTGCAGCCATCCAACCAATTGATGTTACTCATAGCGGACCGAGCGGGGAGGCGATTGAGGCACTGGTATCATTAGGATATGCTCAAAAGGATGTAGAAATCCTGGTTGAATCCTTAAATGATGGTTCAAAAGATGTATCTGCATTGATAAAAGCTTGTTTAGTTGAACTTGGGAAAGGACGTTAGCCATGAACGAAGAAGTACGCCTCGTAGGCGGTGGTGATCGAGAAGAGGACATGTGGCAATATAGTCTGCGACCTAAGTATTTTAATGAGTATATTGGCCAACGAGAGGCTAAGGATAATCTGAATATTTATATTCAAGCTACTAAACAGCGTGGTGAAGCCTTAGATCATGTTCTGTTATATGGTCCCCCGGGGCTAGGTAAGACCACATTAGCGGGCATTATTGCTAATGAGCTGGGTGTTAATTTTCGTATAACATCAGGTCCTGCTATAGAAAAGGCCGGAGATTTAGCTGCTATTTTGACGAATCTTGATGAACATGATGTTTTGTTTATCGATGAGATTCATCGACTTTCACGAAGTGTAGAAGAGGTATTGTACTCTGCTATGGAGGACTATGCTTTGGATATCATCATCGGCAAGGGACCAAGTGCGCGTTCTGTCCGCATTGATTTACCAAAGTTTACGTTGGTTGGTGCGACGACACGGGCGGGTGCTTTGGCTGCGCCATTGCGTGATCGATTCGGTATTGTGAGTCGATTAGAATATTATAAGCAAGAAGAATTAGAATTTATCGTAACTCGTGCAGCGGATATCTTAAATATTGGCATTGAGCAAGCTGGTGCTAGTGAGATTGCTCGACGCTCGAGAGGAACACCGCGTATTGCGAATCGATTGTTAAAACGGGTTCGCGATTTTGCACAAGTTGTGGGGAATGGCGTTATTACTGCAGATATTGCAGATGAAGCGCTAAAACGTCTACATGTGGATAAGATGGGACTTGATCGCATTGATAGACGAGTGTTGAAGTGTATTATTGAAAATTATGATGGTGGCCCTGTGGGGATAGAAACAATAGCGGCTGCTGTCAGTGAAGAGAGAGATACTATCGAAGATGTGTATGAACCATATTTGATGCAATTGGGATTTTTAGGTAGAACACCGCGGGGACGTGTGGCTACCAAATTGGCTTATGATCATCTAGGTATTTCGCAAACAGGGAAATAAAATGAAAAAGAAACAATTACCATTAATGATTATGACAACATTATTGTTAGGCATTCATAGTTTTGCAACTGTTGAGGCTACACAGGTAGTAGGTAAATCGGGAACAAAACCTGTTGTATCTAAATTCTCAACAACGGTATCGGGAAAAGATTCTGTGAAAGCTGTGCGTGGAACGATTGGAAAATCTACGTTTAAACCGCTTGTTACAAAACCGGCACCAAAGGTTACTACATCTACGACTATTAGACCTAAAGTTACAGCAACTACAACTGTTAAACCTAAGGTTACTGCACAATCAAATGTAAAACCAAAGGTAATGACCGTAGCGAGTGCTAATCCAAAGGATGCGACTACTACTGTAAAACCGAAGATTACGACCTCTGCTACAACGTCTCGTGCAACGGCTGCAGTGGTGACGCAGAATCAAGTAGAACAAGTAACAACGCGCGTTCGTGTAGAAAATACACCGGACGTTCGCGTTTTACTTGGATCTCGTCGTCAAGATGCCTCCGTATCAAGTGTAAATGGCATAACTGTTCTTACTAGCAATAATGGTAAGGTTGGTAGTCATAAGGTTATATCCGTAGGTGTACGAGGCAATAAGATTGCTGTTAATGGCAAAGCTCTTGATTCTGTTGTCACATTAAAACCTACGAGTGGTGACATTTTTACCTTTGAAGGCAAAGCGTATCGAGGGTCTCTTACATTGCGGGCCAATAATGGAACTATGATGGTTATTAATGCAGTTCCATTGGAATCGTATTTATATGGTGTTGTTCCACAAGAGGCGATTCCATCTTGGCCAGCAGCGGCCTTAGAAGCGCAAGCTGTAGCGGCTCGTACGTATGCACTACATACGATGGAGGAAAATAAAAATCAGCTCTATGATGTGAGCACGTCTACAGATCATCAAGTATATGGTGGTGTGAGCGGTGAAACACAAAGTACTACGGCTGCTGTTAATCATACTAAAGGCGTTGTTATGCTATATAATAATCGTCCTATTAATGCCTTGTTCCATTCTGATGGTGGTGGCTATACTGAGGACAGTGTCAATGTATGGGGCAATGATATTCCGTACTTGAAAGGTGTTAAAGATTTTTCAAATAGAAATTCTAGCACGTCAAATTGGACAGTATCCACAAGCCGGAGCGCTTTAGAGGGCAAGTTAAATGCTGCTAGTAAGGGTGTGGGTAAGTTGAAGAGTATTCAATTAACCCCATTGGGAAATCCTGGCAAGGCCACAGCCGATAGAGGCGTGTCTGGGCGTATTAAATCGGCGACCTTCGTTGGTACTGCTGGTAAGGTTACGGTAAGTGGTGATGATTTACGGGGCATGTTAGGTTTAAAGTCAACATTATTTGATTTTTATGTCAATCAAAATCCAGCAAGTTCAACCGGTAAAGCGTATCATACTTTCACAGGCAAGAATGATACAGTGTACATTAAAGGTCATGGGTGGGGCCATGGTCTTGGTATGTCACAATGGGGCGCTGCTGAAATGGCAAAACGAGCTGGTGCAGGGGACACTAACTATTATCAAACAATTTTAAGACACTATTATAGTGGTATTACATTGAAGAAAATGTATTAAGGATAAGAATGAAAGTTACAGATTTTGATTATGATTTACCAGAGGAGCTTATTGCTCAACATCCTGTAGAACCTCGCGACACATCGCGGTTGCTTACATTGGATAAAATAACTGGTGAGTATACACATAAAGCGCATTTTTACGATTTACTTGATGAATTACAAGTAGGAGATGTCCTCGTGTTTAATAATACGAAGGTTATCCCAGCTCGATTATATGGTCAACGAGAGGGTTCCGGTGGCAAGGTGGAGGTTTTATTACTTACACCATGTGGAGAAGATCGCTGGGAATGTCTTGTTAAACCAGGTAAGAAATGTCCGATTGGACAGGTTATCGTGTTTGATGATCGTTTGAAAGCAACTGTGCTAGATAAAACCGATTTTGGAGGACGTATCGTAGAATTCACTTGTGATGGTGTATTTGATGATATTATTCAAGAAATTGGTGAAATGCCGTTACCTCCTTATATTCATGAAAAACTTGAGGATAAGGATCGCTATCAAACGGTGTATGCAAAGGAAAAAGGATCTGCTGCGGCTCCAACAGCGGGACTACACTTTACACCGGAACTATTAGAGAAAATTAAAGCTAAAGGTGTAGAACTCGAGTTTGTTACCCTTCATGTTGGTTTAGGTACCTTTAGACCTGTATCCGTAGAAACTATTGAAGATCACGATATGCATAGCGAATTCTACAGCGTATCTGAAGATACAGCGCGTCGTATTAATGAAGCAAAATCTAAGGGTAAGCGTATTATTGCAGTAGGTACTACATCGATTCGCACCTTGGAATCAGCCTCTACTGATGATGGTATATTACATGCCACAAGTGGGTGGACAAAAATCTTTATCTATCCGGGCTATAATTTTAAGATGGTAGATGCATTGGTAACCAATTTCCATTTACCACAATCTACATTATTAATGCTCATTAGTGCACTAGCCGGTCGTGAACATTGTTTAGCAGCTTATAAAGCGGCTGTAAGAGAACGATATCGATTCTTTAGTTTTGGCGATGCTATGTTTATACGTTAGGAGAATCTATGCCGAGTATTACATATGAATTACAGAAAACATGTCCTCACACAGGTGCTCGTGCGGGTTTGTTACATACGCCACATGGCACGTATGAAACACCTATGTTTATGCCCGTCGGGACACAGGCGACAGTAAAAACGATGACGCCAGAAGAGCTAAAGGCCATTGGGTCACAAGTGATTTTAAGCAACACCTATCATTTGTTCCTAAGACCTGGCCCTGAGCTCGTAGAAGAAGCTGGTGGCCTTCATAAATTTATGAATTGGGATCAAGCAATCCTTACGGATAGCGGTGGTTTCCAAGTATTCAGCTTAGGAGATATGCGTAAGATTACCGAAGAAGGGGTAACATTTAGATCTCATATCGATGGATCTAAACAATTTCTTTCCCCAGAGGTGGCCACAAAAGTACAGGAACAACTTGGATCTGATATTGCGATGGCCTTTGATGAATGCATTCCTTATCCTGCAGAACATGATTATGCGAAACGCTCTACAGCGCGTACTACGCGTTGGGCACATCGATGCCAAGAGGCTCGTCATGCTCATGATAGACAAGGTATGTTCGGTATTGTGCAAGGCGGTATGTATAAAGACTTGCGCAAACAAAGTGCAGCAGAATTAGTGGCGATGGACTTTGAAGGATACAGCATTGGTGGTTTATCCGTAGGGGAACCACATGATTTGATGAATGAAATTCTCGAATATACAACACCGTTGTTGCCAACCAATAAAGCTCGTTATTTGATGGGCGTTGGTACAGCCGACTGTTTAGTAGAAGGGGTGGCTCGCGGTATTGATATGTTTGACTGCGTATATCCTACACGAGTTGCGCGAAATGGGATGGCCATGACTTGGCATGGGCGTCTTAATATTAGAAATGCTCAATATGCGCATGACTGGGGCCCTCTTGAAGAAGGTTGTCAATGTTATACATGTAAAAACTATTCTCGTGCTTATTTACGCCACTTATATAAGGCGGAAGAAATTTTAGCATTGAGACTTGTTACATACCATAATTTATATTTTCTATTAGAGTTTATGCGCCAGATGCGTAAAGCTATTTTAGAGGATCGATTCCCTCAATTTAGAATGCAATTTTGGGATAACTTTAATAAATAATATAAAAAAACTAGTCAAATTCATTTTGAATAGATATACTTATAAAGATAAGATGAATTTTAGTGAGGAGGATTATCCATGGGTGATATCGAACAAATTTTACAAACTAGTTGGCCAATCCTTTTGATGGTCGTAATTTTCTATTTCTTGTTGTGGCGTCCACAAAAGAAACAACAAAAAGAACGTACTAATTTGTTGAACAGCTTGAAAAAAGGCCAAAAAATTGTAACTATTGGTGGTGTCTATGGCGAAATCATCGAACTTGACGATGAAAAAGTTAAGGTACAAGTAGCAGAAAAAGTTGAAATGACATTTGCTCGTACTGCTATCGCATCCGTAGTTTCTAAAAAAAATAAGGAAACTAAGTAATGATAACAAAAGAAGCAGTGCGCCAGGCGTGCAAGTCCCAGCGCGCTGCTTTATCTATTGCAGATTGTGAATCTTGGGCACCTAAGCTATGTCACGAGATTGTTCAATTACCTCAGTATGAACAGGCACAATCGATTATGGCTTATTTAGCGATGCCTAAAGAAGCCAATTTGGATGATGTTATAGAACATGCTTTACATGCAGGTAAACGCGTTTATGTACCTGTTTGTACTGATAAGACTACGATGATTGCCGTACGACTTCATAATCTTCACGATGTAGTGCGTGGTGTTCTAAATATCCGTGTTCCAAAGGAGCCCTATGAAATCATAAACCCTAAGGATATTGATTTTGTGTTAGTGCCTGGTGCCGGATTTGATCGACGCGGTGGTCGTATGGGAATGGGAAATGGTTATTATGACCGTTTTCTTAAGGAACTTTCACCATCGAACTATATTGGTGTTGGATGGGAAGCGCAAATTATGAAAAAACCGATTCCGATGGAACGCTATGATCAACGTATGCCCGCTATCGTTACAGAACAGGGTGTAATTCATGTTATTTAGAAGGGAGCAACGATTTTGAAAGGCAAGGCTATAGTTAAATTCTTAGTCGTTATTGCTGCAATTATTGGTTGTTTTGCGTATTTTATTGGACCGTTAGCCGGTTCATTAAAGCAAGGCCTTGATTTACAAGGTGGTACGCATATTGTGCTAGAAGCAGAGGATACTGAGCATGGTACAGCTGATAATGATGCGGTAGAACGAGCAAAACAAATTCTTGAACGACGCATTAATGAAATGGGTCTGTCTGAACCTATTGTACAACGAGAAGGGGCAAAACGTATTATTATTGAGTTACCAGGTGTCAAAGATCCTGATGAAGCAATGAAACGTATCGGTAAAACAGCGGTCCTTGAATTTAAAAATGAAAAAGGCGAAACTGTTATGACCGGTGATGACCTAAAAGATGCAAAAGAGGAAATGGGTCAGAATAAACAACCTCTAGTTGCTATCGAGCTTAGTGATGAAGGGGCAAAGAAATTTGCTGATTTGACATCTAAGAATATTGGTCGTCGTATTGCCATCACTCTCGATGGTGAAGTACTTACAAACCCTGTGGTACAACAAGCTATTACTGGTGGTAAGGCGACTATTTCTGGTAGTAGATCCTTAGATGAAGCTAAAGATTTAGCAATTTTATTGCGTTCTGGTGCACTACCTGTAAAAATTAATGTCCTTGAAGTTCGTACTGTAGGTCCTTCTTTGGGGCAAGACTCAAAGGATAAATCTGTTGTAGCATTTGGCGCTGGTATTGCCATGATTATGGTTTTCTTGCTTTTGCTTTATCGTTTATCCGGCTTTGTTGCGAATGTAGCATTGCTTGTATATGTTATGTTATTACTTCTCGTGTTGGGCAAAGGTTTTAATGCAACTATGACCTTACCGGGCATTGCTGGTATTATCTTGTCCATGGGTGTTGCAGTAGATGCGAATATTCTGATTTTTGAACGCTTTAAGGAAGAGGTTTTCTCTGGTAAATCCATGCGTGTTGCTATGGAGGCTGGTTTTAAACGCGCTCTTTCTACAATTACTGATGCGAACGTATCCGTTATCATTACCGCCGGTATCTTGACCGTACTAGGCTCTGGTCCAGTAAGAGGGTTCGCAATCAGCTTGGGCGTAGGTGTTGTTGTAAGTATGTTTACAGCGATTACTGTCAGTCATTTCTTGCTTCGTCTATTAATCGATTGTAACTTTACTAATCATCCATTCTGGTTCGGTGCTAATATTTCACCAAGTAAAAGTTCTGATGATTTTGCACCAAAATCTTTGAAAGGAGGTAAGCGCAAATGAGTTTCAACGTAATTAGACATCATCGTTGGTGGTTTGTGATTTCCTCCATTCTAGTAATCATCAGTTTGATTTCTATTTTTACAAAAGGCTTTAACTTTGGTATCGACTATACTGGTGGTACCATTGTAGAGGTTCAATTCACTAAACCAGTAGAGGTCAGCCAAGTTCGTGATGTATTAAAAACATTCGACCTTGAAAATGCACAAATTCAATTGTCTGGTGATACTGCAGAAACAGCAGGGGAAGATGTTATGATTCGAACTCGTAACTTGGAACCTAGTGAAAGCGCGGCTGTAGTAGAAAAATTGAATAGCGATATCGGTGAAAACACAGTAAAACGTATTGAAACCGTAGGTGCTGTTATCGGTTCTGAAGTAACGCAACATGCACTATTGAATCTTGTTATTGCCTTTGCTGTATTGGCACTCTATATTTCTTATCGTTTTGAATATAGAATAGCCGCATCTGCATTGACTGCTATTTTTCATGATTTGATTATGGTATTAGGTGTATTCTCATTCTTCCAATTAGAAATCGATGCATCTTTCTTGGCGGCCATCTTAACCGTTGTAGGCTATTCCATGAACGAATCTGTAGTTATCTTTGACCGCGTTCGTGAAAATGCTCATACTCATAAACGTACTGATACATTTGAAGATTTGGCGAATGCTTCTATTGCACAAAGTATTCATCGTAGTATCTATACATTAGCTACTGTAATGTTTGCCTGCGTATCTCTATTTGTATTTGGTGGGGATACAACAAAAAACTTCGCTCTATGTATGATTATTGGTTTCGCCAGTGGTGCATACTCATCCATCTGTGTCGCTACATCTTTATGGGTGCTCTGGAAAAATAGAAATAAGAACGACATTCGCAATCAATAATTTGATTGTTATGGTGAAAGCTATAAACCCTAATCGCATTTATTGCGATTGGGGTTTTTCTTATGAGTAAGATCATTGTGATTCAAAGAGAAATAACATACAATAAATACTATATAAAATTTTAAGTAGAAAGAGTGATATAGTGAGTTCAGAACGTTTATGGAGTCCTGCTTTTATCAATTATGGTGTAAGTAGTGGCATTTTTTATATGACACAATATGTCTTAGTGGCGGCATTGCCCATAATTTTAACAGCTGAATTAGGTGGTACCGCTTTAGATGCGGGATTGGCTATGACATATTTCCAAATCGGGACCATCTTATGTCGTCCGTTTGCAGGACGTTTAATTGATGGGGTGGACAAACGCATAATTTTATTGATTTCATCTGTTTTATTCTTTATTATTATGGGGTTGTTTAATTTAACCACATCGTTACAAACGATTTTTGTGCTACGGGGCATACATGGCGCTATATTTGCATTAGGTACTACTGTTATGGCAGCACTGGCCGTAGTTGTTTTGCCTGCTTCGCGCAAAGGTGAAGGCATCAATATGTTTGCTGTATTCTCAAATATTGCTATGGTATTAGGGCCTGCTGTTGGTTTATATACATTACAAGTCTATGGAAGTTCAGCGCTATATATTTTTCTGACTATGATGACTGCGCTAGCTTTTATTTTAAGTAATGTCATTCGATTGCCAAAAGAGTTAGCTAAACCGAAACAAAAACCTTCTAAGGGATGGAGTATATCACAGTTTATAGAGAAACGAAGCCTTCCTTGGGCATTAATGGGATTGTTTATAGGTTTTACATACTCTGGTGTTCTAGTATTTATTCCTATTGAATTGAATAGTATGGGAGCTGGTGTATGGGGAAGTGTGTTCTTTGCTTTGTTTGCGCTCATGATAATTATTAGCCGACCATTAGTAGGTAAAGTATATGCTAGATATGGATCACGATTCGTCATCTATCCTGGTGTAGGCCTATTTATCGTAGGCCTCGCTATTCTTGGAGTGGTATCGACTCCGGTTGGGATTATTTGTACTGCGCCATTACTTGGGCTAGGCTATGGAGCAGCTCAACCTGCATTTCAAGCGTTAGCAGTTCAATCAGCACCAATAGAACGTGCAGGCGTTTCTACAGCTACTTATTTTTTAGCACTCGATATATCGGTTGGAGTAGGGTCGGTCATTTTAGCCTTAATTGCAAATGAATTAGGGTATCAACATTTATATCAAATTACAGCAATTGTGATGATTATAGCATTAGCTTTATATCATTTTGTAATTCGTAAACACTCATATATAGCTGAATAAGGATTATAAAAAGCACGTATCTGTTATAGTATTTATGATTAGTCATCTATCAAAATACTAAGCAAGTAGGTGCTTTTTTATATGTATATGTACATATATGACGACAAGGTAAATAGGTGAAAAACTTATATATAAATGAGATAATGATGAAGTTACAAAAAGCATTAAAAACATGTTGACGTTTTCTTTATTTATGATATACTAATACAAGTCGTTAGGACACGGCGTAATTCGGATGACAGCACATCATTAAAATCGTTGAATGTAATTCAAAAAAGTTTTAAAAAGTGCTTGACGAAATACTCTGAACTTGGTATTATAATCAAGTCGCTAGCGCACGACAGTGACTAGCAAACAGATCTTTGAAAACTGAACAATGATAGGTAATCAATCATATGATTGAACATAT
>CAJMLW010000027.1 GCA_905214495.1 uncultured bacterium | reverse complement strand
ATGTTCAATCATATGATTGATTACCTATCATTGTTCAGTTTTCAAAGATCTGTACCAGTTAAACCAGATAACATCTAGCTTTAAAATACTTTCGTTTGAAGTGTTTTACCAACTGGCGACTAGATTATAATAACATGTTGACCATTCAGTGTCAAGCACTTTTATAATCTTTTTTTAGAATTTTGTAATCATCTCTATGAGAGGGATTTACATAAAAACTCTAAAACAAATAACAAAGAATCTAGATAATACCTAGCGTTTCCTCATTAAGAAACAGTCTCCTCAACGACTGTATAGTTATTATAGTACAAACCACATACCTACGCAACCCCTAATTCTCATTTTTACAAATTTTCACTTTTGACTCATTTTTCAATAAAATATATTAATTAAAATATATTGATTTTACGCAATCTATTTTGTACAATATACTTAACTTACGATGATATACATGTCATATTTTAGGGGGTATCCCCCGTTCTTTTAATACTATATAAGGAGAGATATATGAAATTCTCAAAACAATTATTCACCAAAACAGTTGCTTTAGCTGCTATTTGTGCTTCTGTAGCTACAGCAAGCTTTGCAGCACCACAAGGATCTTTTGATACATCTGAAATCCATGTTACAGGTCAGGCTTCCCGCTCTGTGACACCTACCTATGCAATACTCACACTAGGCATTACAAGTGACAACAACAATATCAATGCCGCTAAGTCAAATAATGATCGCATCATGAGCGACCTTATTAGCAGACTTTCAAATTTAAATGTTGCAAAAAAAGACATTTACACGTCCAATATTTCAATTAATCCTACTAGTGATTACCAAGAAGACAAACGCGTTAATACTGGATATAGAGTATCCAACCTTGTAACGGTTAAAATCAACAACTTGGATAATGTAGGTAAGGTCGTAGACGCAGCTGTCAATGCTGGTGCGAATGACATAAATAGTCTTTCATTCCAAAACGACACATCTCAACAGCTATCCGATTCTTTAACTACAGAAGCCATCCAAAACGGCCAACACAAGGCTGAGGTAATTGCTGCTGCTCTAGGCCGCACCTTAGGTCCTGTAAAAACTGTAAACATTAGCAACACAGAAACAAGTACATTCGACCAAGGCTATTATCGCAGCGCCAAAGTGCTTGCTGCAAATCTTAGCACTTCTACACCTGTTGAAAAAGGATCGTTAATCGTATCTCAAGATGCAGATATTGTATACTATCTACAATAACAACAAACATAACAAAAGACCGTATAACATATGATATTAACTATGTTATACGGTCTTTATTTTGTTTTATTTTGTAGTGGATTCTGGCACAACACCTTCGTGAACCGCCACAATGCCACCAGTTAATTCAGTATAGGTAGCATTTTCATAACCTAGAGATTTCCAGATTTCTAAAATCTCGCTTTGATGAGGATAGCGACGCAAGGATTCAGGCAACCAGGCATAGGAGGAATTATCCTTACTTAGTTTGCCTATAATAGGTAATATATAGGAGAAGTAGAAATTATATAATTGCTTAAACCCAAATGCACTTGGCTTAGCCAATTCCAAGACTACCACCTTGCCGCCTGGTTTTACAACGCGTTGCATTTCGGATAGCACTTGTTTAATATCAGGTACATTACGCATTGCAAAGCCACTCATAGCCGCATCAAATGTATTGTCCGCATAAGGCAAAGCCATCGCATCGCCTTGAACCAAATTCACTTGGTCTAACAGATCCGCTTGAGCCATACGCTCACGACCTTGCTCTAACATTTCTGCATTAAAGTCTAATGCTTCTACTGTCAAAGTCGGTTCTTGACGCAATACTTCCTTTGTAAATACACAAGTACCACAAGCTACATCCAGCACATATTGATAAGGTCCAATATTCATTTCTTTAACGGCGAACTTACGCCAGGAATAATCTTGCCCAAAGCTGAGCAATGTGTTCATCAAATCATAATGTTTGGCAATATTAGAAAATACACCTTGCACAAATTGTTCTTTGTCTTCATACGTGTTAAATTCTTTAGTATTCATGGTACCCACTTTCATAATCAAGAATATCACATGTTGACAGTATACCATAACCAACGATGACATTCTAGAACTTAGAACGATTCTAATATATATATACTATATATACAAAGAATTACAAAATGTTCACATAGAAAAAACGCATCATAAAATTAGCATTTATCTATTGAATTATAACAATGTTCGTTGTATAATGACATATGTCTTTTCTATGAGGATTTATTATTTCTCTTCGATAAACGACAGAATTCATTGTTTTATGTAGTCTAATTAAGTATTGGAGTCTATTATGAATCGATTTATGAAATCCATTAATAGAGTCAGCCTCATCCAACAAATCATCATCGGTATGATTATTGGTATTTTGACGGCTCTCTATGTCCCTGATATTGCAAACGAATTATCGCTATTAGGGGTATTATTTGTTGGTGCCCTCAAAGGTATCGCACCAATCCTTGTATTCTTCTTAGTTATCGCGGCGATTAGTAAACATCGCTCCGGACAAAAAACAGGTATGGGCTCCGTAATTACGCTCTATCTATTGGGTACGTTCCTTTCCGCCGCACTTGCCGTACTTGTGAGCTGGTTCTTTCCAACTACATTGCATCTAGCAGCTAGTGCAGCTGATGCAGCACCTCCACAAGGCATTGCGGAAGTCATGAAAACATTACTCAAAAATATCGTTGATAACCCTGTGAAAGCATTAATGTCCGCTAACTACATCGGCATTTTAGGCTGGGCTCTTATCATCGGTGGTGCGCTACGTCATGCACCTATGAATACAAAAGAAGTAATAGAATCTATCTCTCAAGCAATTACGACTGTAGTAGGTTGGATCATCCGCTTCGCACCTCTTGGTATCATGGGCCTCGTGGCTGATTCCATTGCAACAAATGGTATCGAAGCACTTATCAGCTACTTCCAACTTCTCGTATTACTCTTAGGCTCTATGATTTTCGTAGCCTTGGTAATCAATCCACTTTTATCCTTCATCTACTTACGCCGTAACCCATATCCATTGGTGTTCAAATGTTTGCGCGAATCTGCTATCTACGCATTCTTTACACGTAGCTCCGCAGCCAACATTCCTGTCAACCTTGACTTAGCTAAACGTTTGAAACTTAACCCTGATATGTATTCCGTATCCATTCCATTGGGTGCGACTATCAACATGGGCGGTGCTGCAATTACAATTACTGTTATGACATTGGCTGCTGCTCATACATTGGGCATCATCGTGGATGTACCTACAGCTATCCTTTTATCTGTTATCGCTACTATCGGCGCTTGCGGCGCTTCTGGCGTAGCAGGCGGCTCCTTACTTCTCATTCCGTTGGCATGTTCCCTATTCGGTATCTCCAACGATGTGGCTATGCAAGTAGTAGGCGTTGGTTTCATCATCGGGGTATTACAAGACTCCACAGAAACAGCACTCAATTCCAGTACAGATATTCTATTCACTGCCACAGCAGACTATGCAAAACGCGGTTACAACGAAAACTGGGATTAAACCATCATATAGAACAAGACGATCCATGAGGTCGTCTTTTCTTTTTGTGAAAGTTTCCCCTTGCGCCAACTTTCACTAATAATAAAAACAATATGTTTGTTATATTGATTATTTTCAATATAATGGTATAATAGATTTAATGATAATAACTATTACTAGATATATATATATAGAAAGGAATCAACATGAAACAATACGATATTATTGTAGTTGGCACAGGTGGCGCAACTATCGTAGCTGATGCAGCTATCAAAAAAGGCCAAAAAGTGGCCATCATAGAAAAAGGTAAATTTGGCGGTACCTGCTTAACACGCGGTTGTATTCCTACAAAGGTTATGGTAACAGCTGCGAATGCTGTGCAAGAGGTAAAAGAGTTCGGCAAAATCGGCGTCAATGTTAGCGAAGCGACGATGGATTGGGATATCGTTTCCAAACGTACATGGCACAAAATTGATGAATCCGCCGGTATCTACGATTACTACAATGCATATGACAATGTAGACGTATACCGCGGTGCCGCTAGCTTCGTATCCAATAAAGTAATGAATATCCACCTCAACGATGGTTCTGACATCGTAGAAATTACGGCCCCTACCATCGTTCTTGGTACCGGTGGTTATAGTAATATACCAAATGTACCTGGTTTACAAGAGGCTGGTTATCTTTCTAGTGAAAGCCTCTTTGGCGACAAGTTCCCTAAACAACCGTACAAATCGCTTGCCGTCTTAGGCGCTGGTCCCATTGGCGTAGAGTTCGCTCATGTATTTGACTCTGCCGGCACTGACGTAACAATTATTCAGCATAATGTACGCCTGGTACCAAAAGAAGATGCAGATATGTCTGAACATCTCCTTAACAACTATAGAAAACGCGGTATCAACGTGATTCTAAATCAAGATACTGTAGAGATTCGTCAAGAAGATGGTCTTAAAGTTGTAGTCACTAAAGATCGTAGCACTGGTGAAATCACAGAAACTAAGGTGGAAGAAATTCTTGTAGCCGCTGGCATCCGCCCTGCTACCGAAGAGTTACACCTTGAAAGTACAAGTATTGAAACATGGCCAAAGGGCTGGATCAAAACAAACGAGTTTCTTGAAACATCTGTGGACGGCATCTATGCGTTAGGCGATGTGAACGGTGAACCTGCATTCCGTCATCGCGCAAACTACGAAGCGGATATCATTGCACATAATCTATACTTTGCCAAAAATGAAGCAGATTTCCGTTGGGCGCGCTACGACGTGTTGCCAAAGGTTACCTTCTCCTATCCTGAAATTGGTAGCGTAGGTCTTACCGAGACAGAAGCGATTAAAGCCGGCTACAATGTAGGTATCGGTAAGAACTTCTACTCCTCTACTGCCAAAGGCTATGCTATGGGCATTGACCCTGGTGATGTAAACGACGGCTTTGTAAAAATCGTGGTCGACAAAGATACAAACCATATCCTTGGTATTCACGTAATCGGACCACAAGCCTCTATCCTATTCCAACCATACGTTAACCTTATGAACAGCGGTATAACCCCATTGACAGCCATCAATGAAGAAATCGCATCAGAGCGCACAAAACTATTGCGTAAAAAGGGTATTATGCGCAACATGGATCCTAAATCCGTAATCACCGTAGGTGAAACAATGAGTCCACATCCATCTCTTATCGAGGTTATTATGTGGACACAAGTGTACTACGAAAACCGTTGGTAATCGATTGTACCTAACAAATGAAATAGGGAGTCAACATCATTAGATATTAACTCCCTCCTTTTTACAAAAGAAAAGCCTCACCTTCTCTTTTGAACCGCCCCCTTAATGTTAGACCAAAAATCTTAACGTTAAGGAGGTCGGTTCAATCTAATTGAGATGGTGAGGCTTATTTTATATTATTTTTTATCCATAACGATGTCATGGCCCCATACGAGGTTCGTACGGCGTTTGTCAAAACCTTGATCTGGTTCTGGAGGTAATTTTGTTGCTTTACTTTGTTCAATGTAAGCACCTGTATTACCATCAACAGTTACTACTGTTTTCTTACCATTTTGATGCATCGTTACATAGTAATTAACTTTACCATTGTGAGCTTCAACCTTCCAGCCCTTCATAACAGCATCTGCACCTAATTGCGCTTTAGCAGCTGCTTCTGCTTGAGATGGTTCGATAACTTTATCTTTGTTGAAGATTTCACCAATAACGTGTTTAGGTTTGCCACCTTCACTCATATCGGATTGATTACCAGTGATGATATCAATCTTCATTTTGTATTCGTGATATTTACTATATCCAGTTACTTTATAAGCATAGGCCAAATCATTGGAATTCAATTCTACAGAGTGCAACGCTGCATTAGGGAAACGATTTTGGAAAATCATACCAATTTCACTCATTGTCATAACCACAGATTGACCAGGTGCACGTTTAATCGTAATATCTGTGCTTGTTTCTGGTTTAGTCTTACGCGCTTGTGCTTCATACGGTGTGGCTACGGAAAAAACACCAACGGCCAACACGCCAGTCATAACCAAAGATAGTAATTTTTTATTCATTATAATCCTCCCAATAGTAATCGGATTCTACAAACTTGTATTTTAATTTATATTACAGCCATAAAACGCTATAAGCCTTCATTAGAGGCTAAACGTTCTTCAACATCGGTCATTAGTAATTTATAGCAGGTGGCTACTAGCGGCACGCCTATAATCATGCCTGTAACGCCCATCAAACTACCGCCTATGATAACAGCGGCAAATACCCATAACCCAGGTAACCCTACAGAATTACCTACGATTTTTGGATAAATCACATTGCTTTCAATTTGATGCAAAACTTCTAGAATAATGATGTAAATCAACGCATCCATAGGACTAATGGTAAGCAATATAACTGCCCCCATCAAGCCGCCTACATATATACCCACTAATGGAATTAAACCGGTTAGACCGATAACACAGGCAATGGTCGTAGCATAGGAGATGTTACAAATCCATAATGTAACGCCCACCATGATACCTAAGATCAAGGCATCGATAAACTGTCCTACAAAGAAACTACTAAATGTTTGAACAGCAACCTTGGCCACATAGGTTACGCGATTCACCCACGTATCAGATGCATAGGCTTTCAAAATGCGCTTGCCTTGCGACATGAGGCGTTCCTTATCCAGTAGCATGTAAATAGCAAAGATAAGACCTAATGCAATATTTACGGTCCACGATAGGATAGTGCCCATCGTATTCACCACATAGGTGCCACCCTTGGTTCCCCATTCACGAGTGTAGTTAACTACACTTTCACCATTCAATGTATTTAATATCGTAGGATTCGAGGCCAATGGCATGGTATCACTTAAATGGTAAATCCATTGTTGAAAGTCTAGATATAGCTGCGGTGCTGCGGATACGATAAGTGTAATAGAATGCACTAACTGCGGCACAGCCATACGAGCAATAAAGTACACGATGAGACTAATCGTCACAAAGGATAGGATAATACTCAACGGACGCCGAATCTTATACCGCCACCCCGATTCGATACGTGGCCAAAGCCAGCGTTCATAGCGGACGACAAGAATATCGAGAACAAAGGCCATGCAGGCACCTACGATAAGCGGTACAAAAGCCGTTATCAATGCATCGATGCCCGATGCTATATCGCTAATGCGCAAGGCTACCAATATCATGAGACCTGCCAGGATTATCGCACCGATAAGCTCCTTATAATATTTAAATTTTTCCATACTAATAACTCACTTTTACTAAACACATGGTAAGTATTGTACACAATGTAAATGAACGCTATATGACAACGATCAGATTGCATATGTACAGTAGTATTTCTAATAGATTTAGTATAACACAAAAGTCCATCTTATCGCACTCAAAATATATAGAGAGACGAAAAGATGGACTTGTATGGGTTTAGGTTAAATTGAGAGAGCTCAATTTAACGGTGAATGAAAACGTCTACACGAGGAACGTCTTGGTCAGAATCGAAGTAGATGGATTGTACATAGTAATCAGCTTTGCCGTATACGTCTGCTTTAGTTTCAACGCTTGTAGTGCCAAGATCAACTTGAGTTTCACCTTTTGTGAATTGTGTTTGTGGTGTAGCAGCTACAACAGAAATACCCATTGTAGCTACAGCCAATAATGCTACTAATTTTTTATTCATTGTATTATTCCCTCCATTAAACGCCCTTACACACATAAGTTTTTTTAACGATAATTCTATTGTATACAACTCTTCTAAAAAGCCAATATATCGATGATTTATTCTTCATCTTTCACAGTGAACCATGCTCGATGGAATACGGCTGGAGCCAATGCACGAGCAGAGTTTACAGATGTACCAGTCAATGGAATACCGATTAAGTGACACATTGTTAATGTTGCACCAATAACAAGACCTGCTACGGCAGACATTTTGTTATTCGCAGTCACCCCAAACATAACTTTTCCCACTTGCTTTACTTTGTATGAAAGCTCACATAAAATTCTATAGAATATGATATACTAGCAATAGAATAGTTGTACATAGTTATAAGGAGGAACCATGAGTAAAACAGCCTATGTAGTACGTCATATCCACTTTGAAAACGCCGGTATTTTAGAACCTTTATTAATTGAACGCGGCTTTACCATAGAATATATTGAGGCCCCCCTTGCTGACTTTAATCAGTACGATGCAACGAAGGCAGATCTTATCATTGTCTGTGGGGCTCCTATCGGCGCTTACGATGAAAAAATATATCCTTTTTTAACCGATGAAATCAAGTTTATTAAGGACCGTATAGATAGTAAAAAACCGTTACTCGGCATCTGTCTTGGGGCGCAACTTATTTCCCGCATCATGGACGGTCGTGTTGGACCTATGAGCCATGGCAAAAAAGAAATCGGCTTTGGACCATTGCATTTTACTGCCGAAGGTCAACATACACCACTAGTCCTCTTAGGAGATACGCCGGTTCTACACTGGCATGGCGATGAATTTGACATTCCAGAAGGCGCCGTTCGCCTTGCCGAAACGGACCTCTGCCCTAACCAAGCCTTTTCTATCGGCAATCATGTTTTAGGATTGCAATTTCACTTAGAAGCAGATCCGACTGTTATTGAAAGCTGGCTTGTGGGACACTGTGCAGAACTATGCAATGCAGGCATTGATATTTTTAAGATTCGAGAAGATGCACAAACCTTCTCCGAATCCCTACCTGTTGCAGGCAAAAAAGCTATGACCGCATGGTTAGAAAGCAATAGTTTATAATTAATCTTATAAACATACTACAGCCTCAGTCTATCTGGGGCTTAGTCATGTGCGTATACATATAAAAGAGGCATCGACCACTACTGGCCGATGCCTCTTTATATTCATATATATATCCCTTACATATATACGTGAAATTGATAATTATTGTAAATAACACGTTCCCCAACGTATTATTTATTCCACATTTATATTTTATCCTATCAACATTTTCTAATCAAGTATAAATTAATAAATTTTTAGTAAACTATTTTAAAATTTTTGATATACTTATACCACCTTATGCTGCCATGAGCCACCAACAAATCGTATATAGGCACAAATAAGCCGTAACGATTGATCTAAACATAGAGAAATCCATGCCCCATATAAGCCTAGACCTAATGTAATACATAGCACATAAGTAATGATTGGGCGAATAACGGCAACGCTAATTAATGAATACTTCATGATATAAAAAGTATCACCTGCACCTTTCAAGACCCCAGCAAAGACCTGTTGTAATGCTTGAGGAAAAGCAGCGATAGCCATGATGCCCATCAACGCTGTAGCCAATGTGACAACCTCACTTTCACGAGTATAGGCTTGTACAAGCAAATGGCCTGCACTAATGAATATAAGGCCGCTAACAAATCCTACAAAGAGTCCCATGCGAGCACCGATACGACCAAAAGCCTTCGCTAAATCCGACCGTTTATGACCCAAGTTTTGACCTGTATGAGAGGCGCCGGCAAAGCCAAGGCCCATGGCGAAGTAATAGAATATATCCATCAAGTTCATACACACATAATGTGCAGCCAACGGTACGGCACCAAGGGATGCCACAATCATAGTATATGTGTACATACCAAAACGTTCAAAGAACTGTTCCCCTAAGGAGCTGCCCCCTACGTGGAACACCGTATGAAGTACGGAACGCTCAAAGCGCCATTTTGACGAATGCAACAAGGTGAGACCAGTCTTTGTATGTCGCGAGATAGCCCGCAACAACAAAGCTGCGATAACGGCACTACTGATGAGCGTCGAAATACCGGCCCCCATGACACCAAATTCTGGAAAAAAGGCAATACCATAGATTAAGAAGAAATTCATAATCGTATTTAAGATATTCCCCACCACATTGGATTTAAAGATAACCTTTGTATTGCCATACCCAATGAGGGCGCCCCCTACAATTTGACTAAAGGACTGGAACACAAGGCTCATGACAATGAATCGACCATACCAAACAGCCGTTTCAATATACCCATCCTCTGCGCCGGTAAATCGCAAAATATGCTCTAAATTAAATAAACATATTGCAAGCAAGGGAATATAAATTAAAAAGTTCAGTAGAATCGATTGCTTGAGCACTGCATTCATGCCATCTACATCACCTTCACCATGACGGCGAGCAATAATTGCAGTTACTGCAATCGATAAGGCACGGCAAATGACGAGCATAACCATTGCTGGTTGCCCCATAATGCCTACCGAAGCCAGTGCGGAGGCCCCTAAGGAACCTACCATAGCCAAATCAATGGCAGTCATCAACTGCATCATGAGCCCTTGCAAGGTAGCAGGCCATGCAATTTTTAAGTATTTACTATATAAGTTTTTTGTAGTATCTACCGGTCCCAGTCGATCTTTCATCGGTAATATGGTATCTACTGAAAACCAGCGTTGTAATGATGTTAACATAATGATTCCCTATAACAAACCCAAAGAGATTACATTAAACTTTCCATAATATCACCGTATTATATCATATAACACATGAGAAATCATTCATATATTATACATTTTATCTAATAACCTATATCAAAAATGCAAAGAACCCTCTTTCATACGTTTTATACATAACAGGGTATAAGTATCGTAGCTAAGAGGGTTCTTTATTTTATTCCAAGATTATTATATCTTTACAATTTGATTTTTATTATCAATAATTTGTTGCTTAGCATTTGGATGCTAACAATTTATCTACTGCCACTTTCAAATCGTCTAAGCCCTTCTTCGTTTCTGCCAATTCACGACGTTGTTGTTCGTTCTCAGCTTCTAACGTAGTCAGACGAGCCGCTTGATCAGCGATAACATATTTTTGTTCTGCATTTTCTTTTTTATTGATTAATAGCTTGGCTTGTATTTGCATTAGATGCATTCAACTGAGCTACATTCACTGCATCGGTTGGTTCTGTACCAGGCGCACCTCCTTTAATTTGGTTATTATCATTATTGAGGCCATCCTTCGTTAAGGATACAGGATTAGCTGGTGTTGCTCCAACTGCTGGCGTAATGGTAATACCGTTACCATTCATTACCGTTATATTGCCAGTCGCAGTATCCTTAAATGTAGCAAACGTCATATTTGTAAGCTCAGGATTTACGGCATAACCGATAGATATACATAGTGAGTATGCCTTCATCAATTCATACTTCACTAACAGATGTTTTTCGTACAGAAAATACAAATGTACTTTGTGCAAAAGCTAGCCGAATTTTGCTATGCAAATTTTGCATATATGCCCTATAAATCTCTTGCGCCTCTTCCACAGATACAATATCAAAGATAATTCCATCCCCAATAGGCAATTGACTCAGTCTAGGTAAATCGGCCGTAATAACACTACCGATTTTTGTATAGCCCCCCGTCGTTTGCCGATCTGCCATGAGGATGATTGGATTCCCATCAGACGGGACTTGAATGGATCCAAACACAGCGCCATCCGATATGATATCGGCGCCGTCGATGTGTTCAACAGGAGCTCCATCTAATCTAAATCCCATGCGGTCGCATTGGATGGTCAATGTATAAAGTTCACTGCTAAAATTATGGATACCTGTTTCTGTAAAACACTTAGCTTGCGAGCCCAGTACAACTCGTAGCGGTTCATGACATTCACGACCGCCCCGATTAAATAGGACTGTATTAAATAAATGATTTGATTCTCTAATATAGTCGCAGATGATAGTATCGTGGGTGCAGTCCTTCAAACGTACTTCATCGCCCGCTGCTAGAGGACGGCCCTCAAATCCACCGATATTCGCCTTTGTATGTGTCGCTACGCTGCCATTGATTTCTGGTACATCGATGCCGCCAGCGAAGGAAATATACATGCGCACCCCACATTGGCTAAAGCTACCAGAGATGACATCGCCGTCATGACAGACAAAGGGAATGTACCGTGGCACCTCAACATTATTAATGGTAGGCCTCATGTCGGCGCCTGTGAAAGCAACAATGCATGTGCCTTTCACCTTTAGCGTAGGGCTGAGGACAGTGCACTCCAAAGCCCCTACGGGCGTCGTATTCCCTACGAGGGCTTGGCCGATAGCATAACTTTCACCATCCATAGGACCGGCCACGGGCATACCATATTGTTGAAAGCCTACGCGCCCTCCGTCTTGCACAGTGGTCATCATACCAGGCGAGACCACCTCAAATGACGCATTCTTATATTCACCTGCCACCACGGAGGTCACCTACCTTTACATGATGTACAACGGGCTTAAAAGAAGTGCCCAATTTCTTAATACAGTGGAACGCACTTTCATCAATAGGAACATAGCGCACATAATCGCCCGCCTTGAGAAGAGCCGCCTGTTCTCGCGACTCATCGTACATGGACAGAGGCGTGCGTCCTATAATTTGCCAGCCTCCAGGAGAATCCGATGGATAGGTGCCGGTCTGCTCACCCGCGATGCCTACGGATCCTGCCGGAATATGCGTGCGCGGTGAGGACAAACGAGGTGTAGCGATGCGCGGGTCCATGCCACCCAGATACGTAAAGCCTGGAATAAAGCCCATCATATACACGAGATAATCCGTACTGCTATGAATGCTCACCACATCGGCCTCGGTTAAGTGATTATGAGAGGCTACAAATCCAAGGTCTGGGCCAAATTCACCACCATAGACGGTCGGTATTTCTACGACCTTCACCAGTTCACTTTCATCAGTCCTAATAGGCTGCATACATATAGGTTCAAGAATGCGGCACAGCTCAGCATAGGTGTAACGCAATGCATCATACTGAATGAGAAGCGCACAATAGGTGGGCACTATCTCAATAATTCCTTCTAAATGAAGGCTTTCAATACCCGCCACGGTCTGACGGATACGCTGATTAATCTTAGGGTCAATAACTTGACCAAATTCGATGGAGATAGCACTATCCCCAACCGGAGAAATTGTGGGATTCATACGTGCCCCCTAACCTAATAATTTCACAATACCTTGCAAGGATGTAACACCGATATAGGCGGTCACAAGCACGACAATCCAGCCCGTATAGAATAGAACCGGATTATGCTTATAGTCCCCTACGATATTCGTCTTGCGCGTTGCCAATAACATAACGGCTAAGGTAACAGGCAAGATCAAACCGTTCACAGAGCCCGCCACAATTAACAGCGTAGCTGGTTTGCCGATAAAGATAAGAATGCAAGTGGACACGAAGATGAATGCCATGATGGTCAATTTTTCATACCGTTCCACAACCTTAAACAAGGTTTTAAGGAAGGACACCGATGTATAGGCAGCGCCCACAACAGATGTCAACGCAGCACAGAAGAACACGATACCGAATAGTTTATGACCGATTTCACCAGCACCGAGTAAGAATGCGGAACCTGCGGGGTCCTTTGGATCTAGTACAAAGCCCATGGATACTACGCCAAGTACGGCTAAGAATAGCAATATACGAACGATGGCGTCTACAGACATACCCATGAAGGCAGCGCGACGTACATCCTTTAAATGTTCACGACCTGTGATACCTGCATCAATCAAGCGATGTCCGCCGGAGAATGTAATGTAACCACCTACGGTACCACCGATAAGGGTAATTGTAGCTAGCCAAGGATAATTTGTTGGCACGAGGGCATGCGTTGCAGCCTCTGCTACAGGAGGATTTGTGGAAAACGCTACATAACCGATGAGGACGAGCATCACAGTGCCCAATAACTTCGCCGTGTTATCGAGGACGCCGCCCATTTTAGGGGATACAAATAATAAAATCCCCAAAATACCGCTGATGGCCGCCGCCATCGTCGTATCGATACCGAATACGATGTTAAGGCCCATGGACGCACCGCCAATATTGCCGATATTGAACGCAAGGCCCCCAAGCGAGATCAAGAACGCTACTGCATAACCAAGCCCTGGCAATACTTTATTCGCAATATCTTGGCCCCGCATTTGGGATATGCCGATGATGGTCCACACATTGAGCTGTGCAATGATGGAGAAAATAACGGACACCACAATGGCGAACGCAAAATCCGCCTTTAACTGGCCTGTAAACGCCGCCGTTTGTAACATAAATCCTGGCCCAATGGACGACGTGGCCATCAAAAACGCTGCCCCTAAGAGGACAGATAAACTCGCTTTACCTGTAATCGGTTTCATACTGACTCCTTTTATCTATTCTGATTCTATCTATTCTTGTACAATCGATTGTAATCTATCGATTCTGAAAATTCGCTACCACGACACCTGTCTTAGTGAGGCCTTCACGAATATACTTTGTGAAAGCTATCGCTTTTGGATTATCGCCATGGACGCATACGGAATCGGCTGCAATATCGATTGTTTTGCCCGTATTTGTTACGACCTTGCCTTCTTGCACCATCATGAGCACTCGTTCTAATGCCTCTTGTGGGTCTTTTACGAAAGCCCCCTCTTCCGTACGGGGCACCAAGGTGCCTTCCTCTGTATAACCTCGGTCTGCAAAAACCTCTTGAATCACAGGAATACCTCGTCGCTCCGCCTCTTTAGCTATATAACTACCGCTGAGCACCATAGCGCGAACATTGGGATTGACCGCTTGCAATCCATCTAGCACTGCATCGGCTAGGTCCGGCGTTACACACGCCATATTGTAAAAGGCACCATGCAATTTCATGTGCTGTAACTCAACGCCATATTGATGACAAAAGGCTTGCAATGCACCGAGTTGATACACCATATAGGCTCGTGCCTCATCAGAACTCAACGCCATCTTACGGCGTCCAAAGCCCATCAAATCGGGATATCCCGGATGGGCCCCTACGGCTACGCCCTTTTCTTTGCACATCTTAACGGTGACCTCCATAATGAGAGGATCGCCGGCATGCCAACCACAAGCCACATTGGCACTAGTGACGTGATTTAATACCTCACTATCCATGCCCAAAGTATAATTGCCAAAGCTTTCACCTAAATCGCTATTTAAATCTATATAATGTGACATCACTATGCTCCTCTCATTCTTCATCTTTTCTTTAAATTCTATAGAATATAGTAATATGATTATACAAAATATATTAATACGTTATCAATGATTTTTGTCATGTATACAAAATTCATATAAAAACGCAAAAAAGCACTCGATATAATGTCGAGTGCTTTCACTATCGATAGGACTATTGTTATATTCATGTATATGGAGAGAGTTGTAAGGGATTCAATGAAAGGGCCAATAGCCTACTGATTATTTATTGTCCTTGGATGCAGCATCATCAGCTTGTTTGCTGACTTCTGCAGATTTGTCATCATCGGATTTAGCATCGGATGTGTTAGCAGCATCCTTGTCGCTTATCACGATGTGACCATCTACAACATCAGCCAACAAGTGTTTCGCATCGATGTGATCCAAGTAGTAGTCTGTTACATTATCACGAATTTCGGATTCGATAACACGGCGTAATGGACGAGCGCCCATAGTTTTATCGTAACCTTGTTCCATCAACAAATTTTTAGCCACGTCAGTTACATCTAAGGTAATTTGTTTTTTAGCCAAAGTTTTGTTAACTTGGTCGAGCATCAAATCAACGATTTTCTTCAAATCTTCTTTGCTCAATTGATTAAATTCAATAACAGCATTGAAACGGTTCAAGAATTCTGGACGGAAGAATGGAGCAATGCGGTCCATTACATCAACTTTGCTTTCATCATCATTATCGCTACCATAACCAAAGCCTGCGTTGGATGTAGCAATGATAACAGTATTTTTGAAGTTTACTGTGTTACCTTGACCATCTGTTAAGCGACCATCGTCCAATACTTGAAGAAGTAATGTAATAACTTGAGGGTCTGCTTTTTCGATTTCGTCGAACAATACGATGGAGTATGGATTACGACGAACGCGTTCAGTCAATGTGTTGGAGTTATCTTCGTAACCAATATAACCAGCTGTAGCACCAATCAATTTAGAAACCGCTGTGCGGTCGCTGTATTCGGACATATCCAAGCGGATGATAGCATCTTTGTTACCAAACATATCAAGTGCTAATTGTTTAGCCAATTCTGTTTTACCAACACCAGTAGGACCTACGAATAAGAAGCTCCCGATTGGACGGTTACCTTCGTCAAAGCCTGCACGGTTACGACGAATAGCTTTAGATACAGCTTCTACTGCTTTATCTTGGCCGATGACATGAGCTTGTAAACGAGATTTCATATCTTTCAAGCGTTCAATATCGGATGCACCCATTTGAGATACAGGGATACCTGTCATTCTTTCAACGGCTTCTGCTACATCGTTAACTTGAGCTACAACCTTTTGATTGTCAGTATGTTTGTCGATTTCTTCTTGTAATTTTTGAATACGCATTTTTTCGTTAATAGCGGATTCGTAATCTTCTTTTTGAGCAAACTCTTCTTGTTTTGCTTTAGCTTCTGCAATATCTGCTTCTAATGTTTTAATATCAGTTACAGGATGTTGGGAAGCCAAGTGAGCTGCTGTTACATCAATCAAGTCGATGGCTTTATCTGGCAAGCTACGTTGAGGAATATATTGTACGGAATAATCTACAGCTGCTTTCAAAACGGCATCTGGCAATTCAATATTATGATGCGCTTCGTACAATGGACGAATGCCTTGTAGAATTTTAAAAGTATCTTCTGCAGATGGTGCGTTTACCTTTACTTCATTAAAACGACGAGCAAGTGCTGCGTTTTTCATGATTGTGTTACGGTATTCATCTTGTGTAGTAGCACCGATAACTGTTAATTCACCGCGGGACAAAGCAGGTTTCAAAATATCTGCCAAGCCTTTGGAGCCTTGACCATCACCGGTGGAACCAGCGCCCAAGATTTGATGGATTTCGTCGAAGAACAAGATAATATTACCAGCGGCCTTAACTTCTTTAATAAGGTTTTGGATATTTTCTTCGAAGGAACCACGATATTGAGTACCAGCTTCCAAACCAGAAATATCGATGGAAATGATTTCTTTATTTTTAATCGCTGCTGGAACATCACCATTTACGATTGCTTGTGCCAAGCCTTCTACAACGGCTGTTTTACCAACACCAGCATCGCCGACTAGAACTGGGTTATTTTTTGTACGACGTGCTAAGATTTCAGCAGTTTCTTGAATTTCTTTGTTACGACCAATAACAGGATCAAGCTTACCGTTACGAGCTTCATCTGTTAAGTTCGTACCTAAACGAGCAAGGATACCATCCTTTTTCATTTTGCCTTGTTGAGCTGCAGCTTGTGCTGCTTGGATTTCTTCATTAGTAGGTAAATGACCTGTTTGACGATAATAAGCAAACTCTTCAGGAGTTACTTCACGACCATTTATTTTATAACGACGATTTTCTGTGGAATAACCACCCATGTTACCCATCAATTGATTGAACAAATCATTCATGCTACCAAAATCGCTGCCAAAGTTATTGAAGTTGTTGTTCATATATATTACCTCACTTTCTCACTACAAGTATATCTATTTGACCTTTTAAGACTCTTTAATTTCTTGCTTTATTTCTTGCTTTATTTCTAGGTTTCTTTAACCTTATGTCATTATAATAAGCCCATTAAGTCAAAAAGTCAATAGGTCAAATTAAATATTTTTGACTTTTTTTGACTTTTATTTTGATAAATACAATTTTATTAATAAAAGTGCAGATAAATACTAGGTTTACAAGAGGTTTTCTATTTTTATTTTTTACTTATTTTATTAGGAATTCTATTGTTTCTATTGATTTATTACCTATATAATAGAAATAAAGGTCAAAATATATCACCACACCCAATTAGAAAATGCATTTGTCCTTTCACCAGGCGTACGCGATGAAAACCTATTAGCGTCAGCCGTCAATACGCCCTTTCAAACCTTTATGGAGAATGATCTATACCCATCCATCTACGATAAAGCGGCACAGTTATATTATGGCATCGCCAATAACCATCCTTTTACTGACGGAAACAAGCGAACTGCACTGCATAGCATTTATGTGTATTTAATTATAATGGATTCGATATTATGGCAACACAACAAGACGTAGAAAACATGATTATCGATGTGGCCGCAGGTAATATGACAAATACAGAACTGGTGCAATAGTTACAGAAGAATACCGTAGAGATAGATGCGAATTAATAATTTAACAGATATACATAGAGTTCTTCAAATTAGTACAGGCCGGTTCTAATTTAAAATAGCAATGCAAAAACGGATAGCTCATTACGAGCTATCCGCTTATTTCTTTGGTGATCCAGGAGGGATTCGAACCCCCGACCCACGGCTTAGAAGGCCGTTGC
>CAJMLW010000026.1 GCA_905214495.1 uncultured bacterium | reverse complement strand
TATCAGCTATCAGCTATCAGCTATCAGCTATCAGCTATCAGCTAATGATATATAATTTAACACCTTAAGCGCTATATTATATTATTTCTAATGTCATTCGGTTACACGTACAGCCAACCCTGAGAAGCTTTCAACAGTACCTACTATAGCCGCACAGTCTATACCAGCCTTATGTAACGCCTCTACCAGTTGTTCACCTTCATTAGCAGGAACAGAGAACATCAAACCACCCGAGGTTTGTGGATCAAAGAGAATGTCCGTCCATACAGGGTCTAAAGATTCATCTACTTGTACGTCAATTATAGCCTTGCGGTTACCATAAGACGCAGCTGGTACTAATCCCATTTGAGCCGCTTCAATAACATCATCAAAAAGAGGAATATCGTAAGCCTTAATGTGTATTGTCACACCAGAGGCACTGGCCATTTCTACAGAGTGCCCCATAAGGCTAAAACCAGTCACATCAGTACAAGCATGCACAGTAAAGTTGTGAGCTACCTCTGCACCTACTCGATTTAAAGTACTCATACTAGTGACAGCTTGCCCGGTACCCACAGGGAATAAATCTGCTTTCAGCGCATTATTCATAATACCTGTTCCAATACATTTTGTTAGCACCAATACATCCCCTACTTGGGCCCCTTTGTTTTGCCAAATACAATTGGGATTCACTTGCCCTGTCACAGACATGCCAAAGATAGGTTCTTTATTTTCTATGCTATGGCCTCCTACGATAGCCGCACCAGATTCGGCTACGATAGAGCCTGCGCCGTTTAATACGTCTGTTAAGATTCCTTGCTCAACAAGAGGTACTGGAAAGCCCACGATGTTCATGGCAGTCAATGGAGTTCCACCCATAGCATACACATCGCTTAATGCATTGGCAGCAGCAATCTTACCAAACAAAACAGGAGCATTAACCATAGGTGTAAAAAAGTCTAATGTTTGAACCAATGCCAAGGTATCAGAAATTTTATATACACCTGCATCATCTGCACCGGTCATATCGGCTAAGACTTGGTCATTTGTAACAGGTGTCACGGCTTTCAAAACACGATTTAATATATGAGGACCAATCTTACATGCACAGCCCCCATTTGTTACATAGTCAGTAAGTCGTACCATAGGACCTCCTTACTCATTCTCTGGCAATCGATAAACGATTTTCTTGACAGCCTTTTCAAATTTAGGGCGCGGCATCAGCAGTTGATGACCACAACCTTTACAAACGATAAGAAAATCTGTACCTATGCGCTTGACCTCCCACTCATCACTGCCACAGGGATGCGATTTTTTCATTTGTACTATATCGCCCACATAATATCTAATAAACGCCATAGCGCCTCCTTATACTATTTCTATTATATATATCTTATTATACTTAAAATATGTTCTCCAATATAGGTAAAAGTACACTTTGACTAATAAGATCTATCGGCTTAATCAGAATTGTTACCAAAAACAAATATTTCCATAAACAATAATGATTTTCCATGTAATTCTCGTTCTCATTATCAGTAATTCTATTTTTAATAAATCCATTACCTAACAGGCTTTCAAAAACCGCTTATTTACTACATTGATAATATTTATCATTTAGAAAATTTTCGAAATAAATTTTACAAAAACACTTGCATTTCTCATTTACTATGTTACAATATAGTCAACAATGATTATTCGTTAAGTATACGAATCAAAAACATTGTGGTGTAAATTATAGGCAAGTGCCTCTTTGCAAATATAGGTAAGTACTCATTTAAAAGATAAGCAAGTGCTTTTTTTCAAATATAGACAAGTGTCTATCTAATCAGTATATAAATAAGTTTTTATTTAACTTAAACTCAAGTGAGTTACCCACCATCGCATTCACAACCAAGTGGTTATGAATATATAACTAAGTAAAAATTTTGAAATTTAATGTAAGTACAAAGGAGTATTAAAATGGCAGAATTAAAAGGTTCTAACACTGAAAAAAATCTTCAAGCAGCATTCGCTGGCGAATCCCAAGCATTCCAAAAATATACATACTATGCAGCAGCAGCTCGTAAAGCTGGCATGAACGAAATTGCTGATTATTTCGAAGAAACAGCTCACAACGAATCTGCACATGCTAAAGTTTGGTTCAAAGCTCTTCATGGTGGCGACATCTCCGCTGATATCGAAGCTAACCTTCGCGATGCAGCAGCTGGTGAAAACTACGAACATACTACAATGTACAAAGAATTCGCTGACGAAGCTGAAAAAGAAGGCTTTGCTAAAATCGCTTTCCAAATGCGCGAAGTTGGTAAAATCGAAGCTCGTCATGAAGCTCGTTACCTTGCATTAGCTGCTCGCGTTTCTGGCAACAAAGTGTTCCACAACGATCAACCAGTTGCATGGATTTGCGCTAACTGCGGTTACATTCACGTTGGTGAAGAAGCTCCTAAAGTTTGCCCAGTATGTGCTCACCCACAAGCTTTCTTCCAACGCCACGTTGAATCCATCTAATCTATAAGTTTAGATAACTATTTAATACAGTATGTAACACTGCAAGTGCAGATTTTCCTAACTGTATGTACAGACAACCTCAATAAAAAAGGCGATGACTTCGGTCATCGTCTTTTTTGTGTTCTATGCTAAAAATGTTGTAAAGGGCATTATAGATTATATTGACTATTAGAGACTAATTGTTTAAATTGTCGAGTCGCTTCATAAGGCTTTTCTGCATGGGCAATGGCAGATATAACAGCTACACCACAGGCACCAGCACGTAGCACCACCCTAGTATTGTCTAAAGTAATACCACCAATTCCAACGCATGGTAAGGTTAACCCTTTTGCTTGCAGTTCAGATATACGTTCTGGTCCGCATGGTTCTTGCGCATCAGGCTTGCTACTGGTTGCATACATAGGACCTACTCCTACACAGTCCGCATACACTACATCTGTTTTACGGAGTTCCTCTACGGAATGTATAGATATGCCCACTACCTTATGGCCTACAAGATGGCGTACATCTTCTAAACGCATATCATCTTGTCCTACGTGAACACCATCCGCATTAACAGCAACCGCTAATTCTACATCATCATTAACAATAAAGAGCACATCATACTTGGCACAGATATGTTGTAACTGTTGTGCTAGTTCTAACTTCTGTTGACCTTCTAATGTACCATCGCCCTTTTCTCTAAACTGAAAACAGGTTACGCCTCCACGACAAGCCTCTTCTACGATTTCGAGCAATCGTTTCTTATTAAGCCCTGTATCTTGTGTGCCACACACGAAATATACCTGTAATTGATCTGGTACAACTATTGGTCTTATACGGTTTTCAGATACAAGCATCGTATCATCCAGCGTATATAAACTATCCATAAAGGCTACACCAAAACTACCAGGTTTTACGCCACTTACCTGCACTGCACTTTCACCGGCTAAACCATAGTAAGCCAATGCATAGGCGAGAAACTCACCGATAGATAGTGTGTTTTTACATGGTTGATAAGCACTGAAGAAAGCCGCTAATACAGCCCCTAATAAGCAACCTGTACCCGTTACAGCCGTCATAATAGGGTGTCCGTGTGGCACTGCAAATATTCGAGTTCCATCGGAAACATAATCCTCTTCGCCAGTAGCTACAACAGGACAGTTAATAAGGCGCGCTAGACGATACGTCATAACGGCACTATCCTCGACCTGCACTCCATCTACACCTTTACCGGTAGTGGAAGTATCTATCTGATTATTAGGACTTAAAGCATCGTAGATTGCTTTAATTTCACTTTGATTGCCTCGCAATAATGAGATAGCACCAGTCTTAATCAAATCCAACACTACAGATAAACGATAGGCCCCCGCATGACAGCCCACTGGATCTAAAACGATAGGAACCTCATGTTTCTTCGCCAGTGCTATGGCATCTTTGTAGTACCTAACCTTATCCGGTGTAAGAGTGCCAATATTGATGAGTAGCGCCGATGCATGAACAATGAGGTTTTTCAAATCTTCACTACACTCACTCATCACCGGTGAAGCACCAATGGCGAGTAAACCATTGGCTGTAAAGGTCCTCACCACGTCATTGGTAATACAAATAACGAGAGGGTTTCTCTGGCGCAAGATTTCTAATATATTTAGTTCAGGCCAAATTTGACCATTCATATAAGGATTTTCATAGGTCATATCACTATCTCCTCTCGTCATCTTTCAAGAGCTCATCCATCGTTTCAGGACCATTCGATAACAGTCCATACGCCATATGATTAACGGGACCACAGCCATTTCCCAGCCCGGGATTATGTTTAATAGCAAGTGCAATATAGTCCTTAGCAATGCCAATAGCATCCATTACATCACAGCCCTTTGCAAGCTCTGCCGTAATCACGGCAGAGAAGGTACAGCCCGTACCATGAGTATGCACCGTATCATATTTAGGACTTGTCCAAGTACGAACACTACCATCCTTAGTGAAAGCATAATCTGTTGCATCTTCGCCGATGTGACCGCCTTTAATGATAACGACTTGAGGTCCTAAGTCCTGTAAGATACGATTCGCCGCTGTTGTTATGTCGCTTTCACAGGTAATAGACATGTCCGCTAAGACCTCAGCCTCGCTGCGATTAGGGGTAATAACAGTTGCAGTAGGAATAAGTTTAGATTTTAAGAAATTCACCGCTTCATCCGATACGAGTCGGTCACCGCTAGTAGCAATCATAACGGGATCCATTACGTACGGAATGGGTTTACTCACATAAGGATAGATGAGGTCCATCATCTCCGGCAACGCAATCATGCCAGTCTTAACCGCTTGTGGTTCAATGTCAGAATACACATCGTGTAATTGTTGCTCAATACTCTCTAGCGATAGATGTTCTACATGGTGAACGCCCGTCGTATTTTGAGCCACCACAGAAGTCACAACGGCCATGCCGTATACGTGACGACTTTGGAAGGATTTCAAATCGGCCATAATGCCAGCACCACCGCTAGGATCAGTACCAGCAATTGTCAATGCAGTATGTAGTTTCATTATGCCTCCTTATGTAATAGATGACGACGAGATAAGATTTGTAATACTATGAACCCAATGCAAGCACCTGCCACAGAGCTCATGGAGAAGGATGTGATTAAGGTCAACAAGGCCAAAGGTTTACCTAATAGAAAATGGGCTATTGGATAACTCACAAGAGCACCAATGAGGCCTGTACCAATGATTTCACCTAGAGCCGCCGCCCAGATAGCATTATATTTTTTATATAAATACGCAGATAACCAAGCGCCAATCATGCTGCCAGGAAAGGCTAAAGGAGATCCTAGTGCCAATATATTCCGTAAACAAGAAGTACTAAAGGCAGCACCTACGGAAAATCTGGCCCCTACCACAACGGCTAAGATAACATTAATCATATGTTGAAACGGAAAAATACGAGCCGGTCCAACAGGAATTGATGTAGTAGATAACACTACACCTAAGGCTACACATATGCTAGCAATAATCAGTTTTTTCATAATACCTCCAAACATATAAAAACAAGACCACTCCCAATGGAATGGTCTCGTAATAGTTTAGTATTATGTTGCACTCCACTTCCCTACGCCAGTATTATCTGGATCAGGTCTAGGGTTTTGAATGGTCAATCTCAGCAAAAGCACCCCTAGTGGCAATATGTTTTTATACTCTAGTTATAACATCAATATACAATCTATGCAACAAAAGAATTGACGGTTTTCGTAGCACCTCGTATAATGAAGCCATAACGGGGTGCTCACAAAAGTGGGCTGAGAGTAAGCTAACGCTTTAACCCATAACCTGATTTGGATAATGCCAACGTAGGGAACATAGAGGATTAATAGCCGAGTTCCTTTTTGGGACTCGGCTTTTTCTATGACTTCCTGGCAAGGAGGACGTATGAAAGACACATACATTACACAACCACAATTCACCATGATATGGTTCGGTGCCGCTCTATCTATAGCGGAAATCATGACCGGTACCTATCTGGCCCCCTTAGGGCTCACCCAAGGTCTATATGCCATCATACTGGGACACATTATTGGCGGTATATTACTCTTTGGCGCAGGGCTCATTGGTGGGCGCTTGCGACAAGGCAGTATGAATACTACTGCCTTCAGCTTCGGCCCGCTAGGGGCTAAAGGCTTTGCCTTTTTAAATATGCTTCAACTCATCGGCTGGACTAGCATCATGATCTACGATGCTATGCTAGCCTTACAAGAGCTAGCGCCCCTATCCCCTATGATTTGGACCATAGCTATTGGAGCACTTGTCATCCTGTGGCTGTTCATCGGCCTCCACAATACGGGTTATATTCAAGCCATCGTATCTATTCTATTGCTAGGTCTCACCCTCTACATGGGCGCTCACATGATATGGCAGTGGCCTAGTGAAGCTAACCTTCTAACGAACGGGAATATGAGTTTCATCGCTGCCCTTGAATTATCTATTGCCATGCCACTATCTTGGCTACCTCTCATCAGTGATTATACCCGTGAAAGTAAAAATCCTGTATCCGCATCACTTACAAGTGCTACCGTCTACACTATAACAAGTATCGTTATGTACACCTTAGGTCTTAGTGCCGCTATCTTTGGCGGTGGCGACTCCATCATTACGATCATGATGAATGCAGGCCTTGGCCTTGCAGGACTCATCGTTATTATCTTCTCTACCGTTACTACAACCTTTATGGACGCTTACTCTGCCGGCGTATCTAGTACGACCATCTATAACGGTGTATCCAGTAAAGGGGTAGCCGTCATCGTTACTATCGTGGGCACGATTGCAGCTATTCTATATCCAATGGATGATATTACAGACTTCCTATACCTCATCGGCTCTGTATTTGCACCGATGATTGCCATCTTATTGGCGGACTACTTTATCAATCGCCAACAAGTACAAACATTGTCGGCTTATCTCGTACGAGGTCTTATTTGGGCCGTATCTGTTGGTTTATACCACTATATGTTGCGTAGTGAAAGCACAATAGGTGCTACATTACCAGCCTTTACAATGGCATTTGTCGTTACAGCTATCGTTGGATTTATAAGTAAAACAGCACACACATCTTCAGGAATTAAACCCTAAGAACAACAACATAATGTACATATACTAAATCAATAATAAAGATTACAATAATAGAAAAAACATCTTCACAAATCGTCATCATAATGAACCCCTATTCAAGTTGAATAGCATAATCATATAATACCGTTTATGAAGGTGTTTTATATTTTTATTAGACTTACCCTTATTTAGGAATTGTAATGATTCCGTTTTCACAGGTCCAGTGTCTATCTCCTGCGCTTTCTGCTTCACTTTCATCATGGGTAACCCATACGCAAGGGACATCCCATTCACGGATGATAGATACAAGGTCCTCACGAACTTGTTTTCTCAAGTTCCAGTCGAGTGCAGATAAAGGCTCATCGAGGAGCAAAATAGTCGGCTTTGAATAAAGGGCACGACCCAGTGCAACCCGTTGTTGCTCACCACCAGATAGACTGCCCGCCTTAGTTTTTCTGTATTTCTCTAAGCCTAACCGCTGTAATAGCGTATCGCACATCTCAGGTGTACCGCGCTTACTGTAAGTAATATTATGTTCTACGGACAAATGAGGGAATACGATATTACCTTGTGGCATATAGCCAACTTGACGCTCTTGAGCGGGCACCCAAAGCTTTTTATCTCGATCAACCCACGTCGTTTCATCGCATTGAATACTACCAGTAGTCGGTTTTACGAGGCCCGCGATACATTTGATAAAAGTACTTTTACCACTACCGGACTGTCCCGTTAGCACAGTAATGCCAGACGACAGTTCACCATCGGCTTTCACAGTCACAGAAGGTCTAGCTACAGTAAAGGAAAATGTAATCATAGAACCTCCTAATTATTTTCTGTATGGCGGAACAAGGAACCTTTTGTAATAAGATGAATCCCGCTCAGTAACGCCAATGTAAGAACACAAATATAAATAACTAGCTCAAAGGCATCCATGTACTGCCCTGCTTCTACATAGGAGTAGATAGCTAACGGCATAGTACGTGTTACCTTTGGAATATTACCTGCAATCAAGATGGTAGCACCGAACTCGCCCATAGCACGACAGAACGCTAAAATACTACCTGTTAAAATACCTTTCCATGCAAGCGGTACAGATATGGTAAAGAAAATACGTAACTCTGAAGCACCTAATGTTCGAGCTACATCCTCCATATTATGATCTACGGACTGCAATGCAGAACGTACGGTTTGATAAAACAGTGGAAATGCAATAACAGAAGAAGCTACGACGGCACCGGAAGCGGCAAAGACGACGCTCATGCCATGAACTTCAAGCCAAGCACCAAAGGCATAACCCGGTGTAAATACCATAAGCAAAGCAAAACCAACTACTACAGGAGGCAACACGAGCGGCAATGTTATTAGAGCATCTAGAATAGCAATACCGCTCCACTTACAGCGATTCATCCAATAACAAGCAGCTAAGCCTATCAATACAACAATGACTAGAGCTAAACTCGCCACCCATAATGACAACCAAAATGGACTCATACCGTACCGCCTTTCTTTACCGGATAATAAATCATAACTCTATTGTATCATAAGAAAACGCTAGCCATGAGGCTAGCGTTTTACGCTTATTTAGGAGTAGAGAAACCATATTTCTCTAAGACTTTTTGGCCCTCTGGGCTCATTACGTATTTATAGAAATCTTGAGCTAAAGCATTATCATACTTCTTAATAATACCGATAGGGTAAATGACAGGATCATGAGAATCCGCAGGAGTAACTGCAGCAATTTCAACTGCATCACCAGCTGCTATAGCATCCGTCTTATAGATAAAGCCCGCATCACCAGCAGCTTGGCTAATGGAAGCTGTTACGGCTTTAACGTCTTTAGCATATACTACATTAGACTCTACTTGGTCCCATACGCCTAATTTTGTTAATACTTGTTTACCATAGTTACCAGCTGGCACTGTTTCAGGATTACCCAATACAATGCGTTTCACAGTAGCGATTTGATTTAACTCAATTTTAGGTTGACCCTTTGGAACTACGAGAACGAGTTCATTTGTAACGAATGGTTTTACATCACTTACAAGATCTTTTTCTTGTAACATTTTCATATTTTTTTCGTCCGCAGAGATAAATAAGCTTGCAGGTGCACCTTGTTCAATTTGTTGACGCAATGTGCCAGAGCCAGCAAAGTTAATAGCAATTTGATCATCTGCTAAGTTATGCTCTTTCTTGTACGCATCAGCAAGTTCTGTAAGAGCCCCTTTAAGACTGGCAGCAGCTTGAATCGTAATCTTTTCAGAAGTACTTGGTTTTGCGCTATCCGTAGTTTTACTGGTATCATTACCACAGCCTACTACAAAGGCAAGCATACAAATACTCATTAAAACCAATAGAATTTTTCTCATACAACCTCCTGTTCCCTATGGAATTAATACATATAAATGCCTAAAAATATAAACCTAAACACTACATCCTATGGTATGATACTATTATAAAGAAATCAGGTATAAACTATATATGAAATGTATGATATATATAACATATTATATTGATTATAACCGAAATATGCCATGATTCTAATCACAATTATACATATTATAGAACTCTAGGTGAGACCATGAATTTATTAACATTAATAGGCCATATCTTCATGAATTCCATGATTCCTATATTTATGCTTATAGGTGTTGGATTTGTATTAGATAAAAAATTCAAACTTGACTTATATACACTGAGCAAACTTAATTTCTATATATTATTGCCCACTTTCGTATTCAGGGCAATGTATGAGGCGAAATTCACTTCAAGTACATTGGAAATTGTTTTCTGTGCACTATGTGTACTCATACTAAACTCTATTATTTCTGAAATTGTTGGGCGCATACGAGGCTACGATGTAGCTAAAATCGCAACATTAAAAAACTGTGTCATGTTCAATAATGTAGGGAATATGGGTGTTGCCCTCGCCATCTTTGTATTTGCTAATGTACCATATATCATCGATGGGGCTACGCCCTATGCCAACTTAGGGCTCGTAAGTGTAGTATCTATCATGATTATTCAAACCATTACGAGTAACACCTATGGATTCTATCAAGCAGGTGCAGGTCGATTAAGTACGAGAGATGCACTAAATGTCGTATTCCACATGCCGATGGTATACGCTATTCCGCTAGCCTTACTATGCCAATTATTGCCATTTGATCTTCATGGGCTCTTCTTCTTTGCTCCCCTCAACATCTTTGCGAATGCCTTCGTTGGCGTTGCTATGATAGCCTTAGGGGTACAAATTAACAGAACGCCATTGAATTTCTTTAAAGCTGACGTCATGCTCGCCAGTGCATTACGACTTATCATAAGTCCCCTATTAGCTGCCGTTATGACCATACTATTTATTATCTTCTATGGTCCTATGCATCCAATTGTAGCACAAACAATCGTCATTACCTATAGCGTACCAACGGCTATCAACATGGCACTCATCGCCATCGAAATGAAAAACAATCCAGAATACGCTACGCAAATCGTAATGGGTACCACCATATTATCGGCTGTAACCATGCCACTCTTTATCACATTCGCTTATTATTTATTTCCATTATACTAAAAATATATATATCAAAAGGGAGCCCCCAGAGGCTCCCTTTCTTGTATCTAATTCATATAATGCAATGTAATAGAACAGGTACAGTACTCTATTGATGTGATACGTGATCCATACCCATTCGTACAAGGCCTTCTACATGATCATCATTCAAAGAATAATATGCAGTTTTCCCTTCCTTGCGATATGTTACAAGACGTGCTTGTCGCAATACACGCAACTGATGTGAAATAGCAGATTGTCCCATGCCCATTGTCTCTGCAATATGATTAACACACATCTCATTTTCTAGCAGTATCTCAACAATCTTTAGGCGCGTTGGATCGCCAAGAATCTTAAACAATTCTGCTAACTTTAACAATGATTCGTTCCCGTCGATCATAGGGATCCTTTCTTCTAAACTAACACTAATAATCTATCTAAATTTAAATACTATCTCTATGATATCTATTATATACAAAAAAAGGCTTTGTACACAATGACAAAGCCTTTAAATTGTATGATATTATTTAACGACCAATACTGGGCAAGAGGAATGACTAGTTACATAGCTACTTACACTACCCATGAATAAACCTTTCAAAGGTCCAAGACCACGGCTACCCATTACGATAAGATCAGCATTGTATTTTTTAGCAACGGCTAACAATGCTGGGCCTGGGGAACCAACTTCAAATACAGATTTAACTTTAACGCCTGCAGGAATTTCTTTCACTACATCGTTCAAAATTTCTTTACCTGTTTCTTCCATGTCTTCTGCAATTTGTTCAGACACATAACCACCAGAAATTGGTGTTTGATCAAAGTTGGAAATAGCAGATACAATATTTGCTACATGAACAACAATCAATTCTGCTTTGTTACGATCTGCTACTGCAAGTGCATGTTCTAGTGCACGTTTAGCATTTTCAGAACCATCAGTAGGTACAACAATAGTTTTGTAGGTAACCATATTAACCCCTCCTATTTCTAATCCCCATGAAGGGATATGATTAAAAATCATTTAGTCTATTTATAATATTCTAGACCAATTAGGAAAAATCCTCTTTTTTTGATTAGGATTTATATACATTATAGCACATTTTTTTGCAGATTAAAGGACTTGAGACGAATTGTTGATATTTAAAGAATTCGTTAACTTAAATCCATCTAAAATATCGATTAGCTCAGGTGTAGTCAATACAATACCAATTGGCGCTATCATACGAGCCACACCAACATTACCATTATTTCCAAGAATAATCGTAGCTCCGAATGAGACAGTTTCCGCCGTATTCGTATCTGCTACTTCAGGATTCTTCATTGTCCCGGCTACATAAAACATAACAGCACCATCAATAATATGTGTTTCATATCGCTCAATAGTGGCCTTATTTACATCCACCAAAGATTTTACGTATTGATCACCTAGCATTTGCTTACCCATCATCGTAGGCATAGCACTGCTTACCGCTTGCACAGGAACGGAAAAACTTTCTACATCGAGACGAATCTTATCCTTTGTGAAAGTAATCTTTTTAGGCTCATTAATGCGTGTAAATCCTTTAGGGCTAACGAATTTCAAGCCTTCTGCTACGTTGATATCACTAGATCCAGCCAATATTTTCTTAACATTATTTAATGTAGAGCTATTCTTCTTAGTATCTAACAAAGAAAATGAAGGAACAGTCGTTTCCATAAGGCCTTGTTCCATAAATTTGGCCTGAATAGGTGGGTACGTACTTACGAGGTTATATCGATGCGTTGGATCTTTTTCCATAATAAATTCAGCTTCAAAAACAGATTGAACCTGTTCTGTAGATGTCATCTCTGCATAAGACTTCGGTGTCGTACGACTCCAACGTGCTGCTTGTGCCCCTTTTTTAGGGAAGAACCCGCCCACTATATCATTAGTGTCAAATACATTGCTATGTTGTCGCCAAATACGAAGATATTCCTCATCCGTCATGCCCTTAATTGGCACATCGTACCACGTTGTATTCCATACTTTTTGCGATACATTGCCTTGCGGTGTATTATTTCTCTTTGTAAATGATACAGTATATGCATCATTCTGATTTGGGCCAGACAAATTAAAGGAATAGCCCTCTATATGTTCACTTTCACTGCGTACATCCATATCGATCATAACACCATCATTGACACGCCAAGGAATGGTGAAAGTATAACCATTTTTTGTATCCTTTACAACCGTATTCATCTTTGTAGCATACGATTTATATTGCTCTGGCAATACAGAAATAGCATCTTGTTGAGATGCTTCGATAGCCTTTGGTGTAGCATGATCAGGAGATGCACCATACGCAACGCCAGACACAATGGACAAACCAGCTAATGCTAATGCGATAGGTAATTTCATAAAATTCCTTTCCTATATGCGAAGGTACCACCTATGATTACATAGGTGGTAAGGATTATAACATATTTTCCAAAAAAGCTTTAGTTCTAGGAGATTGCGGATTGGTAAACAATTGTTCCGGTTCCCCTTCTTCTTGAATGATACCATCAGCCATAAATATGATGCGATCAGAAACCTCACGAGCAAAATTCATCTCATGAGTCACAATAATCATGGTCATCCGATCATCGGCTAATTGTTTGATTGTCTTTAATACTTCCCCTGTCAATTCTGGATCAAGGGCAGATGTAGGTTCGTCAAATAACATAATTTCAGGATTCATGGCTAATGCACGAGCAATGGCCACACGTTGTTGTTGACCACCGGAAAGTCTGGATGGATACATATCGCGTTTATCCCAAAGGCCTACCTTATTAAGTAGACGTTCTGCTATCGGCATAATATCGGCATCTTTCATGCCTTTCACCATACGTGGAGCTACCATAATATTTTCAAGAACCGTCATATGTGGGAATAAATTGAAGGATTGGAATACCATGCCCATGCGAAGTAATAGATCATGCATGGTATGTTTATCAGCGTAGGTAACGACGCCGCTAGCATCTGTAGATGCCAACGTTACACCATCAACGGTAATAGTACCACCGTCAATCGTTTCCAACTGACCTAAGCAGCGCAAAAATGTAGACTTACCGGAGCCAGATGGACCGATAATAGATACAATTTCGCCCTTATTCATTTGCAAGGAAACATCTTTCAATACCACATTATTATTAAAGTGTTTCTCTATGCGTTCCATATTTACAAAAGTCATAATTACCTCTTACTCATCATATACAGAGAAACGTTTTTCTAAATAATTAAAGATATTTGTCAAAATAAATGTAAAGATTAGATAGAATATAGCGGCCACAAGGAATGCAGAAATATCAAAATCACGTTGTACAATAGATTTTGTGATACGCAAAATATCATTCATAGCTAATACGTATACGAGGGATGTATCTTTTAATAGATTAATCGTTTCATTAGCAAGCGGTGGCAACACGCGTTTAAACATTTGTGGCAAAATGATGGTACGCATCGTTTGACCATAGGTAAAACCAAGTACCTTTGCCCCTTCATATTGACCACGTGGAATAGATTGAATACCACCACGGAAGATTTCGCAAAGATACGCAGCATAGTTAAGTACGAAGGTAACCACTGCCGCTGTTGCATCATCCATTTGAATGGCACCATCAGTCATAATCGGTAACGCATAATACATAAATAGAATTTGTAACATCAATGGCGTACCACGCATTAGATATACAAAGGCTTCTACAATTTTATCGACTACAGGAAGCTTAGATAGTCGCAGTAAAGCCAATATGATACCGCCAGGTATAGATAGCACCCATACGACACAGAACAGTGCAATAGTGACTTTAAGCCCATCCGCAATGGTCGGGATAATCTGCAATAAATAATCTAACATGAAATACTCCTTCAAAACACGAATAGAGAAGAGGCACATGGCCTCTTCTCTGGTGTACATTTCGTTCTTTAATTATCAGTTGTACATACTGACCACAGTACTATTAGTATATCACGAATTGTACTATTTAGCATCGCTCTTATCTAGGTCTGCGCTAGAGCCCAACCATTTTTCAACGATTTTATCAGCAGTACCATCTTTTTTCATTTCGGCTAAGATACCATTAATTTTATCGCGTAATGCAGTATCATCTTTGCGGAACCCTACAGCAAAGTTATCTACGCCGTAATCAGTGCCTTCTACGATTTTGTATTTGCCTGGTTCTTTTGTCATGAGGTACCGAGCAATAACACCATCAGCGATAACTGCATCGACACGACCAATGCCAAGGTCCATGAAAGCACTTACGAAATCAGCATAGGATTTAATTTCTTTAACGGTTTTACCACTAGGATCGTTTTGTAATGCGGATTCACCAGTACTAGCTTGTTGCACACCTACAACCTTGCCAGCAAGATCAGATTTGCCCTTGATAGCATTATCATCGTTACGAACAACGATGTATTGTTTATCTTTCATATATGTATCGGAGAACAAGATATTTTTCTCACGTTCAGGAGAAACAGTTAAACCATTCCACAATACGTCGATTTTCTTAGATTTTAATTCCGCTTCTTTACTGGACCAGTCAATCGCTTTGAACTCAACGTCCATACCAGCGCGCTTAGCAGCCTCTTTAGCCAAATCGATATCTAAACCTACGATTTCACCTTTATCATCTTTAAAGCCCATTGGTGGGAAGCTATCATCTAAGCCAATAACAATTTTCTTAGGTAATTGAGTATCAGCATTTTTTGTATCACTACCACAACCGCTTACAAAAGCCATCATAGAGACTGCAGCCAAACCTACAGCCATAATCTTTTTCCAGTTCATAATATCCTCCATACAATATGTTTTAGGTCATGTTTTAACTTATGAACCTATTATACTTTAGCATGTTAAAGTTGTAAATAGTTAAATCAATAAATTTACAAATTATATATCATGTGTATCTCTATAATGTTTTATAGCGGCTTGAAGACGTAGTTTATCCTTATATGGTGCAAGTTGCAAATCTAAAGGCACTACATAAATGCCACCATGCGTATTGACAGCTTGCAGTTCTTTCCAGTCAGGTGTAAACCCAACTACGCTTTCAAAAGGAACATACACATAGTAATCATCTAAATTAATGGCACTACGGAAATAGTCACGTAAATTTGTCGGTCTCTGCTTGATGACAAAGCCTTTTTCACAAATATATACGAGCACTACGTCGAGCCCATGTACCCACCATAATAAACAAACGACCAATGCATAACAAAGCATGCGATTACCTATATCATGTGGGGCCCATTTAACGAGGGCAACACAAATTACAATTCCTAGTATCCGCCCTAGCCACTGTACGACCTTATGTGTGATGACCATGTGCTTTACACGGCCACTCGAAAATCGTTCACTTACCTCTTGTTTTGTCATAATTGACCTCAAAAGTGTATGTAAATACTTATTTACGGCAAAGCCCCATCGCTTGTTCAACCTTGCGATACATCACAGATGCTTTTGCATGTGCTTTTGCAGCACCTTCATCTAAGATGATATCTAGTTCAGGGCTTGTTATAAGTTCATTGTAGCGTTGTTGGATTGGTTCAAGTGTCGCTACGAGCAAATCGGCAATATCTGATTTAAATGCGCCATACCCTTTACCGGCATACATTTCTTCAATTTTTTCATAGCTATCTTTTGTAATCGCACGATAAATACCCATAAGGTTAGAAATACCCGGTTTATTATCCTTATCATAACGCACAGCATTATCAGAGTCTGTTTGGGCGCGTTTCAATTTCTTAACGATTTGATCCGGCGTATCAAGCAATCGAATCGTCGCATTTTGATTATCATCGGATTTACTCATTTTCTTTGTTGGTTCTTGTAAACTCATTACGCGAGCGCCACCTTCAGATACCTTGATATCTGGTACAACAAAGGTTTCACCAAATCGGCGGTTAAATCTCTCTGCCAAGTTACGAGTTAACTCTAAATGTTGCTTTTGGTCTTCCCCTACTGGCACATAATTAGTACCGTACAACAAAATATCTGCTGCCATCAATGGTGGGTATGTAAGCAAGGCTGTTGGAATGGACTCGCCTTGTTTTTGAGATTTATCCTTGTATTGTGTCATACGTTCTAATTCGCCTACATAGCTAATAGATTGCATAACCCAACCAAGTTTTACATGTTCAGGTACTTCGGATTGAACAAATAATGTTACCTTTTTAGGATCGAGACCAACTGCAAGATATAGCGCAGCCAAATTACGAGTATTTTGGAATAACTCTTTTGGATCTTGCGGTACAGTAATCGCATGTTGGTTAACGATACAATAATAACATTCATCAGTATCTTGATAGTCCAAGAAATTACGTAAAGCCCCCAAATAGTTACCAAGTGTTAATTCACCACTTGGTTGGATGCCGGAAAATATAACTGCCATGATAGTCTCCCTATATTGAAATAAACCAACAGTGCCAAAGCACTGTTGGTTGTATATATTATTCTACGGTTACAGATTTAGCAAGGTTACGTGGTTTATCTACATCTGCACCGCGTGTAATCGCTGCGTAGTACGCCAATAATTGTAATGGTACAACTGCTAAAATTGGAGCGATAAATTTATTCGCACGAGGCACATAAATTGTATGGTCTACGTGTTTAGATAATTCTTCGTCACCCTTCATGCCGATACCGATTACAACAGCTTCACGAGCTTTTACTTCGCGAATATTGCTAATCATCTTATCGTACACATCCTCTTGTGTAGCCAATGCGATAACAGGCACACCTTCTTCGATAAGAGCCAATGTACCGTGTTTCAACTCACCGCCAGCATATGCTTCAGCGTGGATGTAAGAAATTTCTTTCAATTTCAAAGCACCTTCCATCGCTACTGCATAGTCGATAGCACGACCTAAGAAGAACGCATCAGATTTGAAGCCATAATGTTTAGCAAAGGCTTTCATATCTTCATCTACTTCAAAGATTTCATGAATCAAGGATGGTAAGTTTTTAATACCGCTAAGGATTTCTTCAGCTAAGGCTGGATTTAATTTACCATTTAATTGGCCAAGGTATACCGCGAACAATAAGCCTGCTACTAATTGAGTCGTGTACGCTTTTGTAGACGCTACAGAAATTTCAGGACCAGCCCATGTGTACACAGTATTATCTGCTTCACGAGAGATGCTGGAACCAACTACGTTTGTAATCGCTAGGGATTTAGCACCAAGGCGCTTAGCCTCTTTCAACGCTGCCAATGTATCAGATGTTTCACCAGATTGGCTGATAACGATACATAATGTTTTGTCATCAGTCAACGGATTACTGTAACGATATTCAGATGCAATTTCCACATCAACAGGAATACGCGCCAAGTTTTCAATATATTGTTTTGTTACAAGACCTGCATGGTATGCTGTACCACAAGCAACGATAAGGATTTTATTGAAAGCTGCTACATCATCAGCAGTCCAGTTTAACTCATCAAAAACAGCTGCTTTGCCGTCTTCAAAAATGTGTGTGCCGAATGTATCACGCACAGCTTTTGGTTGGTCATGAATTTCTTTCAACATAAAATGTTCATAACCGCCCTTTTCTGCAGCTTCTGCATTCCAGTTAACATGGAACACTTCTTTATCAATAGGATTGCCTTTACGGTCAAATACAGATACATTATCGCGTGTTACGATAGCTAATTCACCATCACTCAAGATGTATGTATCACGTGTGTAGTTAATGATCGCTGGAATATCGGAGGCAACGAAGTTTTCCCCTTTGCCAAGGCCGATAACCAATGGGTTTTCTTTTTTAGTACAAATGATTTTGTCCGGCTCATCAGCACAGATGATTTCAAGAGCATACGCACCGTCAACACGAGCGAGCATGCGGCGTACAGTACTTACGAAATCACCATCGTACATATCCTCTAATAAATGAGCTACTACTTCTGTATCAGTTTCAGATTTGAAATGGTACCCTTTTTCGATGAGCTCTTCTTTTAAAGGCATGTAGTTTTCGATGATACCATTGTGAACAACAGCAAATTTACCATCTTCAGAGGAGTGAGGATGGGCGTTCATATCGGATGGACGACCATGAGTAGCCCAACGAGTATGACCAATACCTACAGTCCCTTCATTAGGATCTGCTTTTACAATCGCCTCAAGATTAGCTAGACGGCCAACCTTTTTTTGAATTTTGATTACATTTTCAGCACCAATAACAGCGATGCCTGCAGAGTCATAACCACGGTATTCTAACTTTGCCATACCGTCCAATAAGAAAT
>CAJMLW010000025.1 GCA_905214495.1 uncultured bacterium | reverse complement strand
AACCAGGTAAATTGTTCCGCCTCATGAGCCCTGAACAACAACAAGCCTTGTTTGACAATACGGCGGCAGCTATGAATGGCGTACCTGATTTTATTAAGGAACGTCATGCAAAACATTGCTACCAATGTGATCCAGCTTATGGTGAAGGCGTAGCTAAAGCCTTGGGCATGAACATCGATTTTAGCGATGTAAAATAAAAAATTATACTCTCCTAACATTACAAACAATTAAAGCACTTTCTTAAACTAACAAAAATCCCCTCCTTGCTATGTAGAACATAGTAAGGAGGGGATTTGTCATTTTTAATTGTTACTCATCAAATTTTTTATTTGTTAGGTCTTGATACATAAGCTTAGCGATTTCAAATTGTGGATCACCAGCTTGTAGCTGGTGTGAAGGTAGTTTAAATACGGCTTCAGATCTTTCGTCTTTCTTGATATCGATGCTCTTTGCATCTTCAGAACGACTTATGGAAATAGTATGTGTTGTTGGATTTATGAAGTACGCATTTACATCGATGCTGAAAGCTTTGTTTTCATCTTTTCTCATGATTGTACGTAAAATCATAGCTGAAATAGCAGTAGTACCATCCTTTTCGCCTAATAGCTGCTTAGATGTGTAGTCTATATAATCTGCATAGACATAAATATCGCCAGGTTTTGCTTTATCATAATCTTGTGTGTAGGCCTCTACTAGACGCAAATCGAGTTGCCTACCAAATGGTCGAGAGAACATTTCGCTTTGTAATTCGCGTGTTTCACTCACAGGTGGATAGAATGGTATTGGCGTTAAACCTTTTAGCATATCCGAGCGAGTTTCGTTTTTCCGTTTAGCGCGACGTTCCGCGGTGACCTTATCTAAGCGTTCACGCTCCTTTAACATAGCTTTTTCTTGTTCTTCTTTAGACTTATAAGTTTTTACAGATACAACACGATTACCAGACATAGTGACTGTCGAATAAATTGGTTTACCGTTAGTAGGTTTTCCCTCAGAAGCATCAAGCGTAGATTGTACTATGGCTGGTGTTGCGCTTTCAATAGATTTTTTTAACTCTGGAATATTGGCATAATCCATATCAACCACAGCAGTATCTGTGCTTTCACTTGGCTGCATAGGGGAAGCCCCATACGCAGATGATATGGCTAATATTGCTAATAATGAACCGGTGATAATCAATCGTTTACATAGTTTCATTACATATACCTCTTTTAATAAGAAATCTCTAATACTATCAACAGTCGTATTATAGCATAGTTCTTGCATAGATAGATTTAAAAACGATATAATAAAGTATACATGCGTCTATAGCTCAGTAGGATAGAGCAGCAGTTTCCTAAACTGCGTGTCACTGGTTCGATTCCGGTTAGGCGCACCAGTATAAGCGAATGGGTATAAGGGTTTGATAGACCTTATACCCATTTTTATTATTATAAAAATTGTTCCATGGTGATATAATTGAATTTAGGTTTTAAAGCCTAAATCATAGCATAAAAACATAAAAATTAGGTTTTAAAACCTTGAAGTGATATTATAGATATAGAATTAGGTTTTAAAACCCATTTAGCGAGGAGGCGAGTGCATGTCATTAGTATCGCGACCATATTATTTAGATTTTCTTCGAAGGCATAAAGATAGACCTATTATTAAGGTTGTTTCTGGTATACGGCGTTGTGGTAAATCTACGTTGTTTAAGCTGTTTCAAGATGAGTTATTAGCGGATAATGTAACAGCTGAACAAATTATTGATATTAATTTTGAGTTGATGGAGTATGACAAACTAAGAGATTATCGGGCTTTATATAAATACATTAATGAACGAATTATTCCAAGTAAAAAAATGTATCTATTCCTCGATGAAATTCAGCATGTACCATCGTTTGAGCGTGTAGTAGATAACTTCTTTGTACAAGATAATGTTGATATATATATTACAGGTTCTAATGCTTATTTTATGTCCTCTGATATGGCTACACTTCTCACAGGTCGCTATGTACAAATTGAGATGCTTCCCTTGTCTTATAAGGAATATGTTGATGCCTATAGTGAAAGTGGGCTTTCACGGATGGTCTTATATGAAAAATATGTAAGTGAAGGCTCATTCCCAGGGCTTTTACATATGTCGGAAAATTGGCAAGGTCGGCAGGATTATTTACAAGGTTTATTTAATACCGTTGTTTTAAAAGATATTGTTGATCGATTAAAAATTGCAGATATTAAATTACTTGAAAGTATTGTGAGATATATTTTCGCCAATATTGGTAGCTTGATTAATCCCACAAAGATAGCAAATTCATTAACAAGAGCAGGTCGAAAGGTAGATAATAAAACTGTAGAACGTTATCTTCGGGGCTTAGAAGATAGTTTACTGTTATATAATACAGAACGATTTGATGTGCGTGGCAAAGAATTATTAAGATTACGTTCTAAGTATTATGTAGTGGATATGGCTTTTAAGCAACTATTACTACCTGATATTAATCGTGATAGGGATCATGTATTAGAAAATATTGTATACCTTGAGTTGCGGCGTCGAGGATATACAGTATATGTTGGACAATTAACAAAGGGAGAAATAGATTTCGTTGCTCAAAAGCCTGGTGGCATATTAGAGTACTACCAAGTATCAGAAAGTGTATTGGATCCAACTATTAGAAACAGAGAGTTAGCACCATTAGAAGCGGTTAAAGATCAGTACCCTAAATTTTTACTCACTATGGATGAGCTCTATAAACCTCATAATTATAATGGAATTCAGCAATGTAATGTATTAGACTGGTTATTAGGGATGTGATAATTCACATCCCTATTTTTGTATCTATATGTTGTTATTTAATATACTTATAAATCATGCTATTTAATTTATAAATAATGCTATAATAAGATAAAATAGGATATTTGTATACAGTTGTTAAGTAAAGGTGCATCCTTATGAGTTTTTCCAATTGGATTCAAGAAAAATTATTCGACAATTACGAAGAGTGGCGCATGAAGTGCCCCGATTATAATCGGAATGGTTTTAACATAGTCGGCATAGATAATACTCTACAGGCTATGCGTGATGGGTATTTCATGTACGTGGAGCTATATCCACCTCATGCCATTGATGGTTGTACTGCCATGAAAGCACGTGTAGGTAAAACGCAGGATGCAGTAGATTTATTCTTAGATATAGATAGCAAGACCTATCGTATGGCTGATGTAAGTTATTCTGACGCAGTGAAGATGATGCGGGCTTTTGTGAAAAAACGCAGAGTACCTGATTGTAGTTTGTGTGTAGAAGTAGCGTATCTAGATATCGATCAGATGCGATCTATATTTACAGAGTTAGCAACGTTGTTGCTAGGTGATGCCAAACAAGCTAAATCACTCATGTCCAAAGCAAAGTTAAACTCCATGGAAAATCTAGAAGATAGCTGGTGGAATCTCTATGAGAAATTGTTATCTACTGGTCGTGCTGTAGAGCTATCTTTGAAAATTGAATTAGAGGATTTTCTTCATAATGTGCAGAAGTTAATCCATAATAAAGATCTATCTACTGGTGAAAATTTAACTGGAGATATATTTATTAATACGGCTGCATTCGATGATAGTCAATGTATTGGGGACTGGTGTGCACATCTTAATTCCACTTGGAAAAATCATAAGTTAGTAGGTATGGACATCGGTACAGATAGTTTGGTGCTTATGGTGCTTTCAAATGAAGAATTCGAAACAGCCCAAGAACTAGCAAAAGAGCTATTACATCGAATCGATGTAGCTGAACGTTTGTGATGTAGTAGAAAATCTTAACTGTAGACCGTTTGCACGGCATAAATGTGATGAATAGGAGAGAGTCATATGAGTATTGTACGTCTACCAGAATATGAAGCAGAGTTTGAATCTGAAGTATTTGAAATCTATGCATTGCCGCGTAGTGATGCAAATGGGGCTAGTCCTTATTTAGATAAGTACCATAGACCATTAGTGTCTACCGATGCTATTCTAGATACTCGAACTGGCGTGCTTGACCGTAGCGAAGGTATTTTGACGTGGATTATTGAGGGCCTTGATGATAGATGGGGTTATTCTTTTGAGCCTCACGGTGTCTATAAATTATTGGTTAAGAAGGCTAAGCCCATAGAGGATTTAGGCTATATGCGTCCCTCTTGGAATAACCGCTATTATGTGCTTGAGATATTAGAGGAGCACGCTAAACATAGTGAGTTAGAGGCGTTGTCGGCTTATTTAAAAACCCCTAAATACCTTCACACTGACAGGGGTGATTTTCTATTAAATCGAGAGTATCAATATTACACAGCGAGAATTGATGATTATGCATTCACCCTTGATGTAGACGAGGGTTCTGATGAAAGCTGTACCGTAGCATTAGCGGCTTTCAACAAAATTGATAATTTCAAAGACTTTGAACAACGAATTAGCGCATACATTAGTGAACACTTACTAGACCTTGCTAACGATTGGCTCGATAACGACGACCAAGACCCGATTACGGCAGACATATTTGCCAAGCGTATTACTATGGGCGAATTAGTGTTCCGCAACGATGGTACCATAGAGGTCTATTATGACGATGACGATATTTTTTGGGGACACTGCATCATAGCCAATATTGATGCGGATGGGAACCCTGTTAGTGCGGATATTGCAGGATAATATTTTAACGGAGAAAGACAATGGAAGGTATGTATAATCTAGTCAAAGATTTCTTTAGTAATAATATGGATTTAAATGATTTATTTGATTCCGAAGCTATCATCTGGATTGATTGGCGCGAGTATGACGAAGATGTGGTGCATTATTTTAATGATATGATGGATGAGCCTATCGATATTCAAACCGTTAGCAATGGCAAGTCCTATGGCGACGATATTGTGCTACAAAAGGGTGATAAAGAACTGCTAATTCCTTACGTTGATAAGCAAGATCGGGATGTAACAATCAAATATTTCAACGACTTTGTTAAGCCTGATTATGAGGTGCGTTGGTTTGTTGAAAGCCTTGGCGACGATACACTCGGATTTACTGTGCTTTCAGGGGCAGAATGGGCCAATTTAGATGATGAATTTGGGGCGGATACGGTTCGCTACTATTTTGAACCTATCGATTTTGAAAGCGATATGTTTAATCTCGGCATGGATGAAGTCTTTGCGTTGCTTGCGTTACGAGAAAATAGTAAAGGCGTTAATACTCAATTTAGTACACAATTAGACTGGATTAGAATCATAAATAAAGAAAAGACCTTGGCTGAACAAAAAGAGAACGGACAAATTGACTTGAAACAATACATGGTCGCTAAAAAAGAACTACAACAGAGTAAGGATGATTTTATTGCCGCTCATGGTCCGATGAAATAACCGGTAATGAGTCGATAGAATAAGAGGTTATCAATATGGACTATTTAGAAACATTACGAAATGACGCTAAACTAGCTGAAGATTTTGATACACTATTCGATTTTCGCTTGCTAGATGCGCTGGAGGAACGTGATACCGCTGAGGGTCGCTGCACGTTCTCTGTGCCGGGGATGGCATTTGCTGTAGATGGTGCTGGCGGTGAATATCATCTATTGGAGGACGAATCCATAGGTTATTGGAGTAGCGAGGGTGCTGCGGGCCGTTTGGCTGAAAGTATGGATGATTTGTTTCATTTGATCGTTTTTAGTATTTGTTGGCATGATTACTGTGACTCAAGTAAGTATGCTGATGCGGCAACACTTGAAGAATATGGTCAGAATAAGCAGTTGGACATTATCTCTTATTCGCCGATGGAACTTTGGGAACCCGTTGTGAAAGCTTTACATATGCCCATAGATATGAAACTTTCACCTGTTTTACAGAAATTCTATGATGCGGCGCATCGTGAACCTGTATATGCTTGCTATTTCCATGAAGATGATGGAACCGTTACAGAATCACAAAATCTGTTTTTCTAGACGTATTGCTTAAAAGGAGAATTATATGGCTATTGATGGAGTAAAAATCATAGATAGTGATGATGGCCATGATATTTATAATTTAATTGTTGAGCGCTATAGAGATGGCACTAGTATTGATACAATTGTTTCAGAAATTTTGGGTGAAGAACAGAAATTTTGTACTGACGAATTCTATACAGAAATTTATTGGACTGCCGTAGCCTATTCGCTGTGGAAGATAGGCCATCTGCCAGAGGATATCAAAGAGAAAGCATTAGACATAATCGGGAAGGGGGCTCATGAGTTTTGGCTAGACATTGATAGTAAGGCGCTCAAACAGCGTCAAAAGGTATTGGATAAGTTAGCCGTACAACTACAAAGCGAAAATCCAAAGCCTCTTAAGGTTCGTAAATCTAAAACAAAGCGAGAACCTCATGTTAAGGTGGGCGACGTATTAGCTGTTAAGTTTGAAAACGAGTATGGAGCTATTTTTGTATCTGACGTGGATCAATCACCGCGGAAAATCGAGTACCATTTGGCCTGTACGCGGCTTTTACAAAAAGAAAAACCTACAATGGAGCAGTTTTTAGATAGTAAAATCGCCTGCCGGAAAGACAATACAAATTTCGGTATCGATACCGACTGTTGGTTTAATCATAAAGACCTAGGCCTATTGCTAGACCATTTAGAAATCATTGGGGCTGTTGAACTGTATCCGTGTAAATTGTGGAAACTAGCACCAGCAGGCACGTTGGAAGATATCTACAACGAGATTACAGATGAGCCTAGAACAGGTAGACTTCGCCTGATAGATACTAATGAATTGGTGGAAGATATTGTTCATCAATAATTATTGCTGAGTGCATTAGAGATGGTCTTATGTTAGAACATGCAGATCAATTACCGAACTTTGAGGATATGCTCAACGAAGAATATCTTTGGTCTGAAGAGTATGATGAAGACGAAGATATTCTCAGATATGAGGAAGAAGAGGTATTTCCAGATGACCTATTCTTTAGTTTTTACTACTATTCTTTACAAGTACTTCTATTATGTAAGCCATTGTTAGATAAAAATAAAGAACATGAGGCTGTGTTGTTAGATTTGCTCACGGAGATTAAAGATTATGGGACTCATTGCAAATTATAATTGTGTAAGTGATAAGAATTTAAAAGAGCTCAAGAGTTTAGGCTCATTAGAAGAGGAACTTTTTGAAACCGTTGAAGAGTGGAGTGATGAGGACGAGTTATTGCTTGATATCGACAAGATGTGGGATGTACTCCATTTTGTGCTAACTGGTGTGGGCACTGACCATAAAGACGATAAAAATCCTCTTAGCCAAGCGGTACTAGGCGTAATGGCTGTTGAGGATATATCAGACTATGTAGCATATACAGAACACAATCATTTAGCCAATATCGTGGCAGCTCTAGATCAATTTGATATTGAAAGTGCACTCGAATCTTTTGATATGAAAGCCTGCAAAGAAGCAGAATTATATCCAAATATCTGGGACTATGAAGAAGAAGAGGAAGAAATCAAAGACGAAATTCTTCATAATTTCGAGCAAATGAAACGCTTTTACAAACAAGTTCTAGAGGTTAACGGGCATGTGCTTGTATCGATTTGCTAGGCCTGTTATAATCTGTTGGCTATGGCTCTCGTTATAGATAAACTAATTATGGGACTGACGAAGATGAGGAATTATAACATGGCAGTGTTAACAGAAAAGCAAATTAAATATGGCTTTGACTACTATCATAAGGATGAGAAACAACTAAAATCTGTAGTTGAGGTTTCTGAATATGATGGTGAAGATAAGCTGATGATTAATTGCACACAGCTAGATGAAGACTATTCTGCTAAAGATAAGAAACGCATTTTACAGGAGTGGTGTGATTTTTTAGTTGAACATCCAGATATCTTTACAGAGCTCATGTTTTGTACAAGAATGCCACAGGAGTTATTTGATGCGGTGTGTGCCCAACGGAGACTTAAAAGGTTACATATAAAATGGGGTGTTTATCCAGATATTTTAAAACTTGAGAATTTACAAGAGCTAGAATATCTACACATTGGGTCTGGAAGAAGTGTATCGAGCTTAGAGCCTATTTCAAGATTAGTAAATTTAGTAGCTCTGTCGATTGAAAACTTTCAACAAATTGATGATTACGCGCCATTAGCTAATCTAAAACATCTTGAAAGTCTTGCCTTAGAAGGTGACTTCGCCGCTCCTAAAATTCTTAAGGTTCAATCCTTAGAATTTTTACGCCATATGAAACAGTTGCGCTTTTTTAGCTTTTTAACGGCAAAGGTGATAGATAAAGACTACTCTCCCGTTTTAGAACTTAATAATTTAGAACATCTTACATTAAAGTCTTGTAAAGAGGTTAAGCAGTTGTATCCTGAATTCGTTAAACTACCAAAATTAAAATATGGCACAGTTTTAGAACGACCAGAACTATATGAGAAATAAGGCTTGAAATATAAGTCATGAGCTATAACTTATAAGCCATAAAAGGGAGTAATCATAGTGGATAAAGCACGTAAAAAGGAATTATTAAAAGCTTATGCAGACGAGCAAAGGCAATCGTTTAAAGATAGTTTACCTATGGATGAAGAGTTATTTTGGCAATTATTTGATTATGTAGACGAGAAATTAGAGACAAATGACGGTTGCGATCATAGTCTGACTTTCACAAGAGAGTTTTTAGAAAAACAAAAGGTAGATGTTGAAAGTGTACTAGACTGGATTATCAACGAAGGTGGCGGTTGTGATTGCGAGGTTCTCTACAATGTAGAGGAACGTTTTGAAGAGTACTGTTAATAGTATTTTCTATAGTTAATTCCTTGTATTTGCAAGTGTTACCATAAAGGTTTATAGTATAGGCATGTGATGTAATTATTCACATGCTTATTTTCTTTTATAAGGAGGACGCTATGCAACACGTTCAAACCCGCAGTACTACATCCGCGTTAGTACTCACAGCCGTATTGATTGCCCTCGCTACATTGCTTACAATGTATACGAAAATTCCAGTACCTGGCATACGCGGCTATTTCAATGTTGGAGATGTCGTTATCATGACATCCGCTTTATTATTAGGTCGAAAATATGGTGCCTATATCGGTGCTATTGGACCAGCGCTAGCTGATTTGTTCCTTGGCTACGCAGTCTTTGTACCAATCACCTTTGTGGTGAAAGGCATTGAAGGCTATCTTGTCGGTACTGTCTATAACTATAAGACAACTACTTCTGCTTTGGTAGCAACTGTCGTAGGTGGTATTATTATCGTAGCAGGCTACTTCATCGCCGAATACTTTGTCTTCGATCCAGGCGTAGCCATTGCCGGTATTTTAACTAATACCATTCAAGCTGTTATGAGTGTAATCATTAGTATGATTCTCTATGCAATCTTGCGTAAACGATTGGGATAGGATTACTGATTCACAATTCATATACAAATTATGATATAATTTGTATATGAGGAGGTGCTTTTATGGGGTTATTACGTGAAAGTATCCGACCATCGTCGGATTTAAGAAATAAATATAATGAAATCTCTACAGTTTTGAAAACAAGGGATGAAGCTTGTATTATGACAGTGAATGGCCGTGGTGATACGGTATGTATGGGATATGAAACCTATAATAAATTGAAAGCACAGATAGAATTATTAGAGGCTATTGCATTGGCTGAGGAAGACGAACGAAAAGGTAGAATGGGTCCTATTGAGGATACTTTTATCAGCATAGAACAGTTGTTAGCTGAGGCCGAATAGTCATGGTATAGATGAATAAAGGGAGGCTCCGTTCTGAGTCTCCCTTTTGTAGTTATTTCCTTTGGATTATTGATAGTGCTGATTTGTTGTAATAACGACAAATAGCCCTTCGTTACCAACTGGTAGCTGAAAACGAAAGGCCATTTTTTCGTGCTTTATAATGTTTTGGGATGAGCCTGACGGAACCACTCGTCGACTATCTCTTTATTACATTATAAAGGGGTTGACATATATAGTCAATTCGAACTAGAGATGTAAATTGACAGTCTCTAGAATATATCTTATAGAAATTATTGTGTTGTGTGTTATGATTGGTGAACGTTTATGCTTAGAGTTATATGTTTGTTTTTATTGTTAGTTGTTTTAAGTCCTTTTCCTGTTTTTGCAGATGATATGGAACTAGATAGCAATGATCTTTCTTCATTTGTGGGTAAAATAGAAGAACAGAAATTCATTCCAGTTGAGACGATGAAAAAGATGGGGCTTAGACCGTATAGTGTTCCATTGACTATTACTACAGATGCTCAAGGAAATGTTATTTCTGTTGAATTAGCGCCTAATCAGGACCTATCTGATGACACGGCTTATTTGGAATTAGTTCAGATTGCTAAAAATATAGTATGGAATGTAGGTAATATTGGTGTCGAGAAAGCGATAACTGTATCGGTATTTTTTGAATTCGGTTTACAATAGTGTTGTGAATAATTAAATGAATCATCGAGGCCCCATCTATAAGGCTTTCATACTCATAGATATAATATGGTATAATACTTTCATTATGTAGTGAAAAAGGAGATCTAAATGGCAAATTTACCTAACTGCCCTAAGTGTGGCGACGAGTACACATACGAAGACGGTCATATGTTTATCTGCCCTATGTGTGGCAATGAATGGACAGCGGCTGACGCACAAGCTGCAGCTGAAGCAGGTATCATTCGCGATGCTAATGGCAACGAATTAGCTGATGGCGATACTGTTGTTGTTGTAAAAGACCTCAAAGTAAAAGGCGCTGGCGTATTGAAACAAGGTACGCGCGTTAAAAACATTCGCCTCATTTCTGATGCGAGCGACGGACACGATATCGATTGCAAAATTGATGGTTTTGGTGCGATGGCATTGAAATCTGAAATGGTTAAGAAAATCTAATCATGGAATCCCTACCGATAGAACGTCGGCGGGGATTTTTTCGTGCTATAATCAAGGTATAATGTGTTACGTAAATTTGTATAATTTTGAGGAGCAATTATGATATCTCAGGAGGAATTAAAGGCGTGTACGTATAATTTATTAAAGGAACGAGGCGTTACCGTTCAGGATATTGCAGATATTGTGATGATAATTCAACAACCGTATATTCCTGATTTGACGATGGACGAGTGTGTAGAGAGTGTTCAGGCTGTACTTGAAAAACGAGAAACACAAAATGCCATCATTACGGGCATAGAATTGGATCGATTGGCAGAGCAGAAGAAATTATCTGAGCCTCTACAAAGTATTATGACTCGCGATGAGGCCTTGTTTGGGATTGATGAAATCCTCGCTTTATCCATTGTGAATTTATACGGATCTATTGGGTTTACGAACTATGGTTATATTGATAAGGTAAAACCTGGCATCGTTAAAAAACTAGATAGTCAAGTTGATAGTCATTGCAACACATTTCTTGATGATTTGGTAGGTGCTGTGGCGGCCGCTGCGGCAGGTCGCATTGCGCATAATACGCCAAATCGAGTGCATCATGTCATTGTGGAGGAATAAAAAATGAATGTATTAGTCGTAATTGATATGCAACATGATTTTGTGGACGGTGCTCTTGGTTCTTCAGAGGCTCAAGCCATTGTAGACAATGTGCGTCAAAAAATAGCATCCTTCGATGGTCCTGTTATCTTTACACGGGATACTCACGATAATGATTATCTTGAAAGCCAAGAAGGTCAACATTTACCTGTTGTACATTGTGTAAAAGATACAGATGGTTGGCAAATAGTAGATGGGCTTTTAGAATCGGCAGAAAAACGCAACACTATTCATCCGTCTTTTATTATTGATAAGCCTAACTTCGGATCCTCTGAATTAGTAACGCGATTGCAAGGTATGCATAGAGCAGAGCCTATTGAAAGTATAACCTTAGTGGGTCTTTGCACAGATATTTGTGTTGTATCGAATGCAGTATTATTAAAAACTGGCTTGCCAGAGGTGCCTGTTCACATAGACGCAAAGTGTTGTGCTGGTGTGACACCAGAGTCTCATGAAGCAGCATTGGCTACGATGAAAATGTGCCAATGTATTGTTGAGTAAATGTAAAGGAATATAATTACTACTGTTCACTTACAAGTGTAAACTTTACATGGCAATTTTAATATCCTATTGAACTATTCTTTGAATAGTGATATGCTGAGAAAGAATTACATAGCAGAGTATGCAAGGGAGCCTATGAGATAGGCTGAGAAAGGGCTGTTAGCACCTGACCTTTGACCTGATCGGGATCATGCCCGCGTAGGAAGCACGCAAAACCATTCAAGGGTATCGATCATATTTTATCGATACCCTTTTTCTTGTGTACAAAGCTAAATGGTTTTATTCAATAGGAGGACATACATTATGTTTTACACTCAATTGGAAGCCGCACAAAAAGGCTTTGTTACGGATGCGATGAAAATCGTGGCAGAAAAGGAACACATGGATGAAGAGGAATTACGAGCACTAGTTGCACTAGGACAAGTTGTTATTCCTTGTAATAAGAATCATACTTGTATCGATCCAGAGGGCATCGGTAAAGCGTTACGTACAAAAATTAATGTGAATCTTGGTACATCTAGAGATGTTACTGATTATGATAGTGAAATAGAAAAGGTAAATTGGGCGATTCAACTTGGTGCTGAATCGATTATGGATTTATCCACTCATGGTGATACTCGTATTTTTAGACGGAAATTAACTAGCGAATGTAAAGCCATGATTGGCACGGTACCAGTATATGACAGCGTTATTCATCATCAACGGGATTTGGCAGAACTTACTGCTGAGGATTTCTTAGATACTATCCGACTCCATGCAGAGGATGGCGTTGATTTTGTAACCTTACATTGTGGTATTACGCGTCAAACTATTGAGCAAATTAAAAAGCATAAACGTAGACTAAATATCGTTAGCCGTGGTGGCAGCCTTATCTTTGCTTGGATGAGCATGACTGGTAAGGAAAACCCATTCTATGAACACTTTGATGATATTTTAGACATTTGCCGAGAATATGATGTAACCATTTCTTTAGGCGATGCATGTCGACCAGGTTGTTTGGCAGATGCTACGGATGTATGTCAAATTGAGGAACTGGTACGTCTTGGAGAATTGACTAAACGCGCTCGAGCTAAAGGCGTGCAAGTGATTATTGAAGGCCCAGGTCATGTGCCACTCAACCAAATTCAAGCGAATATGGAAATCGAGGAAACCTTATGTGGCGGGGCTCCGTTCTATGTACTAGGCCCACTAGTAACAGATATTGTACCTGGCTATGATCATATAACAGCTGCTATTGGCGGTGCCGTGGCGGGCATGTATGGGGCGTCCTTTCTTTGTTATGTAACGCCAGCAGAGCATTTAGCATTGCCTAATGCAGACGATGTGAAAGAAGGCATTATGGCTTTCAAAATAGCAGCTCATGCAGCGGATATAGCGCGTGGTATTCCAGGTGCTCGTGATAAGGATGATGCGATGGCTGATGCTAGACGCATACTAGATTGGGAGGCGCAATATGCTTGTGCCCTTGATCCTGAAAAAGCTCGTAATATTCGTGAAAGCCGAGCTCCAGAGGAGGGTCATAGTGAAACTTGTAGCATGTGTGGTAAATTCTGTGCTGTTCGTAGCATGAATAAGGCTTTAAATAGCGAATATATTGATATTCTATAATACCGATGCAGGTGCATCGAATCGCTTTCACAAGAACGATATATAGTTTTAACATCGTTCGTGCCCTAATTACAAGGAGGACTATTATGAAACCTTTCGAACTCGCACCATTACCATATGCCTATGATTATCTTGAACCTGTTATTGATGCAGAAACAATGAAACTGCATCATGACAAGCATCACCAAGCGTATGTTAATAATTTGAATGCAGCTATCGCGAAATATCCTGATCTTGCGTATGGTTGCGTAGATTGTATTCTCGGCGATATTGTCAATGTGCCAGAGGATATCCGTCAAGCGGTTATCAACAACGGTGGGGGTCATAAAAACCACACTATGTTTTGGGATATCATGACGAAACCTGATACGTCTAAGTTGCAAGGCCCTTTGAAGGATGCTATCGACGCTGATCTTGATGGTTATGATGCCTTTGTTGAAAGCTTTTCCCAAGCGGCAGCAACACGTTTTGGTTCCGGTTGGGCTTGGCTTGTTGTTAATAAGGATGGCAAATTAGAAGTAACATCTACGGCTAACCAAGATAACCCTCTTTTGGAAGGTAAAACGGCTATTCTTTGTTTAGACGTATGGGAACATGCATACTACTTGCATTACCAAAATCGTCGCCCAGACTATATCAAGGAATTCTTCCGTGTTATCAACTGGGATAAGGTAGCTGAAAACTACGAAAAAGCATTACAACCACATCATCAATAAGATGATTGTTCACGGATAGATGATGAATCTATGTCCAACTGATGGTTTGATTTGTCATCTATTCGTTATTTTTTTTGAATAACTTTCAAAAGTATAGCCATGGATACAGATTTTCTAATCGATATCGTTTATCATAGAGATATAAGATATACAAACGACATAGTTACTAGTAGATAGATATTAATAATACGAGGTACTGTAGATGGAAAAGAAATTAGATTTATCCAAATCCGTTTATGATTTGGTACAAGAATATCCAGAGGTTATAGACATTATGAAAGGATTGGGCTTCACAGAAATTACGAACAAGGTGATGCTCCACTCCGTTGGCAAAATTATGACCATCCCTAAAGGGGCCAAGATGAAGGGCATCTCTATGATGGATATCGTAGGGGCCTTTATGAAAGCTGGCTTTACCTTGGAAGGCAACATGCCTAACCCACACGGTGATGATGCAGCATCTGCTAAGGATACTCCTGTTGAGAAGACTGCTATTCAAGCAGAGGAACCTAAGGTAAGCGAAAGTGCAGAAGTTAACGAAGAGGGTACTGTACCAGACAGTGAACGGGTAGAGCAGTTAAAAGGCTTCTTGAAACGCTTAGGCACAGGCGAAGCGCTTGGCGATGTGCGCAAAGATTTTGCCAGCCAATTTAAGCATGTTGAAGCTAGTGAAATCATGAAAGCCGAACAAGGGCTTATGCGCGAAGGTACACCTCTAGAAGAGGTGCAACAACTATGTGACCTTCACTCTGCCTTATTCCACGGCTCTACCATCCATGAACAAATGGAAGAAGAACATGCGAAGGTTGAGGCTGCCTTAGAAGCACAAGACAAGAAACAAACGGTAACAATACTTGTAGAAACGATAGGCCATCCGCTTAACCAAATGACGGAAGAAAATAAGGGGCTTAATGATTTGATTGAAGAGCTTCGTCCTAAAGTGGCAGATAAAACGGCAACCGTTGATGATGTAAATAGAGTGCGTCAATTATCCGTTCATTATGCTAAAAAAGGCGATTTGTTATATCCAAAACTAAAGGTAGATTATGCTATCGGTGGCCCATCCATGGTTATGTGGACCGTTGACGGTGATATTCGGGACCAACTAGGCGATTTAGCGAAATCTAGCCAAAGCGTAGATGATTGGTATAGACGCTTTGACGAGCTTCTCACCCGCGCTCAAGAAATGATTTATAAGGAACAAAATATTTTGTTCCCTATCTGTGCGGAAAACTTTACAGTTCAAGACTGGTACCAAATTTATAAGGATACTGCACAATATGAGGAAATCTTTGGTGTAAAACGCCTTGCTTGGACAGAGGCTGAGCATGCCTTAGCTGAAAGTCCTGCACCAGCTGGTACACCAGATAATACAATTGCCCTCATTGGTGGTACTTTCACCCTTGACCAATTGGACGCGATGCTCAACACAATGCCGATGGAGGTAACCTTCGTTGACCATGAAGACATTAACCGTTACTTTAACGACGGCGAAAAGGTCTTTAAACGGCCAACTACAGCAATCGGTCGCGATGTGTTTTCCTGCCATCCACCAAAGGTAGAACCAATTGTGCGCGGCATCATCGATTCCTTTCGTAAAGGGGACCGCGATAATGTGGCCGTATGGCTTGAAAAACAGGGCCGTCCATTTTATGTAAACTACATGGCAGTTCGTGATAAAAATAAGAAATACCTTGGCACATTGGAACTCGTACAAGACATGCAATTTGCTAAGGACCATTTTGCAAGATCTAAATAAGAAAACCTATATCACGAAAATATGATAAAAGGCTGCTCTAGAATTGATGCTAGAGCAGCCTCTTTATATGTATTACTAAAGTCGTATATGTTTAAGTATACTGTGCGTAGCAACCTTGATATTAGTTAGGCTCGTGGCTAAGTTAACTCGTACAAAGGTGGCGTAGCTTTTATCACCAAACCATTCGCCAAAGCTTGGCGCGATGTAGTGTTCATAGGAATACCTCATTTATGTTGCCTTATGTATGTATTATAGCAATAAATGTATATAAAATAAGCATATTGTAGCTTCGCTTCTTGACGGAGTTCGCTTTTACAATTTAAAATGTACTATAGAATAGTGTGTGTCTCACCAGTGACCACACTCGTATCGAATGGTTACAAATGATAAATTCTTGGCCGTATATAGTGGGCGATGTTCACATGTGAGTTTGTCTCATCGAACTGTGCCGCTATATGGGAAGGCTAATATAAGTATAGTACTGGATCCTGTTAAGGAGGCATGTGCCATGAGTAATGAATTGAAACCCCTTCATTTTGATGCGGATTATACGATGGAGGAGGCGCTCGCTGAGGCAAAACGTTGTCTAAATTGTCCGAAACCTTTGTGCCGCATGGGTTGTCCTATTGAAAACGAAATTCCTCGTTTTATCCAAGCCATCGCGCATGGTAATTTTGGCTTAGCCAACGATATCTTGGCGGAGCGTACAAACTTGCCAGCTATCTGTGGTCGCGTGTGCCCTCGTGAAAATCAATGCGAAGGTAACTGTATCATGAACAAGGCTAAGAAACCACCTATCAACATCGGTAAATTGGAACGTTTTGCTGCCGATTTTGAAAGCATCAATGAATTGCGCAAACCTAAGAAAATCAAACAAGATCTCGGTAAAGTAGCTGTTGTCGGTTCTGGCCCTGCAGGCCTGTCCGTTGCAGGCGACGTAGCGAAACTCGGCTATGATGTCACTGTATTTGAAGGCCAATCCGAACCGGGTGGTGTACTCTTATTTGGTATTCCTGAATTTCGTTTGTCCAAATCTGTTGTACGCCGTGAAATCGCCCGCCTTGAAGGCTTAGGCGTTAAATTCGTATGTAATACATTCATCGGTCAAGACAAATCCTTGGATGAATTGTTTGCAGAAGGCTTTGATACCATCTTCATCGGTACAGGTACACATATTCCTCAAGAAGTACGTATGGAAAATGATGAAGTACATGGCGTATTCCAAGCGATGTATCTATTAACAAATGTGCAATTGGTAGAAAATGGTGAACTTGAAGAAAAAGCGATTCCTGTGAAAAAAGGGGACCGCGTTGTTATCATCGGCGGTGGTAACGTAGCGATGGATGCGGCTCGTACATGCGTACGTTTAGGCTGTGAATCTGTAACCGTAGCATACCGTCGTAGCCAAGAACAAATGCCTGCCTTGTTATCCGAATACGAAGAAGCGCGCGCTGAAGGCGTTCAATTCCAATGGTTCGCTTCTCCAGTAGGCGTAGAAGGTACAGATAAGGTAGAAGGCTTTAAATACGAAGTGATGGCCCTTAACGACGATGGTGCTGGTATCCACGGCACAGGCAAATACCAAGTTATGCCTGTCGATAAAATCATCATCGCTGCTGGTCATAAACCAAATGCCCGTCTTGTTGGGGAAGGTAACAACCTTCGCGTAGACGAAAAAGGCTATATCATTACATCCGAAGAACCATACGGTATGACAAGCCGTGAAGGCGTATTCGCTGGCGGTGACGTAGTGCATAAACCAGCTACTGTAGTACTCGCTATGCGCGAAGCTAAAAAAGCTGTTGATGGCATGGTCAAATACATGGAAATCAAACGTGCTATGGCCATTGCAGAGGAGCATAAATAAGAATTTTATGTACAAGAATATACATGTATATGTATTTAAGCATAATTTTATAACATAATATGAATAAAAATCCCTTGCGATATGAATATACCGCAAGGGATTTTCCATTATATGTCATCATAAATCAAGTTAGTATGGCTCCTCTTAGTTGGTTGTCGTATTGTGGAGGCAAAGAGTTGCTATTAAGGGATAGTATAGAAAGTGAGGTTTCTATGACGTATGATATCGTATGTAGTGAAACACAGTCAGAAAAGGCTATCCAACACTTAGGCGTTCTCATTCTCTTATGGCGCCGCCACTATCACATAACTCAACAAGAGTTAGCCAAACGGACCGGATTATTACAGTCCTATATTAGTGGACTGGAAAAGGGGAATATAGACCCTCGCATATCTACGTTGTGTAGGGTAGTCAATGGCTTTGATAATATGTCCTTATATACATTTTTTGGAGGCCCTGACTTAGGCTTTATCGACTTTCACGGCATAGAACATCGACATATAGAATTTCATTAAAACCCTAAATCCTCGTTGATGATAATCACCTCCATAGTTTGCATGTTACGCATTTTCTTGTAGTAAATAGTTAAGGCATTGCAAATTCTGTCTGGTGAACCACAGTCGTAACATTTTTCTTCTAATGTAGCACAAGGGTTGAGGGAACTTTTCTTATTCTTTTTGCTATTTAGTGGTGCTGCCACATTGCGTGCTCGATAAATGGCAGAGGCTAAGTCCGGGGTAATTTTATTGCGACCTAGCACAAAGAACACCTCTTGCGATCCGAATAGGGATGCTGCTACTCGGTTGCCGGTACCATCGATATTGACCATTTCACCTGTTTGCGCCAAGGCGTTAACAGAGGTGAGAAATACATCGCGTCCCATGGTGCGTAATGCGGTGTCGCGGAAGCTTTCACCAGGAAGAGGACGCTGAATATCCGTGATGTCATCATTGACCTCGGATAAAGCATCATGAACCTTGAGCTCTAATAATGTACGAGAATCGCCGATAGCGACCTGTTTGTGTTGAATGCGAGATTGCAAATAGGCCACCGCATCAGCGCCTGTTTCAAAATAATGGACCACGAATTTATTGCGTTCTAAGGCTTTGATGGTTTTCTCTATATCGATGGGGGCATCGTTGATTTGAGGATTGATAACTCCATTGATTGTTGTTTCTGTATTGGCCATGAGTCCTCCTAATAACACATTAGTAAAAATGTTTTTGTTGCCGCTATAACTATAATGATGGGGCTAGATTGGTTTATTAACACTATTGTATCGTTTTGTTTGTAAATCATTCAATAAGATAAAACCTAATTTAGGGATAAATTGGATGAATTAAATAAAAATGCAAATTATGACGGAATTCAATAACGAAATGTTTTAGAATGGTTGTTAGAGAGCTATTAAATTGCTATAATAATAGTATTGATATGGCATAAAGCCAATGTTAAGGAGGCAAAAATCGTGGATTTAATTCAAAAATTAAAAGACCAAGTAAAACCATTAGGTAAAAAAATCGTGTTGCCAGAATACAAAGATGAACGTGTATTGAAAGCAACAGAAATCATTTTGAAAGAAGGTTTCGTAACACCTGTTCTTGTTGGTAACCCTGCTGAAATCGCAGAAGCTGCTAAAGCTGTTGGCGTATCCGTAGAAGGTGCTGAAATCATCGATCCAGCTAACTACGATCGTTACCAAGAAATGGTTGATACATTCGTAGAATTGCGCGCTAAAAAGGGTATGACTCCTGAAAAAGCTGACGCAACTATGAAAGGTGACTGCTTATTCTTCGGTGCTATGCTTGTTCGTCTTGGCGCAGTAGATGGCATGGTTGCTGGTTCCGGTTGCCCAACTGCAAACGTATTGCGCGCTGCATTACAAGTTGTTGGTACAAAACCAGGCCTTAAAACTGTATCTTCCTCCATGTTCATGTTCACAAGCAAAAAAGAATATGGCGACGACGGTATGCTCGTATTCTCCGACTGCGGCGTATTGCCTAACCCAACTAGCGAACAATTGGCTGATATTGCAGAATCCA
>CAJMLW010000024.1 GCA_905214495.1 uncultured bacterium | reverse complement strand
TAATTGTATAGGCGCGAGTGTCCAAATTATATACACCTTTAGCCTCCAATTTACCGCTGTATACATTAGCACTAACGTTTTCAAAATTCAAAATACCATCTTGATACGTCACATCTCCTACTACATTCTCAAAGGTAAGTGCAGGGATGCGCAAAATCGGCATCGTTACACGACCTTTAGCGAAGGGACGGTTAAAATCACCTGTTACCTTTGTAAGCAAGGTCATGGCGTCATGAATATTCTCACCAAAGCCTAGAGATGACGGATCCACCCCTTTTACATCAAACTGTAGATCTAGCTGAGGCATGCGATGCTTTAAAACATCTTTTAAGTCTACACGACCTTTCAAAACGAAGCCATCCCCTATGGCAGTGCCCCCAAATTTGCCCGTTTCCATATCGATGCGAATGGCCCTCTTACTATCAAGATCAATTCTAGCGTTTACATCCTTTATCACATAATGGCGATTTCTGTTAAAGACCTCTAACTGACTATTTCTAAGTCTAATCTTAAGATCTAAATGTTGGCCCTCCCAATTGAAATTACGTACTTTTCTACCTAGTTCCTCCTGTCGTTCTTGCGTGGTCTTTCTAGGTGCTTTCGAACGGGGTTCTATCTCGTTAATTGGTTTATTTACATCTGGAGATATGGGCGCGAAATCCAACCGATTATTATCGTCTAAATCAATGACTATAACCGCATCATCTAATTCAATGCCCTTGATAGCGGAGGACTTAAAGTTACGTGTCACCACATCCCACATATTGACGCGGACTTTCCCGCTTGGTGCATTGAGCAACTCATGCCCTTCTGGGTCCTTCCAAACTAGCCCAGTAAAAGTCAAAGTTCCCCACGGTGTAGCAGATAAACTTTCAACAGTAACCATACCGCGCATCATCGTTTGTCGAGTCATAACCTCTGTAAAAATGAGACCCATGCCCCGACTGGCAATCGTAGCCAATATAAAAAGAACTACCAGCGCAATACTGATAAAAGCGAAGAGGCCTATAATCCCCTTTTTATATAGTTGTATATATTTACTCCAGTAAGAGCGTATGTTATTTCCCATACATTTATTATAGCATTATATTGTACAAAACTGATATGCCGGATACAACAATCCAGATGGACAGTAACAATACCTCATGTTAGGATATATGCATAGTATAGTATGTATAAGGAGATTGTCATGAAAGTAAAAAGAATGCTTACCATGCCTATGTTTAGCACTCAAAATGACAATCAGTACTACGCGGTATGGCATAATGAAACGCCTGGTTTCATCATGGACTTTAAGGGACTGAACGGAAATCCGTCCACCCTTACCCATGTAACCCATAATAACGAGTCCATGCTTATTTCAACACTAATCTACGATCCTAATAAGATATCCGCCTCCCACGAGGAGTTATTGCGATATATCAGCCACGTAGACATTACACCGGATAAAAATATCCATATCGGCATCACCCGTCTATTACCGGAAATAGAATTATAATTGCAAAAGCCCTGCGCACAGCCATGAATATATCTTTTACAGATACTATTCAAAGCCGTGAACAGGGCTTTTATTTTTTATAATATTATACTAACGAGTAGTACTGCAGAATTTATAAGATAATGTATGAAAACTTAAAAGTCTTATGCTTCTGCTTTCACGTTTTTACCGTATTTTACAAGGCTTTCAGCTTCAATTTCCGCTTGTGTACGGTAGTCTTGAGGCATGCTAGATAAGCGAATCCAGCTACGTACAGCTTCTACCAATACGATGAGAATCATGAGGAACATAGCCGCACTGAACGCTACTAGGATCCATTTACCAGCAGGAACATAGCTGTAGAATACGTTTTCATAGTCTGCCGCAATAGCAACGATAGCCATAAGGATACAAGGAATACCTGTCACCCATGCATAGCGTTTGTGACCAAGACGCATAATAACTGTAGTACCTACGGCCAATGTCATAGTACCTAATAATTGGTTAGATACACCGAATAGAGGCCAGATAATACCGATGTTACCTTGTAAAACTAGGTAACCCCACAATACGCATATAAGAGCTGCACAGCCATATACGCCTGGTTTCCAATGTTGGTCGTTAAATTTAGGATGGAAATGACCTAATAATTCTTGAAGTAAGTAACGACCTACACGCGTACCAGCATCGATCAATGTCATGATGAACAATGCTTCAAACATGATACAGAAATGATACCAGTAACCCATCAAGTGAGACATATTAGGCAATTTAGAGAAGATATGAGCCATACCTACTGCAAGAGATACGGCGCCACCAGGGCGATGCATCAAGTCTTCGCCAACCATTGCAGACAATGCTGGCAATTCATGAACTTGAAGTCCTAATGCCTTAAAGGATTCAACAGTGGAGTTAATTGCGAAGTAATCATCTGGATGTAATGCAGTTGCGGCGATCAACGCCATCATAGCGATGAAGCCTTCTGTTAACATTGCACCATAACCGATAGGTAAGATTTCCTTTTCATTAGTAAGCATTTTTGGTGTTGTACCAGTTGCGATGACAGTATGGAAACCAGATAACGCACCACATGCGATGGTAATGAAGATATAAGGGAATACAGAACCTTTCAATACAGGACCGCCACCCCAGATGTAAGGAGTTACAGCTGGCATTTGAATTTCAGGCATTACGATGATAATACCAAGAGCCAATGCGCCGATTGTACCGATTTTAAGGTATGTGGACAAGTAGTCACGAGGAGCAAGCAATAACCATACTGGCAATGCTGCTGCAAAGAAACCATATACTGCAAGCATGATTTCAATGGTTTGCAAATCATATGTAAACCAAGAAGCATATTCACTAGCCGCTACGTTTGGACCGTAGATGATAGCCGCGAAAATCAATGCTACACCAATAATAGTGGCTTCTTGAATTTTACCAGGTCTCAACCATTTCAAATAAATACCAATAAAAATAGCGATTGGGATTGTAGCAAATACAGAGAAGAAACCCCAAGGGGAATTATGCAATGCGTTAGCTACTACTACGGCCATACCAGCAAGGGTAATAATCAATAGGAATAATGTAGCAAGCATCGCGCCAAAGCCAGCAAATTTACTGATTTCTTCACGGGCAATATCCGCAATGGATTTACCATCATAGCGAACAGATGCGAACAAGATAACCATATCATGTACAGCACCAGCGAGTACGGAACCAATTAGAATCCATAATGCACCAGGCAAATACCCGAATTGAGCTGCGATAACAGGGCCTACGAGAGGACCCGCACCAGCAATCGCTGCAAAGTGATGACCAAATGTTACCCATTTGTTTGTTGGCACGTAATCGTGACCATCATTGTGAACCATAGCTGGAGTTGGGCGATACTGATCGAGTGTGAGCACCTTGGCCGCTATGAAAGCCCCATAAAAGCGGTACGCTAAAATTAGAATACACGCGGAGGCTATAACTAAGTAAATACCATTCATAACCATAAAAACACCTCCAATGTACATGACATCGGAGGTGCCGAATAAAAATTTCTGATAAAATTGGGTCCCCAATGCCACTTTAGCTTTTAAATTGATGAGTACTTACATATCTATTGTATATCTAAACAATAATATGTCAATTTACTCTTTATCATTTTAGATACTCATTATTCGTTAAAAGCATATATTGAAGACTATTTTATTTTTTTAATATAATATTTCCAAACGTCCGTAACAGATTAAGTCCTACAGCTCCGCTTTTTTCAGGATGAAACTGCATACCATACACATTCCCTTTCTCAACAATGCCCGGTACCTTAATTCCATAATCTGCAGTTGTTGTAATATATTGAGAATTGGTATCTACGTAATAAGAGTGCACAAAATATGTATATTTATCAGCTACATCAGAAAAAACGCTATCTTTACGGCATAGTGTATTTTGATTCCACCCCATATGAGGCACACGTAGGCCAAGTTTATTAGGAATGGCTTTCACAGTGCCCGGCATAATGCCCAGCCCTGGTGTTGGACCATACTCTTCAGATTCATCAAACAAAAGCTGCATTCCCAAACAAATCCCTAGCAAAGGTATATTGCGCGCCACCACCTCGTGAATGACATCGATAAGTCCACGTTCACGGAGGACGGAAATAGCCGATGCATAGGCGCCGACACCTGGTAAAATCACACCATCAGCAGCCAAAATCGTATCTCGATCAGCAGTCAATACCGCATCCAGTCCGATATGTTGTAATGCTTTTTGTACATTAAATGTATTGCCCGCATCATAATCAATTATGGCAATCATAGTGACATCCTTTCTTTTACGCCTATCTAAATCACAAGATACATCGCCCGACCTGTATTATTTTATTGACGAGCCATATAGTCTTTCAAAATAGAGCGCATAATAGCACCGTCACTAGCAGTCGGCAATGTTACGCGCAACCAATTATCCCGTTGTCCCCGGCGCACTTGATAGCCCTTAGCGAGCCATTCATCAGCGAGGCCATCCGCATTAGGTACAGACATAAAGATGAAATTAGCACCGCTTTTATAATACGTGCCACCGACTTCATCCAAGGTTTGTTCCCACAACACGCGTTCCGCTGCATTTTTCTCTACAGTACTACGCAAAAATTCACGATCGCCGAATGCCGCCTCAGCAGCCACTTGGGACAATGTATTCAAATTATATGGCAAACGAATTGTTTGTATATAATTAGCTAAATCTACGCTACTCATCATATAGCCTACGCGATAATTCGCAAGACCATAGGCTTTAGAAAAAGTACGCATAATAAACACATTAGGGAATTCATCAAGTAATGCTCGTGCCGTTGGCACCTTAACAGAGGTTACAAAGTCTATGTATGCTTCATCGATGATAACTAGCACATTATCTGGCAATGTACTGATAAAGTTACGAATGTCTTCAACAGATTCATAGGTACCTGTTGGATTGTTAGGATTACAAATCCATACGAGGCGCGTCGTATCATCTACGGCTTGACGCATCGCCTTAAAATCGTATTGCCCTGTCGCCTCGATACACGGAACCTCGCGAATAGCCGCCCCTTCTACAAGACCATTTAAGCCATATTCAGAAAAAGCAGGCACGCTGATAACGATAGAATCACCAGCATTGATAAATGTTTTATTTACCATGGAAATCACTTCATCAAGCCCTACACCGATGACGAGTTGATTGTCCGCTACCTTCCAATAGTCCGCTAATACGCTTCGCAAAGATGATGCGTTGCCATCCGGGTATAGATTGGCATCATTGTTCATCACATAGTCTACTACTGCGTCACGTACCTTTGGCGATGTACCATAAGGGTTTTCATTGGCTGACAATCGCACAAGACGTTCTACACCGAGACGAGCCTTAACGGATTCAGCTGGTTCCTCTGGTACATAGGGCTTTAATTGGCCAATAATCTTCTTCATACTCTACTCCTTACAAATCTGTAATCGCTTTGCGTTCCTGTGTTTTGCTGATGATGCCTTCACGGCTTGCCAACTCTTCTAAGATGGCTTCGTAAGAAATGCCCTTTTCTACTAATAACACGAGCAAATGATAGAGTACGTCTGCTGTTTCATACACTAGTTCTCGGGAATCTTCGTTCTTAGCGGCGATGACAACTTCTGTTGCTTCTTCGCCTACCTTTTTCAAGATTTTATCGAGTCCCTTATCGAATAAATAATTCGTATAGGATCCTTCCTTTGGTGTTTCCTTGCGCCCCTTAATAATGGCGTATAATTCTTCTAATGTTTGTTGATTGGCCATTTTTCTTCTCCTTTGTGAAAGCTAACGCCTACGCGTCATCTCACATTATACTTCATATATTTCTCTACGCTTCTACATCGTTAAAAAAGCAGCTCACAGATCCCATATGGCACGCAGGACCTTCTGCATTGACGAGAACCAGTAATGTATCGCCATCGCAATCGAGCTTCATATCCATCACGTGTTGTACATTGCCACTTGTACCACCCTTATGCCATAGTTCTTGGCGCGAGCGAGACCAAAACCAAGTTTCCTTGGTTTCTAGTGTTTTGTGAAAGCTTTCTTCGTTCATCCACGCCACCATGAGCACTGCTTTTGTTGTATTATCTTGAACGACCGTCGGTAACAGGCCGCCACTTTTATTAAAGTCTGGTTTCATGTATGCTACAATCTCCTACCCTATCTAACAGCAATGCCCGCTGCTTTCAATTGTGATTTCAAATCGGGAATACTGATTTCACCAAAGTGGAATATAGATGCTGCTAATGCACCCGTAACGCCGGTCTCGGTAAAAACATCGATAAAATGCTGTACCGTACCAGCTCCACCGGAGGCGATAATCGGTACATCTACGACCTCTTCCAAGGCCTTGTATAATTTGATGTCAAAGCCAGATTTAGTGCCATCCTTATCCATGCTTGTCACCAATAACTCACCAGCACCACGGTGCACCGCTTCTTTAGCCCACGCTAAGGCTTCCCAATCGCTACGCTTACGACCGCCATGGGTATACACATACCATTTACCAGTCTCTGAATCAGTTTTTACATCAATAGCTACCACCATACATTGATTACCAAACTTTTGAGCGCCTTCACTGATGAGTTCTGGGCGCGCTAAAGCCGCTGAATTCAGCGATACCTTATCGGCGCCAGCTTTTAGCAATGCGCTCATATCGTCCACTGTTTTAATACCACCACCTACGGTGAGGGGCATGAACACATGTTTTGAAATATCTGTAACCACATCGCGCATCGTCGTACGTCGGTCTACTGTAGCCGTAATATCTAGAAATACGAGCTCATCGGCACCCTGCTCTTCATAGGTAGCTGCAATATCAACGGGACTACCTACATCAACAAGATTTACAAAGTTAACACCTTTTTTTACGCGACCATTATCTACATCTAAACAAGGAATAATCCGTTTTGCTAACATGATACATTCTCCTTATTAAACGCAGCAATTTCTTCTAATGTAATAGTGCCTTCATATAAAGCCTTACCTACAATGCTGTCTACAACACCGCGCTTTTCAAGGTTCTTAATATCCTCTAAGTTGCGCACACCGCCAGATGCAACGATACGCGCTGTAGGGAATTGATCTTGTAACGAACCCAAAAGGTCTTCATTAGCACCTTGCATTGTGCCATCTCGATCCACATCAGTAACGATAAAATACTTCGCACCGGCTGCCACCATAGCACCGATAAGGTCGATCATAGGCACATCAGATTGGTCGAGCCAACCTTCTGCAGCAACCTTACCATTCTTACCGTCTACGCCGATAACGATGCGTTCCGGACCGTATTCAGCGATAACCTGTTTCGTCAATTCAGGATTTTTAAGGGCTACGGAACCGAGGATCACGCGATTAACGCCCATTTCTAAATATAAATCTACAGCGGCTTTATCACGAATACCGCCACCAATTTCTAGCACACCTGTAAATGCAGCACGCACGCGTTTAACAATATCCACATTGACCGGTTTCCCTGCCTTTGCCCCATCTAAATCGACTAAGTGCAAAGCACCAGCTCCAGCAGCCTCGTATTGAGATGCTTGGTCAACCGGATCTGGATTGATGATGGTTTCCTTTGCAAAATCACCCTTATATAGGCGCACACTGCGACCATGTTGTAAATCTATAGCTGGAAAAATCATAGTATCTCCTCTATTTACGAGCCTTATGCGGCCCTGCTTTCACCATTCTAAAGGGTCTATTAAATCATGCCCTTTGTAGAATTCACACCCTGAATGTCTGGGTTAATGGTAACCGCCTTACGCAATGCACGGCCCGTAGCCTTAAACATGCTTTCAATAATATGATGCGTATTGCGACCATATTCGTTGCGCACATGTAAATTCATAGCACCACTCACAGCCAAGGCTTGGAAGAAATCCTCTACTAATTCTGTTTCAAAATTACCACCCAATACAGGAGTCGTAAACTCACCATTAAACACGAGGTATGGACGGCCACTAAGGTCGATAACAACCTGTGTCAACGCTTCATCCATAGGTACCCACGCGTCCCCATAACGCTCGATACCCGCCTTGTCACCAAGGGCCTGTGTCAATGCTTGCCCTAAGGTCAACGCAATATCCTCTACCGTATGATGCGCATCCACGTATGTATCGCCTACGGCTTTTACAGCAAGACCAAAACGGCCATGCTTAGCCAACAAATGGAGCATATGATCAAGAAAACCGATGCCTGTATCAACGTGAATGTCCTGATTTCCATCTAGGGTAAGTGTAATTGTAATATCTGTTTCGCCCGTTTTACGAGTTACCGTAGCTGACCGATTTGTTCTCATCATAGTATCCTCTTATCATTAAGGAAGCCCTTTAAGGCGTTCCCATCCATACAATTATTTTTCAAAGCGCACTTCAATAGCACGAGCATGGGCTTCAAGACCTTCTGTACGAGCCAAGGTAGTAATATCCTTCGCCACCCCTTGTAAACGTTCACGGCTAAATTGAGTAAAGGAAATGCGTTTTACGAAATCGTACACACCAAGTGGGGACGAGAATTTTGCAGTACCACTCGTAGGTAATACGTGATTTGTACCGCCTACATAGTCGCCCAATGGCTCAGAGGCATATCTGCCAAGGAATACGGAACCTGCATTTTCTACCATGCTCATATATTCCATAGGGTCCGGTAATTGAATTTCCAAATGTTCTGGTGCTACTTCGTTCATCACGGTAAACATATCTTCTACGCTATCCATAACAGCAATATAGCTATTGTTTTCGATAGCTGGACGAGCAATGCTTTCACGAGGTAATTGTGAAAGTTGACGTTCTACCTCATCAGATACGAGGTTAGCTAGTTTTTCACTATTGGTAACCATGATGGCACGAGCTCGTGGATCATGTTCTGCTTGAGACAATAAGTCCGCAGCAAGATGTACTGGATTAGCACTTTCATCAGCGATGACACCGATTTCACTAGGACCTGCAATCATGTCGATATCAACTTGACCAAATACTTGGCGCTTGGCAGTGGCCACATAAATGTTACCAGGGCCTACGATTTTATCTACCTTTGGAATTTGTTCAGTACCATACGCAAGAGCCGCAACACCTTGAGCACCACCCACTTGATATACCGCATCAACGCCAGCAAGTTTTGCAGCACCTAGCACAGCAGGGTTAATACCATCCTTTTGTGGGGGCGTTACCATAATGATTTCCTTAACACCAGCAATTTTTGCAGGCAATGCAGTCATCATAATGGTAGATGGATATGCCGCTGTGCCACCAGGAACATAGAGACCAACACGAGCCAATGGTGTTACCTTTTGACCACGCGTAATGCCTGGCGTATCCATATCGACAAAGCCTTGTTCAATTTCACGGCTATGAAATTCAGTGATATTTTTCTTCGCTACCAATAAAGCGTGTTTCAAGTCTTCTGGTAAATTATCCCATGCCGCATCGATGATAGATTGATCCACCTTAAAATCATCTAGCTTTACACCATCGAATATTTCAGAATATTCACGGAGTGCTGCATCCCCATTAGCACGTACATTTTCAATGATATCGTACACGCGGCGTTCAATTTCCATATCTGTTGTTTGTTGTGTATATTGACGGACAATGCTAAGCATTGCATCAAGGGATTCTTTGTAAATTTTCATTGTATGTCCTCATTTCAAACTATGTATGTCTATACTTCTATTGTAAACGTTTCTCATCATATCACGATAGAATATATTTCTATTTCTTTCTCGATATAATATATTTATTTCTTATCGATACAGTACATTTATTTCTTATCGATAGCCGCTTGTAATTGGTCAATCAACGCAAAGATGGTATTTCTTTTTTGTTTTAATGCCAATGGATTCGCCACTAACCGCGTGGAGATTGGTTGGAGCCAATCATAAATTTTAAGATTATTTTCTCGAAGGGTTGTGCCTGTTTCCGTAATATCTACGATGGCATCAGCAAGGCCTACGAGCGGAGCCAATTCAACGGAGCCTTCAATTTTGATGATTTCTACGTCTTGAGAACCAAAATATTGCTTTGTAACGGTTGGATATTTAGTGCCAATCCGATGACGTCTACCTTCCTTAGGGTTATAGCCCTCTAAGGAGGCCAATATAAATTGACATTGCCCCGTTTTCAAATCCAACATTTCATAAGATGTATTATCTTGTTCATCCAGTACATCACTACCGACGATGCCTAAATCAACAACACCATTATTCAAATAGGTTGTTACATCAGGACCTTTCGCGAGAATAACCTCGATGCTATCACCTAATGGAATAATCAACTTACGAGCTTTGTTGCGTAGCGGCTCACAATCTACACCACACGATTCCAAGAGAGGAATGAAATCCTTTTCCACACGGCCCTTCGTCAAGGCAATACGCAATTTGCCATTGTCCTTTGTATTGCTTTCACCTTGTACAAGAACCTCTGTAAGGACATCAATGTTGAAAGCCATCCCCACAGACGGCATTGGCGTTCCATCAAAGCCAAATAGTAAACCATCATAGCGACCACCGCTGACGATGTATTGAGATACGCCATCTACATAACCTCTAAAGGTAAGGCCTGTGTAATAGGATTGAAGTGGTTCTGTAGACACATCAATGCGAACTTGTTGACCAGTCGCTTCAATTTGCCCCGCTAAATCCATAAGGCTATCTAAAATACGTTGTGCACCTGCTGGCAAAATGACTTGACTGAGCTCATTTTTAATATCATTTACAGTGCCGAATAAGCGAGGCCAAATCGTAAGAAATGGATACAATGCATTATTTTTAAATTCGCTAATCAATTCGTTATAGCGTGGCAAATATTTTGTAAATAACGCATCGAGCAAATCTGCCCGTTCACCATCAGTCAACCCCAATGCATCAGTGATGGCACGAGAGAAACGAGCATCACCAATTTCTAATAATAAGGTAGTATTGAGCTGCGATTCGTTCACTTCTTTAATGATAGCAAAGCATTCTAGTTCAGCATCAATGCCTTCATACCCGACCATTTCGATACCACCTTGTGTAACTTGGTTGATATCACCGCGGTGCTGTTTATTTTTCATCAACACATCACCAAGATAGTAGAACTTACGAGGCAATTCAATATTCGTTGTAGCTAGGAAGCGACCGATTGGCATGGTTAAATCAGGACGGATAACCACAGATGCATCAGAACTACCAAAGAATTCGTACATATGTTGACCACGGCCTAATGTATAACCATTAAACACATCTTTGTATTCTACGAGGGGTGTAGAAATTTTTGTATACTGACGATTGCGGCAAAGGCTGAGCAAATACTGGCTCACATCATCCTTGCGCTCCGCTACAGCCCCTATATCATCACGAAAACCTGTAGGCAACTGTTTCTGTACCATAAGGATCATCCTTTCTATAAACTATGCTAATATTGCTATTTAAAATATATAGATTCTTTTATATTTTACTACTTTAACGTATTAAAGTATAAAACTATAATAATACTCCTCTATAGAATTGTCAATAGAGGAGTATTATATCTAGTCCCAAACCTTTGCTACATCTACTACGCTATGCGCATCAGATCCTAACACAAAGGGTACACCAATAATGGCGGCTATCCCTTGAATAAAACGGCTTGGATACATTTCACCGCAATCAGCTTTAAAGAACCCGCTCATATTATAATCTAGTTCTCTACCTTGAACGCGCATAATACGTAATATATCGCTTACTAATTGAGCATTTCGTTTATCTAAATGGTGTTCAAATCCGAAATGGTGTTGGTATTTCTTAATTAAATCAAAATGACCGATTCGTTTTGGCGTATAGGCACCCAAATCAGCACGCACCGCTTGGCGAATAATACTGAAGTATTTATAGTACAATTCACTTTGATTAGGAATCCAAGGACCAAAGCCCTTTTCAAATTCCTCTGTATTATAGTCAACACAGTAGTATTTGCCCCCTACGCCATCCATAAAGTGAACAGATAGAATATTATCGTCCGTCAATGGACCATAGCGATCAAGAAAGTCTTGAATGTCGCTTTCAAAACCAGGGATATAATCCACCTCAAAGCCAAGGGAAATATCGATATGCGTACCATAGGCACGTTGTAACTCACGTCCCAATTCAAGATAAGAATCCACTTGATTGAGTTTAAGAGACGCCGTATCATAAGCAACCTTATCACCACCGTACTCTGCCTCAAAGGCCTTTGGCAACGGAGCATGCTCTGTTAAACACACCTTTTCGATGCGTAGTTCAATGGCCTTTTCAATCATAAGCGCCGTTCTATCACCACTACCATGTGGACATAATTCAGTATGAAAATGACCATCCACCAATCGGCTACGATACGTACTATTGCCTATGAACTGCCGTTCTGCTTTCATATTTATCATAACTTACCCCTATCTATGTATAGCATATATCCGCAACTCCACGGATATATGAAGTATTTAATATCTATTATTATACCAATAATGCGTAAGTTTCGGTATCCTGATATTTTCCATGTTTAAACCCAACCTCAGGGGTAAGTCCACAATAGGTAAAACCGAATCGACTATGTAATTTCGTGCTCCCCTCATTGCCTGCAGTAATAACAGACACCACCGTATGCAATGTATCATTTTCTTTGGCATGTTCTAAAATATGGGCCATCAATTTAGATGCTACACCTTTACCACGATGGTCTTGATGGATATAAATAGATAGCTCAACAGTGCTTTTGAAAGCATCCTTAGTTCTATATGGTGAAAGTGATGCATAGCCTACCACAACATCGTCCATAAGCCCTACAAAAATACAGTGCTCCACCGTTTGATGCGCGTCAAACCACTCCTGCCACTCTGGTAGCGTACGCGGTTCAAAATCAAGAGTGGCTACGCCGTTTACAACCTCGTAATTATAAATATCTAAACAAGATACTACATCATCCTGTGTAATTGGTCGTATTACTAATTCACTCATAAGAATTCCTCAAAAAGTTGGTATCTCTATATAAATTAACCACTTATATCTATTATAAAATGATATAATAAAAAGAGAAAAATAAGCAAGAAAAAGGACGAGCGGCAACTCGTCCTTTTTTGTTATATTGTAGGTAATTCTGTACGCTTTACTACCTATCTGTAGTATATCATAAATATATAACACTGACTAGCAATAAAAGATAGGCAATTATCTCTCTATAATACGCCAAACAAAATAAGTGTAACTACAACTAACGCAACAATAACTATATAGTCCAATAATCTAAGTCCTACAGAAGCTGCAAAACTATGGTTTTTACCACCAAAACCTCTAAGTTCCAAGGATAACGCCATTGTTTCAGAGCGGCCTAAGGATTTTAAGAGTAATGGTTGGATGACTGAGGCATAGGATTTCATGCGTTTAAAGATATTACCTTCTAAAGAAAGGCCTCGACAAGATTGTGCCTCTTGTACAGCCTTACTTTCACCAAGAAAATCTGGTACAAATCGAAGTGCTGCAGTAAACATAAATGCATATTCGTAAGGAATTTTGCATTGCGTTACGAGAGCGGCCGTTAAATCTTGTAATTTTGTCGTTGCCAATAAAGCAATAAATACAAGAGTCATAGCTAACATGCGTAGGCCTGCCACAACAGCAGATACTACATCACCGCTACCTAAATATTGAACTATACCTAAGAATACGGCGAATACAGTCAATGCAAATACAGCCTTATATTGTTTCCACAACAAGCCGGTCAACAACAGCGCTACTAATTCTACGACAACTAATGCCATTAATGACATCCAATCCCGCAAAAAGATGGCCCATACAGATACAGCAAGGGTCATCAAAATTTTTGTTAATGGTACTAATCGTTCCATGGCCCCTCCTATTCTGCCAATTGCGCGATAAGGCGCGTCCGCAATTCATCCATCGATTTACAATAACCTAGTCCTGGCACGGCTTGTGAAAGCTCTACACTTGGCGGTTTTGTTAAGCCTAAATCGTGTAATTCATCAGTAGATTTTGAAAATAACACTTCTGGTGTGCCATCAAAGGACACAGTGCGATGGCCCATGATGATAGCGCGAGAACATTCAGCAGCCATAATTTCCATATCATGAGTAATCAATAAGATTGTAATTCCTTCTTGATTCAACTGACGAAGCAAGGCCAATAACTCTTTTGTTTCCTTACCATCTTGACCACTTGTGGGCTCATCGAGGATAAGAATGTTAGATTGCATCGCCAATGCAGAAGCAATGGCAACGCGTTGTTTTTCACCGCGACGCAATGTAGGTGGATACTCGTCACGCAAATGACTGATACCACATCGTTCCAATACTTCATCCACAATATGTGCAACCTCGTCTTTAGAGCGACCTAAAGATTCTGGACCAAAAGCTATCTCAGTAGCTACGGTAGGTCTAAACATTTGACGATCCGGTTGTTGAAATACATACCCAATAAATTGCCCCCGTTTAAAGGCTGGCATGGAGGTAATATCCTTACCATTGTAACGAATATGACCTTCGCTAGCCTTTTCAAGGCCTACTAATAACCGGGTAATTGTGGTCTTACCACAACCGTTCTTACCACCAATAGCAATAAACTCGCCTTCACGAATGGTAAAGCTAACATTTCTAAAAATATCTACGGTAGGCACATAGCCAAATCGCAAGTTTTCTACCTTAAGCATGTGCGCCACCTCCTACACTTTCACCTATCGTATTACTATGTTGAACTTGGCTTTCACCAGCATCAATTACATCCCTTGAATTTTCATAACGAGAACGGTCAATTGCCTTAGCCATCTCTATATGATGAAGGCCCTTGATTGCCGATTCAATGCTAAGCCAAGGTTCATCACTATGATAACCAGCTTTTTCAAGTTCCATATACGTTGTAAATACAGATGGCAATGCTTCTACATAAATATCATGATTGTACATGTATTCCAATGTTGTAGCCACATCGCTATCGCATACGATTTCACCATCCACCATAAGCGCCATACGGTTAGCATATGGCAATACGGCATGTAAATCATGGTCGATAACTACAACAGTGATACCATGATTACGGTTTAAATCACCAACGAGGCGATATAGTTCAGCCGTCCCATCTGGATCAAGAGAACTCGTCGGTTCATCAAGAACGAGAATAGATGGATTGGTTGCCAACACGGAAGCAATTGCTAACCGCTGACGTTGACCGCCGGACAAGCTCGTAATTTTGCGGTCCTCAAGGCCTTCAATACCAACTTGTTTAAATACCTCTGCACAACGGGCATCGATAGTAGCTCGATCGTAACCACGGTTTTCCATGGCAAAGGCCACTTCTTCACGAACAGTCATCGTTACAAGTTGCGTATCATAATCGGCAAGAACAACACCAATATGATTGGCTAATTCAGGAATCGACAATTGTGTTGTAGCCTTACCATCTACAAAGACCATACCTTCAAGGCGACCGCCATAGAATTTAGGCACGGCCCCAACCATAGCCATGCAAAGTGTACTCTTACCACAACCAGCAGGACCTGTTACAACAAGAAAATCACCTTCGTGCACATCGAGATTGATGTTCTTTAATGTAGGTACAGTAGCCTTAGGATGGAAATAATTCATATGCTCAATAGAAATCTTTGCATCCCGTTCTGGTGTAATAACAAGTCCACTATGGTCGCTAGAGGCTTCGCTACCGCTTGGCAACATGCCACGTTTTACAAACATCTTTTGAGCCGGAATATACAACACAGGTGTAATCGCTGCATTTACAGCGGCCACCACTAACACAAGGGGCCACATAGCATACAGATATACATTATTAGGTAATCCTGCAATTTGCCATAACAACGTAACGAAAATACCACCAGATACAACAGTTGTAAAGAATGCACCTACTATCGGTGTAATCTCAAAGGAGCCAATTTTACCAATTTTCATAGATGTCATGGTACGCGAAATGAATGTTATCACCAATGCACCAGCTGGCTCGGACAACAAGTTACCATAAGGGAAACCAGATTTAGAGGTTAACACCTCAATCAAAGCCGCTACTAAGCCAATCCCTAATGCTTGAGAGACGCTAGGTTTTGTCAATAAAATCGCCACACAATAGGCCGCAATCATCCAGTTTGGCGTAACCCCGGCAAAACTTGGGCTCACCAAGTGCAAAATTGTACCTAACGCAAGCATCAAAGTGCTCACCGTTACCCATCTAAACTGTCCACCCTGATCATGGGTGTACACAAGATCCTTTATCCGTTCCATAATACCCTCTTTTCTTCAATAGAATATATACTGTTTATTTTAACATTTATATGGGTATTGTGAAAGTTTATAATCCTTTTCTATACAAAGCTTTCTCACTTCCTCGTCACATAGTTATGATATAATGCATATATTAATTACGCCCACACAGGAGATCTACATGTACAAATATATTACAATTTTAAGCGCTGCAGGCCAAATCGCACAACGATTGACAGCGACACTTTTAACATATACAGATATGCACATCACATTATATGGACGTCAATTGAGCACACGTATTCATCCGGAAATTTTAGAACACGAACGGATAACCGTTATCGAAGGGTTCTTCCAAAACCCTAAAAAATTAGAGGAAGCCGTTTATGATATCCTACATGTTGAAGACGAAACACCATTCAACCGCGCTAGCATTGGTGTAGGTGAACCGGGTACACACTACAATAAACCATCGTTTTTATAGGATACAAAGACTATCTTTCTTATCTTGAATAGGAAGATAGTCTTTTATTTTTATAACGAAGTACTATCTTTGATACTTCAACACAAAAATATACTGTAATTATATCGTTTAAATGATATAATTACAGTATACAAATTAGAAATAGAGATATTGTAAATTATAAGGAGATAAATATGGGCATCTTACGCGAAACAATTCGTCCATCATCAGATTTACGAAATAAGTATCCTGAAATATCTAAGACCTTACAACTAAAAGATGAGGCAGCCATAATTACAGTAAATGGTCGTGGTGATACTGTCAGCTTGGGATATAATACATATAATATGTTAAAAGCAAAGATCGAATTACTATCATCCCTAATAGAGGGACAGAATGATATTATTCATGGTCGAACTACTACCGTAGAAGAAGCTTTTAGTAGCATCGATAAAATGTTAGAACAAATGGAGTAAGATATAATGAAAATAAAAACTTACACCATTATTCCTACAGAAAAATTCAACAAAGAACTGCATCAACAAATACTCTATGTAGCTATGCAATTTTCTAAAGAGACAGCACTACAAGTTAAAGAAAATATCCAAACAGCTATTTTAAATCTTCAATTACATCCATATATGGGTAATACCCCTAAAATCAGAAATCTTAAAGACAATGACTTTCGTATGCTAATTTTAAACAAACTCATTATATTCTATACAGTTGTAGAAGAAACTAAAACTATTTACTTACTCTCTATACTAGATCAACGACAAGATTACATTAATATCCTTAATGGTTTATAAAACTTCCCAATATTTTCGGTATACATTTCTCTCTCAAGAAAATGTATACCGATTTTTTATTTCCATAATTTATGGTTATTTATATAGATAAACAACGTTATTTACGCTATACTAATAACAGAATTAAGATACACTAATAAATAAGTAAGGAGATATCATGAATCGCATTGTTGTTATAGGTAGTTGTAACATGGATATTGTAGTCCTCGCGGATAAGCGTCCCGCAGCAGGTGAAACAATTATGGGCAACGAATTGCACATCGCTCATGGCGGAAAAGGTGCTAATCAAGCGGTAGCAGCAGCTCGTCTCGGTGCAGAGGTTACAATGGTAGGTTGTATCGGTCAAGATGCGTATGGCAAAATGATTTTAGACAACCTCAAAGAAACTCATATCAACACGGACTATATTGTCACTGTCCCAGATACGACAACAGGCACTGCTCATATCACGTTAGCCGAAGGTGACAATAGCATTATCGTCATCGCTGGTGCTAATGCTAAGGTAGACCAATCTGTAGTCGATAATGCTTGGTCCGCTATCGAACAAGCCGATCTCGTAATGCTACAAAACGAAATTCCTATTCCCACAATCGAATACATCGTTCGTCGTTGTCACGAGGCACATGTGAAAGTCCTCTTAAATCCAGCTCCAGCAGCCGACCTCAATCCTGAGTGGTTGGAACTAGCCACCTATATTACGCCAAATGAACACGAATTATCGTCCCTCTACCCTAACCAAACTACAGAGGAAACATTATTAGCCAACGAAAATAAAATCATCGTGACTCTTGGTAGCCAAGGTGTAGGCTACGCAGATGATGGCGAAATTCGCATTGTTCCAGGTTTCAAGATAGAACCAGTGGATACAACAGGCGCAGGCGACACATTTAATGGTGCCTTTGCAACGGCTATCGTTAATGGTAAAAGTCTAGCCGACTCTCTACACTACGGCAACGCAGCAGCCGCCCTCTCCATTCAAAAGCTAGGTGCTCAGTCCGGAATGCCTACCAAGGATGAGGTTGACGCATTCTTGGCTAAGCATTAACGAACTGAACAGGACTTTAAAAGCTCCACCGGCCGGGTCTGACTTCGGCCTACGGCCTCCGCAGGGCCAAAGTCGCTTTGAAAGTCCTATTCAGTTCTAACAAAAGTTTGCTAACCAACGAATACGTTCATCCTCTATATAGTAAATTTAACAATTCAATAAATGAGGCTAAAAAGCCTCATTTATTGAATGATAAAAAGGAGTTTATTATGCAACGAAATGGTATTTTAAATAGCCATATTGCTAAGGTATTAGCTGACCTTGGCCATACAGATACAATTTGTATTTCTGATTGTGGTCTACCTGTACCTGAAGGGGTTCAAAAAATTGACCTTGCTTTGGAATTTGGTGTACCAAGTTTTGAGCAAGTTGTATCTCTTATCACACAGCATATGAAGATTGAAGCAATTCATATTGCCAAGGAGATGAAAGATTTTAATCCAAAGAATCATGATTTCTTAGAGTCAACATTTCCTTGCGATGAATTCGAATGGATTACAACTAGTCACGAGGCTTTCAAAGAAGCCACAAAACAATGCAAATGCATTATTAGAACTGGTGAAGTATCTCCGTATGCGAACATTATCTTGCGCGCCGATTGTATCTTTAGCGATCGTCCCTAGATTAGTAGATTAACTAACCATCTAATCTATTACATACATCAAGAAATACTTTCACCAATCATATAGGAGTAGTTATGGAAATTGTTATGTCAGGCATTGCGAAGGCATTTGGTACGAACCAAGTACTGCGCGATGTAAGTATTACCCTCAAGGAGGGCGAGGTTCATGCCTTGATGGGCGAAAATGGGGCCGGCAAGTCCACCCTCATGAATATCCTTACGGGCATTCACAAGGCAGACGCTGGTACAATCACCATTGACGGCGTAGAGCGCACCTTCCCGAATCCGAGAGAGGCCGAGCTAAACGGCGTGGCTTTCATCCACCAAGAGCTCAACATTTGGCCAAATCTAACATTGTTAGAAAATCTGTATTTAATGAGACCAAAGCGCAATAAATTTGGTATGCTCGATAAAAAAGCAATGCTCGCTGAGGCGGAAAATACATGCCGCGAACTAGGCATTGAATTGCCGCTCACAACTGAGGCAGGCCTTTGCTCCGTTGGTCACCAACAGATGACGGAAATCCTTCGTATCTTGATGTTAGATGCCAAGGTTGTCATCATGGACGAACCGACAGCAGCCCTCACAGAGCGTGAAACGGCAACATTGTTCAACATGATGCGCAAAATGAAAGCCCGCGGCGTGGCAATCGTATATATCTCTCACCGTATGGAAGAGGTATTTAGCGAATGCGATACGATTACGGTTATGCGTGATGGTCACACCATCATTACAAAACCAACTGCTGAAATTTCTGTAGACGAAGTAGTACGCCACATGGTAGGTCGTTCTATCGACGAGTTCTACCCTACTCGCACCACAACACCAGGCGAAGTAGTGATGAGCGTTGATAACCTCAAACCTGAAGGTTTTAACAACGATATTTCCTTCTCCTTACGCAAAGGCGAAATTCTCGGTGTAGCAGGCCTTATGGGTGCTGGCCGCACAGAAATTATGCGCGCTATCTTTGGTGTAGATAAGCATAACGGCGGTACCGTAACAGTTAACGGTTCTGTTCTAAACTGTAAAAAACCAGAAGATGCCATCAAAGCTGGCATTGCTTTCATTACAGAAAACAGAAAGAGCGAAGGCTTGATTCTCGATTTCTCCATCGGTTCCAATATTACATTGCCGAACCTTGGTGACATTTGCCCATCTCATGTACTTGATAGCGGCAAGCTCAATTCCTTTGCTGACGAATTGTCTAAAAAGCTAGGCGTTAAAACACAATCTATTCACGAACCGGCATCGTCTCTATCCGGTGGTAACCAACAAAAGGTGGTTATCGCGAAATGGGTTGGTAAAAAGCCATCCATTATCATCATGGACGAACCGACACGCGGTATTGATATCGGCGCGAAACGTGATATTTATGATTTAATGAACGAATTAACGAACGATGGTGTGTCCATTATCATGGTGTCCTCTGAGTTACCTGAAGTGCTCGGCATGAGCGACCGCGTTATGGTCATTCATGAAGGTCGCGTAGCAGGTATCTTGGACCGCAGCGATGCAACACCAGAATCGATTATGACATTAGCCACAGGAGGACAATAATGGACAGCAAAGCTCTACAATATGTAAAAAAATTAGGCCCCCTCATCGGCCTCATCCTATTATTTATCATTATCTCTGTCATGAACGACAGTTTCCTTGAATTCTCTAACTTGCGTAACTTATTGCGACAAGTATCCATCAATGCGATCATCGCCTTTGGTATGACTTTCGTCATCCTAACTGGCGGTATCGACTTATCCGTTGGTTCCATCCTTGCCCTCTCTAGTGCAGTGATGGCCAATCTCATCGTAACTGGTACTGACCCTGTATTGGCTATCGTGCTAGCCGCCGGTGCAGGCCTTGTATTGGGCTGTATTAACGGTCTCGTTATTACCTATGGCCGCGTAGCTCCATTTATCGCTACCTTGGCGACCATGACAATCTACCGTGGTGCGACGCTAGTATTCACAGACGGTAACCCAATCTCCGGTCTTACTCAAGATCCTCTATTCCACGGCTTTGGCCAAGGGGATATTGCAGGCCTTCCAGTTCCAGCTATCACAATGTTCCTTGCTTTCATCATCCTCTGGTTCGTATTGAGCCGCACATCCTTAGGCCGTAAAACATACGCCGTAGGTGGTAGTGAAAAGGTTAGTTACATTGCTGGTATCAAGATTGACCGCGTTAAAATCTTTGTGTATGCCTTAACTGGTATGCTCTGTGGTATCGCCGGTGCAATCATCACATCTCGTCTTAACTCTGCACAACCTACAGCAGGTGCAGGCTACGAACTGGACGCTATCGCGGCGGTAGTTCTTGGCGGCACAAGCCTTGCTGGTGGTCGTGGTCATATCGTTGGCACATTAATTGGTGCCCTAATTATCGGTACCCTCAACAACGGGTTAAATATTCTCGACGTTTCCAGTTTCTATC
>CAJMLW010000023.1 GCA_905214495.1 uncultured bacterium | reverse complement strand
ATATGCTACTTTGGGTGAAATTTGTAATGTATTGCGCGAAGTATTCGGTGAATACCAAGCTCATTCCACATTATAATATCGGCTAATTTCGGAGGTAATTATCATGGCAGAAAAACGTATTAGAGTAATCGTAGCAAAACCAGGTCTTGATGGTCATGACCGTGGTGCAAAAGTTGTAGCACGCGCACTTCGCGATGCTGGTTTCGAAGTAATCTACACAGGTCTTCGTCAAACTCCAGAACAAATCGTAGAAGCTGCACTTTCTGAAGACGTTAATGTAGTTGCATTATCCCTTCTTTCTGGCGCTCACAACACATTGTTCCCTAAAATTGTTGAACTTTTGAAAGAAAAAGGCATGGGCGATGTTCTTGTAATCGGCGGCGGCGTTATTCCTGATGCTGATATCCCTGGCTTGAAAAAAGCTGGCGTAGCAGCTGTATTCACACCTGGTACTCCAACTGGTGATATCGTTAACTTCATCAAGGAAAACGTAAAATAATTAATTGGGCAAGAGAGGGGCACAACTGAATAGTTGGCTTCCCTCTATTCCCATATTCAAAGATAGGTGGTGAGGCGAATGGATTTAGTTAAAGGCCTCTTTGAAGGCTCAAGACTAGCCTTAGCACGGTCCATCACTGCTGTAGAAAACGAGTATGAAAATGCCATCGATATTATGAAGGCTATTTATCCTAAAACGGGTAATGCTCGCATTCTCGGTATAACTGGTGCCCCTGGTGCAGGTAAAAGTACTTTGACGGATAAGGTTGTTAAACATTATCTAAATCAAGGTAAAAAAATCGGCATCGTTGCCATCGACCCAACAAGCCCATTCTCTGGTGGTGCTATCTTGGGGGACCGTATTAGAATGAATGATTTGACATTAAATGAAAATGTATTCATTCGAAGCATGGGGACGCGTGGTAGTCTAGGTGGTTTATCCAAAAAGACTGCAGACGTTGTAAAATTAATGGATGCCTTTGGCCTGGATTTGATTATTATTGAAACAGTAGGCGTAGGTCAATCTGAAGTAGATATCGTAAAGAATGCAGATACTACATTGGTTGTTCTCGTACCTGGTCTCGGTGATGATATCCAAGCTATTAAAGCGGGTATTCTTGAAATCGGCGATGTATTTGCTATCAATAAAGCTGACCGAGATGGTTGCGATCGTTTGAATGTTGAAATTGAAATGATGCTTGATCTAGACTCTCGGGAAGTAAAATGGCGCCCACCAATTAAGCGCACAATTGCTAGCAAAGACCAAGGCGTAGATGAACTTATCGAAGCCTTAGATGAACATTTTGAGTATCTTGAAGATTCCGGTGAATTGGAATCTCGTCGGGCAGAACGTACTCGCGATGAAATCATCGCAATGATTAATGAACAAATTGGTCGTTATGTGGCTGATAAAATCATTACAAGCGACGAATTTAATAGCCAAGTGGCAGCTGTCAATGAGCGTACAAACGATCCATATACAGTTGTTAACGGCGTAATGACAAACGTGCTAAAGTAGACGGCGACTACATAGCATTAGAGATTTAGCCTTATAAAGGAGATAATCGAAATGGCTTTTAAAGTATTACAAGTGGATCACATCGGTATTGGTGTTAATGATTTAGCAGCAACTAAAGAATTTTACAAAAATGCTTTGGGAATTCAACATCTTCCTGAAGATGAAGTAGTAGAAGAACAAAAAGTAAAAGTATCCTTCTTCCCATGCGGCGATGCTGAATTAGAATTCTTGGAAACTACCACTCCAGACGGCCCTATCGGTAAATTCATCGAAAAAAATGGCGGTCGTGATGGTATCCAACACGTTGCTTTGCGTGTAGATAATATTGAAAATGCTATTGCTGATCTTATGGCGAAAGGTATTCGTATGATTGACGAAAAACCTCGTTATGGTGCTGGCGGTTCCTCTATTGCATTCGTTCATCCTAAAGCTACAGGTGGCGTATTACTTGAACTTTGCCAACGAATGAAATAAAATATTATTGTAACAAGTTTTTATGGAGGTGCTGACATGCAAACAGTGCAAGAAAAAATTGAGTTGTTGCACGAAAAACTAGCGAAAGTTAAAGCTGGTGGCGGTGAAAAACGCGTTGAGAAACAACATTCTCAAGGTAAAATGACTGCTCGTGAACGTTTGGCTAAATTATTCGATGACAACTCTTTTGTTGAACTTGATCAATTCGTTAAACATCGTTGTGTTAACTTCGGTCAAGACAAAAAAGAATTACCAGGCGAAGGTGTAGTGACTGGTTATGGTACTATCGATGGTCGTTTGGTATATGCATTCGCACAAGACTTCACTGTAGAAGGTGGTTCTCTTGGTGAAATGCACGCTGCTAAAATCGTTAAAGTACAACGTTTAGCAATGAAAATGGGTGCTCCTATCGTTGGTATCAATGATTCCGGCGGGGCTCGTATTCAAGAAGCTGTAGATGCTCTTGCTGGTTACGGTAAAATTTTCTTTGAAAATACAAATGCATCTGGCGTTATTCCACAAATTTCCGTAATCATGGGACCATGTGCAGGCGGTGCTGTATATTCTCCAGCATTGACTGACTTCATCTACATGGTTAAAAACACATCTCAAATGTTCATCACTGGTCCTGCAGTTATTAAATCTGTAACTGGTGAAGAAGTAACAGCTGAAGATCTTGGTGGCGCAATGGCTCACAACTCTGTGTCCGGTGTTGCTCACTTTGCAGCTGAAAATGAAGATGATTGCATCGCTCAAATCCGCTACTTGTTAGGTTTCTTACCTTCTAACAATATGGAAGATGCTCCATTGGTAGATACAGGTGATGACCCAACTCGTGAAGACGAAGGCTTAAACAGCTTGTTACCTGATAACAGCAATATGCCTTACGACATGAAAGATGTTATCGCAGCTACTGTAGATAATGGTGAATTCTATGAAGTACAACCATTCTATGCTACAAACATCATCACTTGCTTCGCACGTTTTGATGGTCAATCCGTTGGTATCATTGCTAACCAACCAAAAGTAATGGCTGGTTGCTTGGACATTAACGCTTCTGACAAATCTTCCCGTTTCATCCGTTTCTGTGATGCTTTCAATATTCCAATCGTTAACTTCGTTGACGTTCCTGGTTTCTTGCCTGGCACAAATCAAGAATGGGGCGGTATCATTCGTCATGGTGCTAAAATGTTGTATGCTTACTCTGAAGCAACAGTGCCAAAAATTACTATTATCACTCGTAAAGCATACGGTGGTTCTTACCTTGCTATGTGTTCCCAAGATTTGGGCGCTGACCAAGTATACGCTTGGCCTACATCCGAAATCGCTGTAATGGGTCCTGCTGGTGCAGCTAACATTATCTTCAAAAAAGATGAAGATAAAGATGCTAAAACAGCTAAATACGTAGAAGAATTCGCAACTCCTTACAAAGCTGCAGAACGTGGCTTTGTTGATGTTGTAATCGAACCAAAACAAACTCGCCCAGCTGTTATCAATGCGTTGGCTATGCTTGCAAGTAAACGTGAAAACCGTGCTCCAAAGAAACATGGTAATATTCCATTATAATTCGATTCGGTAAACATATCATCGAATTTGGGAGATACCTTTCTTTACTAATTTTTTAGAAAGGGGAATGATTATGGAAGGACAAGCAGTTACTACCAATCCCTGGCTAATTATGGCTATTAATATGACAGTTGTGTTTGCGGTGCTAATTCTTTTAGGTGTGTTGATGCAAATCGTACATATTATTGATCCTACTAAGAAAAAAAAAGCACCTGAAGCAAGTGCAGCCGTAGCAGCTCCTGTAGCAATGCCAAGTGCATCCGCTCAAAATGAGGATGAAGTAGTAGCAGCTATCGTAGGTGCCATTGTGGCGATGGGGTACTCATCTGAACAAATTGCATCTATTCGACCTACAGCAACCAGTGCTAAATGGCGCTTAGAAGGTCGTTTAAGCGGTAGAGGTTAATATTATTTTAGGAGGCATTTGTCATGAACAATGCTACAAAGGCTAACGGTAAAGCTCCATCTCAAGATGTAGTAGCGGTAATCGTTGGTGCATTATCAGCAATGGGTTATTCCGCTGATCAAATTGCGCACATCCGACCAATTGTAAGCTACAACTGGAAAATGGAAGGTCGCGTACGTGGTACTCGTTAACAGTATCACTCAATTCGGTAATCGATAGGATTATCAGATTAATATGTGTAAATAAAAATTTGTAAGTATTGTGTAGACGTACACATTTTGGAGGAATTTAAGATGAAAAAATTCAACGTTACAGTAAATGGCACAGCATATGATGTAGAAGTTAATGAAGTAAAAGGCGCAGCTCCTGCACCAGCTCCTAAAGCAGCTCCTGCAGCAGCTCCTAAAGCAGCTCCTGCACCAGCTCCAGCTGCAGCAGCAGCTCCAGTTCCAGCAGGTGCTGAAACTGTAAAAGCTCCAATGCCTGGTAAAATCTTATCTGTAGCAGTATCTGCTGGTCAAGCAGTTAAAAAAGGCGAAACTTTGTTGATTCTTGAAGCTATGAAAATGCAAAACGAAATTGCAGCTCCTCATGATGCTGTAGTTTCCGAAGTTCGTGTATCTGCTAACCAAACTGTATCCACTGGCGACGACATGGTTGTTCTTGGCTAATACCGAGTATTGTAGTATGGCGCGGATGCGCCGCGTCATATAACAATTTTATATTTGTGAAAGGGGAACGCATATGGAGGCTTTTGCTGTTGCGATACAATCCGTTATAAACGATAGCGGGTTCCTCGCATTTACAACAGGCAATGCTATTATGATTCTTGTAGGTTTGATCCTATTATATTTGGCATTTGCTAGAGAGTTTGAACCATTATTGTTGGGTCCGATTGCGTTTGGTTGTTTGCTTGCTAACATTCCTCGTAACGGTTTTGAAGAAGGCGTTATGGCGCTTATTAGTGCAGGTATCTCCCAAGAAATCTTCCCACCTTTAATTTTCCTTGGTGTAGGTGCAATGACTGACTTTGGTCCGCTTATTGCTAACCCTAAAACATTGCTTTTAGGTGCTGCTGCCCAAATTGGCGTATTCGCTGCTTTAGGTGGTGCCATGATGCTTGGCTTTACAGCTCAAGAAGCTGCAGCTATCGGTATCATCGGTGGTGCTGATGGTCCTACATCTATTTACTTAGCTACTAAGCTGGCTCCTCATTTATTGGGTGCTATCGCGGTTGCTGCATATTCCTATATGTCCTTGGTACCGTTGATTCAACCACCTGTAATGAAATTATTTACTACGCAAAAAGAACGCGAAATTGTTATGGAACAATTGCGTGATGTTACACGTTTTGAAAAAATCGTATTCCCAATCGTTGCAACAATCTTCATTTCCTTATTGCTTCCTTCCATTACATCTCTTTTAGGTATGTTGATGTTAGGTAACTTGTTCCGCGAATCTGGCGTAACTGATCGTTTGTCTGATACATCTCAAAATGCGTTGATCAATACAGTTACTATCTTCTTGGCAACTGGTACTGGTTTAACAATGAGTGCGGAACACTTCTTAAGCTTTGAAACTATCAAAATTATCTGCTTAGGCTTATTTGCATTTATTTGCGGTACAGCTGGTGGCGTATTATTCGGTAAATTGATGAGCTTAGTTGATGGTGGTAAAACAAATCCACTTATCGGTTCTGCTGGTGTATCCGCGGTTCCTATGGCGGCTCGCGTATCTCAAGTAGTAGGTGCGAAAGCTAACCCAGCAAACTTCTTGCTCATGCATGCCATGGGTCCAAACGTAGCTGGCGTTATTGGTACAGCAGTAGCAGCAGGTACAATGCTTGCTATGTTGTCTAACCACTAATAGTTTAATAATTATTCACCAAGGTGTGCCTTTTAGGGTACACCTATTGGTGAATAAAAAATCCCTTTGATAGTATGTAAACATACAGAAAAGGGGTATATTAGCAATAAATGCTTTGTCAGATCGATCATTATGTGATGAGCAAGAATTTCACTAAATAACCTTCTAGTGCTTTCAAAATAGTAGAGGTGGTCATCTTGTTATCAATTGAATTAAAAATACTGATTTGTTTCGTATGGGCATTTATTGTTTTTTTAGTTACTGCACTGATTATTGGTGTTGAACACAAATCACAATGGTTCCAAAGAAGAACTAAATATTCTTGGTTTAATCGCCGAGGATTTCTAGGTGAAACATTACTTTTTGGTTATCCCAAAACGAGAGAAGGATATGGGGTTACGTTCTTGATGGCTTGTGCTATCAGTATCGTAGGCTATATTCTATACCTCATATAATTACAATCAGTGCATTTCTCTGAAGGGAGATGATGATGTATGGGTGCTGCAGAACAAACCTTAATCGTCCTTGCAGTCATGGCTGTTTTATTCGTTACGGAAATTATTCCTCTAGCTATTACTTCTTTAGGCGGCGCAATTACATTAGGCCTTATGGGTATTATTACTCCTAAGGTTGTATTCTCTGGTTTATCTGATAGTACAGTTGTGTTGTTTGCTGGCATGTTCGTTGTAGGGGCTGCGTTATTCTACACAGGTTTAGCCCAAAAGATTGGTGAAACTGTAGTTTCTCACGCAGGCACTAGTGAAAACGGTTTGATGCTTGCCATCATGCTTGTTACAGCTATTATGTCCGCATTCTTATCTAACACTGGTACAACAGCTGCTTTATTACCTGTAGTTGTTGGTATCTGTGCTGTTGCTAAGATTCCTGCATCTCGCCAATTGATGCCATTAGCATTTGCTGCTGGTATCGGCGGTATCATTACAATGGTTGGGACACCACCAAATATCATTGTAAGTGGTACTTTGTCAAAATTTGGTATTGAACCATTTGGTTTCTTTGAATTTGCATGGATTGGTATTCCTTTGACTATCGCTACTATTGTTTTCATGATGCTTATTGGTAAACATTTATTACCTAAACATGAAATTACTGATGCTGGTGAAGTTGAACAAGAAGTAGCAGCAGAAGATATTTCTAATGATCCAAAGAAACAATTATTCTCTGGTATTATTCTTTTAGGCGTAATCATCGCTATGATTTTAGGTCAACCATTAAAAGATAACTTTGGTATTAATTTACCATTGAGCATGGTTGCTGTCATTGGCGCAATGCTTTGCGTATTAACAGGTTGCTTAAACGAAAAACAAGCTTATACGTCTATTGACTGGGTAACAATTTTCTTATTTGCTGGCATGATGCCAGTGGCAACTGCACTTGACCAATCTGGTGCAGGTAAAATGATTGCTAATGCTGTAATTGGTGTTATGGGTGATAATCCTAGCCCTTACTTTGCAACCGGTGTATTGTTCATCTTGTCTTGTGTTATGACTCAATTTATGTCTAACACTGCATCTTGTGCATTGTTGGCTCCTATTGGTATCTCCATTGCCCAAGGTATGGGCGCTGACCCTCATGCTGTATTGATGGCTATCGGTGTTGCTGCATCTTGTGCATTCGGTACACCTGTAGGTACACCTCCAAATACATTAGTACTTGGTCCTGGTCAATACAAATTTACAGATTATGTAAAAGCCGGCGTTCCATTGATTTTAGTTTGCTTCGTAGTAAGTTTAATTATTATCCCAATGGTATGGCCATTCTTCCCTGGTAAATAATAGGGGATAGGTTACTCTACTATAAAGCACACACGAGGTCGAATCGTAAGATTCGGCCTCGTTTTTATATGATAATAAATATTGATAATTGAATTCCTATTATATTACTACGTATTTTGATAAAAATGATAATTAGTGCATTCTCAATTATTGAAAGATATATTTAAATATATAAATGAAAAGAAATATCAAAATTATGATAAACATAGACTTTATATGATAAAAAGGAACAATTGTTATGCAAAATAATATACAACATTTTATCATTTTCGTTTGACTTTCAATTATTATTGTGTGATAATGAGAACAGAAGTTAAGGCAAGTGCCTTGTTAAATGATAATAATAAGTTTTCTTTTATAATGTTCCTATGGAGGTTTATCATGAGAGTTATTGCTGATGGTTGCATTAAATGTGGTTCTTGCGCATCTGTTTGCCCAGTTGCTGCTATTTCTGAAGGCGAAACTAAATACGAAATCAACGATACTTGCATCGACTGCGGTTCTTGCGAATCCGTTTGCCCAGTATCTGTAATTTCCGCTGAGTAAAGTAATCACAAATAAAACACGCCCCTCATTGAGGGGCTTTTTATTTTGCCTAAAATCATGTAACTTAGTATAATAGGACTATTAAGATATATATTATTAAAAGGGAGTATAACTTGTTTTATTTAATTGCAATTATTTGGCTTGTATTGGATCAAGCTTTTAAATATTATGTGATGAACCATTTTGCTCTTGGTGAATCACTACCGGTTATTCATAATGTATTCCATCTTACGTACATTATTAATCGCGGCGCAGCCTTTGGCATGTTGACAAATCAACGGTGGTTCTTTTTAGCCGTTGCTTTTGTATTAATTATCGTATATGGCTTCTATCGTAAACGTGTTAATAATGGTCCACTTTTATTACGTGTTGGGACTGCATTGTTGATTTCAGGAGCTATAGGTAATGGCATAGATCGATATGTACTACATGGGGTAGTAGACTTTTTGGATTTTAGAATTTGGCCTATTTTTAATATTGCAGATATTGGTATATGTGTAGGCGTTGTATGTGTCATATATTATTTACTAACATCTGAACATGAGGAGAAATAGATGAACGAATATAAAGTATCTTTGGAAAAAGAGGGAAAGCGTCTTGATGTATTTCTGACGGATGTAATGGAAGGATCTCGTAGTTATATCCAGAGCCTTATCAAATCTGGTCATGTTTTGGTAAACGGCAAGGTTGGCAAGGCTAACTTACGCCTTAATGCAGATAGCACTATTTTTGTAGATATTCCAGAACCAGAAGAGGTAGAAATTTTACCAGAGGATATTCCTGTTGAATATCTTTATGAAGATCACGATATTATTATCGTCAACAAGCCTCGTGGCATGGTTGTACATCCAGCAATTGGCAATTACTCAGGAACGCTAGTGAATGCTTTGCTTTACCATTGTAAGGACTTATCTGGTATTAATGGTGAAATTCGCCCTGGCATCGTACATCGTTTAGATAAGGATACATCTGGTGTCATGATGGCTGCTAAAAATGATGCAGCTCATATTGGTTTAGCTGAACAGGTGAAAGCACACAGTGCTAAACGAACATATTTAGCTCTCGTTCAAGGCAATATCGTGGAGGAAAAGGGGATTATTAAGGCTCCTATCGGTAGACATCCTAAAGACCGCATGAAAATGGCTGTAGTGTTTGAAAACAGCAAGGAAGCAGTGACTCATTTTAAAGTGTTAGAACGTTATGGATACCATACACTAGTAGAATGTGTGTTAGAAACGGGACGCACTCATCAAATTCGCGTTCACTTTGCTCATATTGGACATCCAGTTGTTAACGATCCTTTTTATGGATATCGTCGCATGGATTTTCCTATAGAGGGGCAAGCACTTCATTCTCATACATTGGATGTGGTGCATCCGATTACAGGTGAACCTATGCATTTTGAAGCACCTGTACCGGAGGACTTTCAAAATTGTATCGCCTTCGCTAAGGAATATAGAGAACGTAGATAAGGGATAAGACTATGGAAACAAAACGTATTTTAATGGATGGAGACGCGATTAGACGTGCCATTAGACGTATTAGTCATGAAATATTAGAACGTAATAAGGGGCTTTCAAATGCAGTAATCGTTGGTATTGAACGACGTGGCGTCATGCTAGCTAAACGACTGCAAAGTGAAATTGAAGCTATTGAAGGCCTTCATATTGAGTGTGAACCTTTAAATGTAGCCATGTATCGCGATGATCGGGATACGCGACCTAAGGAAGGGGAACCTTGCTCTATTGATACTACAGAAAAAACCATTATCTTAGTAGATGATGTTTTGTATACAGGTCGTACTATTCGTGCTGCTTTAAATGCATTGATGACATCTGGTCGTCCTAAATCTATTCAATTAGCAGTATTGGTAGATCGAGGCCATCGAGAATTGCCTATACGAGCTGATTATGTGGGGAAAAATATTCCTACGTCTCATTTGGAAAAGGTGCGCGTACAGGTTCAAGAATTAGATGGAGCCGATGGGGTAACCATCGAACAATAATAGGTAGATATAACAAATCGCATATGAAAAGACTCGACGTACATGGTCGAGTCTTTTTTTGCGGTTTATATAATATGTTAAGGCTATATTGTCATAACCTATATTTCAATATATTGTGGAGAATAGCGGAAATCTTTGTGCCCTGTGCGCGCCCTAGGGAATTTAAAACTATAAGCCTGTAGATCAGTAGCCTTCGTATCGATTTCCATCATTCGGCGACCAAAATCGGAAACCATTGTTGATGCTTTAGCCCATTTTTGTATTAATGGAATACTCGGTGTATTGTGCTTTAACCACGTGCGACCGCGCTGATTAAATGCCAATAATCGCGCGTATTGAGGCCCTAGTATATGAGCTTCTTGTAATATTGGCTTAGTGATTTGTAGCGCCGTATAGGCTGCCATGCGGCGTAGTCTCGCATAGGTATAGCGTTTTGTCTTTATCTCTTCCAGTGCGTGCGTCCAGTTTACTTGCTGCATAGACTTCTGCCAACGATGCTCAATGCCTTCTGTAAAGTCTCCATATCTTTGTAATTCTGCGACTGAAAGTAAGCGATTGATGCCATGCAGGATATCATTGTATCTTTCGTAGTCCACATAGGCTCCATGTGCTATGACCTTGTGCATATCATCTATGATTGTATGTGGTACATAGGCATCGATGGTTATGCCTTCTACGAGTGCTTTACGTAATGCGGTCCCTGAAGGAAAATCTTGTCCTTGAGAGAGGGTAGGACTATGATGTGATGATTGTCTAGTAATGGGAATTATTATAAGATTAGTGAAATACCGTTGGGCAGCGCGAATATATTCAAGGCCTAGTAGTGAGTTTGGCGCATTGTTAATAAGTTCTCCATTTTGTACATACTTAGCAATCACTTTGCGTAATGCCGTACCATAAGAAACACCAGTTTTTATATTGTGTTGAATGGCATCTTGTCCTTGTGGCGTATTTAGAAATTCAGCAGCTGTGTGCAATATGGCGTTATCATCAAGTTCAGAGCCAAAGGAAATGCTGTGAATGTGTAGAGCTTTCATAAGGCGTACCGCACCGGTACAAAATAGTTCTGCACTGCCTAGAGAATAGACAGTAGGTAATTCGATAACGATGTCGGCACCACCATGAATAGCCCATCGAGCACGGTCGAATTTGCTAAAATACGCAGGCTCACCTCGCTGTACAAAGGAACCGCTCATTATGGCGATACGCAATGCATCAGGATAGGTAGTATTTAATGTATGTAGTTGATGTGCATGACCGTTGTGAAACGGATTGTATTCACAAATAATACTGATTGATTTCATCGTAGTTCCTTTCATAGGTTTATTTTTTATTATTATATAATAAATTAAAGAATTTATATAATGGGTGGCATGTGTAATGTATGGAATTTTTGACCTTATTGTTAGGAATTATAGAATTTCTTGTGAAAATACTAGAATGGGAGGCGGTGTAATGGTATAATTATCTGTGAATTCTGATTTGACGTGAGGTGATTTGATGAAAGTACAGTGGAAACGAGCGTTACAGACCATCGTGTTAGGTACATCCTTATTGGCTTTAGCCGGGTGTGGATCTAATAATGTGATGGATATATATAGCTTTGGTAATCAAGTCATTCGTTCCGGTCAATCGGAAGTGACTGTAGCATTGCCATATGAAATGGGGAAAACATCAGAAACGACGAGTGTTGATGGATACCCTATGGATGCGTATGGTAGCCTAAGCCAACATATGTTGATTTCTGTAGAGGCCCGTCAACCGGCACCGAATAAAGCTTTGCCAACGGTTGCACAGTTTGTGGATCAAAAGAAATCTGAATATGCAAAATTGGGTGCTACTGTTAATGTGGAATCTATCGATTTAAATGGGGTGCAAGCACAGCTTATTACCGGTGATTTTTACGTTAACAAAATTAAAACTAGTTTCTCTCAATATGTCTTTATGGATAAGGGCGTATTGTGGAATATAACCTATAGATATCCTACGGATGATCAAATAGGCGCTGATATCAGCAAACAAATTAAAGATAAGATTTACGTTACGCAAAAGAAAGAGGGTTAATCAATGAACGTATTAGTAGTTAACTGCGGTAGTTCTTCTTTGAAATATCAATTACTTGATATGACAAACGAAACTGAATTGGCGAAAGGTTTATTTGAAAAGATTGGTGATCAAGACGCTATCTTCACTCATAAACGCCCAAACGCAGACAAATTAGAACGCGTTGAACCAATTTTGAATCACAAAGAAGCATTACGCATCTTGCTCGACATCTTAGTTGATCCTGAATTTGGTGTTATCAAATCTATGGATGAAATCGATGCAGTAGGTCACCGTGTAGTACATGGTGGTGAAAAATTCGCTGATTCCGTATTGATTACACCTGCAGTAATGGACGCTTTGGAAGAATGTGCATCCCTTGCTCCATTGCATAACCCACCAAATATTCAAGGTATCGAAGCTTGCCAAGCTATCATGCCAAACGTACCACAAGTTGCTGTATTTGATACTGCATTCCACCAAACAATGCCTAAAGAAGCTTATATGTATGCGCTTCCTTACTCCTACTATGAAGATTACGGTATTCGTCGCTATGGTTTCCATGGTACATCCCACAAATATGTAGCACAACGTTGCGCAGAATTGATGGGTAAACATATGTCTGATCTTCGTATTATCACATGTCACTTGGGTAATGGTTCTTCCGTATCCGCTATCAAAGGTGGTCGTTCCATCGATACTACAATGGGCTTCACTCCATTATCCGGTTTGATCATGGGTACTCGTACTGGTGATATCGACCCTGCTATCGTTCCATTCTTGATGGATAAAACAGGCATGTCCTATGAAGAAGTCGATAAAGTAATGAACAAAGAGTCCGGCGTATTGGGTATTTCCGGTGTGTCCAATGACTTCCGCGTAATCGAAGAAGCGGCTGCTAATGGCCACAAACGAGCTAAATTGGCTCTTAACATGTTCCATTACAAAGTTCGTCGTGTAATCGGTGCATTCGCTGCTGTTATGGGCGGTGTTGATGCTATCATTTTCACAGCTGGTATCGGTGAAAACGGTATCGGTAACCGCGATGCAATCTGTAATGGTTTAGAATACCTTGGCACACGTATCGATCCTGAACGCAATAATATTCGCGGTAAAGAACAAGAAATCAGTGCTGAAGGTTCTAAAGTAAAAATCTTCGTAATCCCTACAAACGAAGAAATTATGATTGCTCGCGATACTCAACGTATTACAAGCGCTTTGAAAAAATAATATAACCTCTTAATAGTTATCTAAACTCTTATATAGAAACCTCGCTTATATCTTAGATATAGGCGGGGTTTTTGTAGTTTTTCAGAGCTGAATCCTATATAATAAATAGTATGCAGAGTCTTTTGAAAGGGGTTACGTATGAATATTTTATATAGTGAACAATCTCAGCGCACTCGTAGTGCAGAATTATTAGTGGTGGTATTTGTTATTTTGTTGGTGGGGGCTATGGTTTTTACAACCTATAGAAGTTTTGCGCAGGGCCATATATTATTTTCAGAATATTTCATAGAAATCATGGCGCTCATTGTCATTGTTAAACAAGCTGTGAGCCGCTATACCTATATATTGACGGATTCTGAATTTATCATCAAAGAAAAATCCTTTTTTAGAAAGCGTTCATTTTCTGTAAAATATGATGATATTGATGGCATTTATGCGTATAATCGTGATTTTCTAACGAATTTACGTTATCGCTATAAATATAGAAAGTGTTCTACCTCTGATGATAGACCGATTTGGTTCATGGTATATTCCATTACTAAAGGGAAAAAGGTTCAATATGGCCGTGTTATGTTGAAAGCAGAGGATGCATTCTATGAAACACTAGAACAGTTTGTACCTAATCGTGTGCGCGTGCCAGAAGCGGATGTTATTTTCTATGCTACGGTACGTGCTGATGCGGCAAAACAAGGCATCGATGTTAAGGAATATTATGATAGTCTAATTAAAAGTGCGGAAGAACAGGAACAAGAATGAGCGGATTATATTTAGCAAGTCAATCACCAAGACGAACGGAATTATTGCATCAGGTGGGTATAGACCATACTGTTGTTACTAGTTCTTATGTAGAAGATAATGTCGTGATTACAGATCCTATTGAAATGGTGAAAGTACAAGCTCTTGGTAAAGCGCGCTGCGCAAATGATGTGCCTGATGGTAGCATCGTACTAGGTGCTGATACAATTGTTGTATTTGATGGAAAGGTGCTAGGGAAACCGCATAGTAAGGATGAGGCACGTACAATGCTTCGTACATTATCTGGTCAAGTTCACTCTGTTATTACCGGTGTAGCCTTACTCATTAAGGGACGTGAAATCGTCTTTCACAATGAAACAAAGGTGTATTTTAAAACGCTACAGGATTTTGAAATCGAGTCATATATCGACTCCCTAGAACCGATGGATAAGGCTGGTGCGTATGGCATCCAAGGAAAGGGTGCTTTGTGGGTAGATAAGATTGAAGGGTCCTATACGAATGTAGTGGGCCTCCCTGTAGAGCATGTATACGAAGAATTATGTAAAGCATTAGGTGTAAAGTCTTAGATTAATATTGATGGTCATGTTAACACATCAAATAGATATTCTAATGTTATGGTAGAAATATGAGGCTGATTTGTTTATGTATTGTAAGAATGGAGAAATTCAATGCAAGTCAGAACTATCAGCGTAAAAGATATGTTGCCATTTCAACGACCACGTGAAAAATTCGTTGCTCTAGGACCTAAACAAATGGCGATGGAAGAATTATTGGCTATATTATTACGAACTGGTTTAAAAGGTCAATCATCTATCGATTTAGCACATACGATTATCGATTCTTTCACAGATGGCATTCGTGGGCTAAACCATATGACCGTAGATGATTTAGTAAAAATTAAGGGCGTTGGTATCGATAAAGCGGTTACCATTTGTGCTGCTGTAGAATTAGGGCGGCGTTTAGGTGAGTTAAAAATTACCTCTACATACGAGGATTTTTCTCAGCCTTATGTTATCGCTCAATATGTAATGGAACGCTTGCGCCATGAAACAGAAGAACATGTATTAGCGGCCATGTTGACGTCTCGGAATAAATTAATTCACATTGAGACCATATCTAATGGAGGACTCACATCGAGTCTTGTAGAGCAACGGGCTGTTTTTAGAAAAGCCATTGCTTGTAATGCGGCCGCTATTATTTTGATTCACAATCATCCGTCCGGAGATAGTAGACCTAGTGATGATGACATACGTGTTACCAAGTTATTTGTTAGTGCTGGACAATTTATGGGCATTCCAGTCTTAGACCATATCGTCATTGGTGATGGCGAGTTTACAAGCTTGAGTGAAATTGGTAAATTAAGCTAGTTGTGGTAAAATGGAATGATGATGTAATGAAGGAGATTAGCATTATGAATTCCATTTTACCGTCTTTTGGAAAAGACGTGAGTATCGATATTGGTACGTCTATGACACGTGTCATGGGGGGCACGCGCGAGACTATGATGAGCGAGCCCTCCATTGTGGCTACTGATACAAAATTAGATAAAATTGTTGCTGTCGGTGATGATGCAGATCGCATTGTACGACGCATGCCTGATATGTGGATGGAGTTGACACCATTACAAGATGGTTTTATCGTCGATTACCGCGTAATGCATACGATGTTAAAATATTTTCTTCACAAGGTATCCAATACATTGCGTAGATCTCGTGTACTCGTTGGCGTTCCTTGTGGCATGACTGATGTAGAACAACGGGCCATGATGGATGCCGTAATCCAAGCAGGCGCGCGGGAAGTCTTTCTGATTGAACGCCCTGTGGCTGCCGCTATAGGTTCCGGTTTACCAATTTTTGAGGCTCGTGGATCTATGGTTATTGATATTGGTGAAGGAACTGCCGATATGGGGATTATCTCATTAGGTGGCACGGTTATTAGTAAGACGATACGGTTTGGCGGCGGCGATTTAGATCGCGCCATCATGCAATATATTAATCAGTGTTTTGGTTTAATGGTATCCGAGCAAACTGTAACGGATATTAAACATGCTATAGGTACTGCGGTTGTACCTGCGGAGGATTGTGAGTTTTCCTTTACTGGTCGCGATATGACAAGTGGTATAGTTAGACGCGCTGTACTTCATCAATCTGAAATCTATGAAGTGATTAATAAACGCCTTGCAGACTTTTTAGATGCAATCCAACAAATGATACGTGTTACAGCTCCTGAATTAGTGGCTGATATCATGCAGCATGGAATTGTGTTAACAGGTGGTCTGGCTCGTTTGCAGGGGCTAGCAGAGCGAATTAGCTCCGAAATGGGGGTACCTGTTCAGGTTGCTTCTGATCCAGAATTAAAGGTCGTACAAGGTTTGCATCGTAGTTCAGGTCAAATTGTAGAATTAGCTCGTTTTATTATTAATTCAAAGGATAGAAGGGGACGTGTATGATACAGTCAGATCGTAAATTATTAATCTTTGTTGTCCTCGGCTGTATTATCATGGCCCTTCTTGGTTTTGCCTGGAAACAGCGAACTAGTATCCCCTTTGTAACCGTACCATTTGAAAAAATTGTTACCCCATTCACATATGGTTCAGCTCGTGTACTTTCAACGATTCAAACCGGCATACGTATCATTGATAATGCTATATCGGGTTTTGTTGAAAGTAATGATAAGGATAATACCATTGCAGATTTGCAACAAAAGGTACTAAATCACGATGAAGTGGTGGCGGAAAATATTCGTCTTCGCCAAATGCTTAACTATAAATCGTCTTATCCAGAGTTTACGATGACCTTGGCAGGCATTATTACTAAGGATTTCGGTACATGGTCAAATACATTTACCATTGATCGGGGCGAGAATGACGGCATACAACCTAATATGGCTGTTGTCGTACCAAGTGGCGTTGTGGGCTTTGTTACCGATGTATATCCTAATTCAGCACGTGTTCAAACTATTTTGGACCCTCGTAGCGCAATTGGTGTTATTGTACAGCGTCCGGAATCACGCTTGGCCGGTGTGGTAAAAGGGGATGGTAATCATCCTAATGAGCCAATGATGGTAAATATTGCACGTGATGGAGATGTCCTTGTAGGCGATAAATTGATTACATCTGGTTATGGTGGAATTTATCCAAAGGGTTTGTTAGTGGGGAATGTATTAACCATTACAAATGATACAGAAGGTTTCGTTAAAAATGCGGCTATTCAACCGAGCGTTGATTTTAATCGCTTAGAAGAGGTATTTATTATTACTTCCTCTACAGTGCAAACACCAGATAAAGCAAAATTAGAACCTAAATTAGTTCCTCAAACGCAACGTGACCAAGTGCAAGGGGCTAAAGGAGCGGTAAATCAATGAGATATATTGCATTAATTCTCGTGTGTTGTGCTTTGTATTTTATACAGGCTCAATTATTACCGGCCATATTTCATACGAATTGGCTACCCAATTGTATACTGACTGCCGTTGTTTTAGTCACGATTTTTAAAGGTCGAAAAATGGGGCTTATCGCTGCCGTAGTAGGTGGATCCATTCATGATATTTTGATATCTAACTTTTTTGGATTACATCTCTTCCCGTATATTGTCGTAGTATATCTATTGTCTCTTGTAAAAAGTAGTGTATACGAAGAGCGTTGGTACTGGTCATGCGGCATTATCGGTGTTTGTACAATTCTAGATGGAATTATGCGCTGCATCATGATTAGTGCCAGTGGTGGTGATATCCAATTCATTTCTTACATGGGGCATATGGTGATGCCAACTGTATTTTGGAATGCCATATTAGGTGGTATAGGCCATAAACTCATGGGCCTTATGGAAGAAAAAGAGGATTATATTTGGTAGTATTGCTGATTTAGTAAAGCATATAAGGGGAATCATAGGTGCTTGAAAGTTTATATAAAAGAAAAAAAACGAGTCGTTTTGATGTGCTTTTCTATATTGTAATGGGTATCTTCGTTATTCTAGGGCTCCGTCTATTTGCTATGCAAATATTAGAGGGTGGTTATTACCAAGCTAAAGCAGAGGGTAACCGCCTGCGCATTGTACCTATGACGGCTGCTCGTGGGGTTATGTATGATAGAAATGGTCAGATTTTGGTCGGTTCTAGACCGGCATATACCATTTCTATTATGCCTAATGGCAAACCTTTAGATGATGATGAATTGGCTAAGCTAGCTACATTGTTACATAAAAAGCCAGAAGAAATTCAAAAAAAGGTAGATGACCACAAACATGGTTATGAACCGATACGTATAGCTAACGATATCTCCATGGACGTGGTGACTAGTATCGAAGAACATCGTCATGAATTGCCTGGTGTTTCTATCGATGTAGAACCTTTAAGATATTATCCATATGAAACTATGGCATCTCAGCTATTTGGGTATGTTGGTGAAGTAAGTGAAGATGAACTAGCAGAAATTAAGGAACAAGATCCTAATACAACGGTTGGTGCTGGATCTATCCTAGGCCGTGCTGGTTTAGAAAAATTATATGATTCAGTGCTTCGTGGCGTTGACGGTGGCAAGCAATTAGAGGTTGATGCGTCTGGCCGACCTGTAGAAGAGGTCGATCGCAAGCATACTGTACCAGGTTCAAATATTCATCTTACTATTGATGTGAATATTCAAAAAGCGGCAGAAGAGGCTGTTAAAAAGGAATTGGATCAATTGCGAAGTTCAGGTGCAACGGGTGCTGCCGTAGTCGCATTAGATCCTAATACAGGTGCGGTTCTTGCTATGGTAAGTGCGCCAGAATTTAATCCTAACTGGTTTGCTAAGGGCATTACATCGGCTCAATGGAATCAATTGAATAATGATAAGAGTCATCCTTTCGAAAATAAGGTCATTGCAGGTGAATATCCACCAGGATCGCCTTTTAAAATTGTAACTGGTACAGCTGCACTAGATTTGAAAAAGGTAACTCCTGATGAAATGATTTTCGATAGTGGGAAACACTGGCTCATTGACAAGAGAAATGCAGAAGGCGAAGCATTAGGTTGGTTGAACTTTAATCGTGCTTTGGCTAAATCTGATAATGTGTACTTTTACGAAATGGGGAATCGCTTAGGCATTGAAAATATCGATACCTATGCTCATTATTTTGGATTGGGCGAAAAAACAGGTATTAATCTTGTCGGTGAGGCAGCCGGTAATGTGGCAAGTCCAGAGTATAAACGCAAAGTATTTGATCAAGATTGGTATTTAGGCGAAACTTTTGATGCGGCTATCGGACAATCATTCCACTTGGTTACACCATTACAGATGGCTGTACTTCTCAGTCAAGTAGCGAATGGAGGTACTCGTTACCAACCATATGTGGTGAGCCGTGTTGATAATCCCGATGGGACACCAGCTGAAATTTTTGGACCTAAGAACCTAGGCGTACTTCCAGTACCTAAAAATATTATGGATCTCATTCGAGAAGGTCTCCGTGATGTAACTAGCGAAGGTGGTACGGCTGGTGAGTTGTTTAAAGGTTTTCCTGTAGCCGTAGCAGGTAAAACAGGGACTGCGGAAAACGCACATGGCAGGGATCATGGCTGGTTTGTTGCGTATGCACCATATGATAAGCCTCAAATTGTCATCGTTGCTCTTGTTGAGCAAGGTGGTTTTGGTGCAGGCTCTGCAGGACCGATTGTACGGGATATCTTGAGTGCCTATTTTAAGGTGCCTACTAGTAGTTCAAAAACGACTGATACAAAAACAACAACCAATAAAAAAGAAACACAGGAAATTAAGCCAAGTGTAAAGGAATAGGAAGGATATACAATGGGGGATATAATCGGTCTTATCTCAGGTAAAGGTGGCGTAGGTAAAACGACGATTACAGCCTGTTTAGGGGCTGCGCTTAGCGAACAAGGATATCGAGTTCTTCTTTGTGATGGTGATTTTGGTTTACGCGACTTAGATATTATCTTGGGAAAAGAAGATGAAGTATGTTTTGATGCATATGATGCATTAGAAGATAAAACTATGGCTGACGATGTAGTCATGAAAGTTCAGAACAATCTATATTTTTTGCCAGCTAGTCAAAGTGTGCGCTGGGAAGATATGGGACGCAAAAAATATCGAAAACTCGTGAGCCACTTAGCTAAGTCTTATGATTATGTACTTGTAGATTGTCCTGCAGGTATCGGTCGTGGGTTGGAATCTATTGTAGAGCTGGCACAGCGGTTTCTAATTGTTACTCAACCTTTGTGGGTTTCCATACGAAATGCGGCACGCACAATTCAATTCTGTCGTGAATATGGCCATCGTGATTATGCCGTTGTATTTAATGCAATCCATACAGATCGAGATATGCCGAATATGTATGATATGCTCGATGCACTCGGTGCTGAATATGTGGGCTCTATTTTACCTTATGACACACAAATACTAGATAATACACAGGATGGTGTACTCATTCAAGATATGCCAAAAGCATATCGCCATATGCTAGCTCCTGTAGTAGAGTACATAACCTCTGGAGATGCTTGGGATGAACAAGAACTTATTGAGCGCTTCAACGAAGTGACCTCTATAAAAGTTACTGAACCTTCTGTGACGGCCACATTAGCTCAGCCTGTAGAGCCCGATGATGATAATTCTACTAATCCTGTAATATATACAAATTCTTGGTCTACGCGAAATCGACTTCTTTCTGGTAAAGAAAGTATGTGGCGTCGAGTTCGTATAAAGTAGGTGCCATATGTTACAAAGAATTTGGCGTGATTGTGATTGGACAATCATCATATGTACACTATTACTTGTTGCCATGGGGGTAGTTGCCATTGGTAGTGCCACCCATATTAATCAAACTGGACTTCATTTTTCCACACTAGTAGCAAAGCAACTCATCTTCTTTCTTATTAATGTGGCCCTTGTGATTGGTATTCAATTTATGGATTATCATAAGTTAAAAGATTGGGCTAACGGCATATATATAGTAACGATTATGTTGTTGTTAGCCGTAATCTTTGTAGGGACATCTGCCTTAGGTGCACAGCGTTGGATTCAGTTAGGGCCTATTACGCTGCAACCATCAGAGTTTTCTAAATTACTGATGATTATCTGTATGGCAAAGATGCTAGAGTCTCGTTACAATAAATTAGATACCTTTAAATCTCTTGTTGTGCCTATCTTATATGTAGGCGTACCTATTTTGCTAGTATTCATGCAACCAGACTTGGGAACGTCCCTCGTTTATATAGCGATTTTTGTGGGCATGCTCTTTGTTTCTGGCATACGATTGCGCTTAGTTCGTATTATCGCTACGGTAGGCTTTTTACTAATGCCGTTGGCTTGGTTTGTGTTGAAAGACTATCAAAAGCAGCGGATTCTCGTATTTATGAATCCTGATATTGACCCATTTGGTTCTGGATATCATATCATTCAGTCTAAGATTGCTATAGGTTCAGGCACTATATTTGGTAAAGGATTATTTAATGGTACACAAAGTCAGCTAAACTTTTTGCCTGAAAATCACACAGATTTTATCTTTTCTGTTATAGGTGAAGAGCTTGGTTTTATAGGCTGTATCTTTGTATTAATTCTTTTATTCATGCTTATTTATCGAAGTATAAAGGTGGCATATACATGTAATGATCGATTCGGTATGTTACTTGCTACGGGGATCGGATCTATGTTTTGCTTCGAGGTATTGGTTAATGCGGGTATGACCATGGGGATTATGCCGGTTACAGGCATACCATTGCCATTCATCAGTTATGGTGTTAGTGCGTTGACCACAAATATGATAAGTGTTGGTATTTTATTAAATATATCAATGCAGCGTAAAAAATATATTTTTTAGTTATGATTCTAATTTAGGAATGAGTTTGAAAGAAGTCTTTCACAAAAGACGGAGGATGTATGATTCAATTAGATACGTCATGGTTACAACATGTCCAAAAACCGGCTCGTTATACGGGCGGCGAATATAACAGTATAGTGAAAGATCACAGTACCGTTGATATAACTATGGCGCTAGGATTTCCCGATGTGTATGAAGTGGCTATGAGTCATTTGGGCATCAAAATTCTATATGGTTTAGTCAATCGCCGTGAAGATGCAGTAGCAGAGCGTGTGTTTGCACCATGGCACGATATGGAAGAGGAAATGCGAAAACGCAATATTCCTTTATTCTCATTAGAAACACGTACGTCTATTAAGGACTTTGATGTATTTGCGTTCACACTACAATATGAGATGAGTTTTACCAATATTCTAAATATGCTAGATTTAGCAGGTATACCGATGTATGCAAAGGATCGGGATATGGATTTTCCATTGCTCGTATGTGGTGGACCTTGTGCGTATAATGTGGAACCAATTGCGGATTTCTTTGATATTGTGTCTCTCGGTGAATCTGAAGAATGGGGCGATGAGTTTATCGACCTATTGAAAGCCGAAAAAGCGAAGGGATTCCCTGGTGGTAAAGAAGCTTTCTTGCGAAAAGCAGCACAAATTCCCGGCACCTATTGCCCAGCATTGTATGATGTAGAGTATACGGAACAAGGCGATTTTAAATCGATTACACCACGCTTTGAAGACGTGCCAGCTACGATTCAAAAACGTATTATAGAAGATGTAGAACATGTATTCTTCCCTACAAAACCGGTGGTACCGTTTTTGGATATCGTTCATGATCGGGCTGTTCTTGAATTGTTCCGTGGTTGTACGCGAGGTTGTCGATTCTGTCAGGCAGGTATGCTCTATCGTCCTGTTCGTGAACGAACACCAGAACGGTTGTTAGAAATTGCTAAAGAAACGATTGCTAATACAGGTTACAATGAAATCTCTTTGATGAGTTTAAGCTCTGCTGATTACTCCAAGTTACCAGAATTGGTAGATATGCTCATGGAAGAGTTTAAAGACAAACAGGTTAGCGTCAGCTTACCATCATTGCGTATTGATAGTTTCTCTATCGATATTGCTAAGAAGGTACAACAAGTGCGTAAAAGTGGCCTTACCTTTGCCCCAGAAGCAGGTTCTCAGCGCATGCGCGATGTTATCAATAAAGGGGTTAGCGAAGAAGATTTGCTAGCCGCTTGTACAAATGCTTTTAAATCCGGATGGAACACGGTAAAGCTATACTTCATGATGGGATTGCCTACAGAGACTGATGAAGATTTGGCGGGTATTGCTGATTTAGCGTATAAGGTACTCGATTTGCATCGCGATATTACGGGCAAGCGCAATGGTAGTGTAACTGTTAGTGTATCGTTTTTTGTACCAAAAACACATTCTCCATATCAATGGTATGGCCAACAAGATGTAGAAGAAATTCATCGTAAGCAAAAATATCTAAAATCGCTTATTAATAATCGCAATATTTCCTATCATTATCACGATGGATATACTGGTTATATGGAGGCTGTATTCGCTCGTGGCGATCGTAGATTATCCAAGGTATTAGTAGAAGCGTGGAAACTGGGCTGTAAATTTGATGGTTGGACAGAGTTCTTTAGCTATGAAACATGGTTGAAAGCCTTTGAAAATTGCGGTATTGATCCTGCGTATTATGCACGTCGTACGCGCGACTTTGATGAGCCATTGCCATGGGATCATTTGGACTGTACTGTAAGCAAGGCTTTCTTAAAACGCGAATGGGAACAGGCCGTTGCTGAAAAATTAACACCAGACTGCCGTCGTGGACCATGTAAGGGGTGTAATGTATGCCCTGAATTAGATACGGCTATTGTAGATTATAAGGAGGGTGGCAGAGTTGAAAAAATTACGTTTGGCCTTACATAAAGGCGAAGAATTACGATTCTTGTCCCATCTCGATTTTGCACAAGCCGTGGAGCGCATGATTCGTCGTGCAGAGATTAAGATGGCCTATTCTGAGGGCTTTAATCCGCACATGAAAATCAGTTTTTCTTCTGCATTGGCATTAGGTGTAACGGCAGAAGCAGAATATATTGATATGGATGTGTTGGAAGATGATAGCTTAGAGTCTATTATAGCGCGATTAAATGCAGTGGCTCCTCGTGGACTTGAGGTTCTCGGTGGTAAGGTGATGCCTGATAAGATTAAGAAGATGATGGCTATCTGCAATTACGCAATCTACGAAGTAACAGGTCCTGTAACGCAACAGAATATTGACTGGGACACCTTACTTAAGCCTTTTAATGAGGCTACTGAAATTTCCTATGAAAAGGTTACCCCTAAAAAGACGCGTATTATCGATGTAAAGAAATTCGTAAAAGAACCAATTGTTGCATCTGTAAAAGATGGTATGGTTACTCTTACAATGGGGATTGGTATTTATTCACAAGGTACCATAAAACCGAGTGAAGTATGGAATCTTGGTAAAGATCAATATAATTGGCCTATTACTTCTGATTACGAAATTCACCGTAAAGCGATTATGGTAGAAAATGAAGACGGTCGTTTTACACCCTTAGAAATTAATTATTAAGGCTATATTATTGATTTTGAATTGACTATAGTTGAACTTAATAGAAGGGAGGGATAGGATGCATAAAATTTTGGTCAATGTTATGCGCGAAGAAATTCGCATGGCCGTTATCGATGAAAAGGAACAGCTTATAGATTTTGTTTTGGAGCGCACTGATGAGTCTCACATGGCGAATCATATGTACAAGGGTACTGTTAAGAACGTACTTAACGGCATGCAAGCGGCCTTTGTTGATATTGGGGGCTCTCAAAATGCCTATTTGAATCTTCAACAAGGTAAGGAACAGAAAATATTGCCACGGTTATCTGTGGGGCAACAAATTCTCGTTCAAGTGGTGAAAGAAGAAATGCTTGGCAAGGGGGCGCGTGTTACAGCAGATGTAAGTTTAGCGGGACGATTTATGGTATTACTACCATATTCTGAAGGTATGCATATTTCCAAAAAGATTACCGATGAATCTGTACGTGCTAAATTACAAGAGTTGGCGGCGTCTTATGTAAAAGAAGGTTGTGGATTCATTATCCGTACGGCTGCAGCTAAGGCTAGTGCTGATGAAATCGGTCGCGATATGGATTACTTATGGCGCACATGGCAACATGTATTAAAGAGATTTAAGGTTGCTAAAAGTGGTACAGATCTTTACAGTGATGCGGATTTTTGGTTCCGCCTTGTGCGTGATTACGCGCATCGCAATGTAGGGGAAATTATCGTTGATTCTGATATGGGAGAATCTCGACTGTTGGATCTTTTAGGACACGGACCTACCTCTCAACAAATCAAAGTAACACGCCATCGAGATAGTACTCCTATCTTTAAAGCGAATCACATTGAACCTCAATTAGAAGATCTTATCGCTCGTGATATTAATCTTCCTTCTGGTGGCTCTATCCGTATCGATCATACGGAGGCCCTTACCGTATTTGATGTAAACTCGGCTCACTATACAGGGAAATCGAATAAGCTAGAAGACTTAGCTTTCACAGTTAATAAAGAGGCAGCCAAAGAAATTTGTCGCCAATTGCGCTTGCGCGATATCGGTGGTATTATCGTCGTCGATTTTATTGATATGAAGGATAAAGAGCATCAACAAGAGTTATTAAAATTATTGAGTGCTCAGGCTAAACTAGATAAGATGAAAACCGTTGTCTGTGGTATTAGTTCGCTTGGTTTAGTGGAGATGACGCGAAAGCGTGCACGTCAAGGGTTACAAACCTTGATGTTTGATACATGTCCACAATGTGGCGGTACCGGATATATGTTGTCTGGTCGAACTGTATATATGCAGATTGTACGTCGGATTCGGGAATTATTTAAATCTGGTCGCATTAAATCTAATTTAGAAATTGAGGTCCACCCGGAGGTGGCACAATATCTAACCAAATCTGTACTCGATGATTTAGGTGCTTCTATTGGTCGGAGTATTTCAATCGTAGTGAACCCACAAATTAGCCGGGAAGGGTATTCTTTGATGGCTGTAGCAGAATAAGTAAGTCGTATGTTGATAGGTGAGTATCGTGTCTGTTTTTGAAATCATTTTAATTAGTATTGGTCTGGCGATGGATGCCTTTGGCGTTTCTATTGGCAAGGGTTTGACTATGCCAGTAGGCGAAAATGGTCGAAAAGTGACCCTAGCCTTTTTATTCGGGCTATTTCAGTTTCTTATGCCCGTTATAGGATGGCTTATTGGTCGTCAGTTTATCGATGTTATCTCTGAATGGGATCATTGGATTATCTTTGGCCTTTTAGGATATCTTGGGATTGCTATGATTCGTGAAGGTCTTAGTGATGACGATGATGAAGATGATGATAAGCAATTCTTAGGCGCTTGGGAAATGATTATGCTTTCTGTGGCAACGAGCCTTGATGCGATGGCGGTGGGTTTAACCTTTGCCTTTTTACCAATCAATGTATGGGAGGCTTCGACTATGATTGGTGTTATTACCTTTGGTATATCTTTGATTGGTGTATATTTAGGTAAATTCATGGGCCAATTCGTAGGAAAATATGCAGACATACTTGGAGGCGGCGTCCTAATTCTTATCGGTACTAAGATACTCTTGCAACACCTTGGGATTATCAGAGAGTTTTAAACTTTGTATATATATGAAAGTGTCAGAAACTGAGCGTATTTTAGGAGATTTGTATTTGACATGGATGTGTAAATACGATATACTATATCAGTATTAGTTCGGTTTACTGAACTTTGCAATCCGCGTGAAGCAGGTTTAAACGCCCGACCGAAGTTCGGGTC
>CAJMLW010000022.1 GCA_905214495.1 uncultured bacterium | reverse complement strand
AGTAGCTCAAACATATGAAATGAAAGATGCTGAAACTTTGGCTCATTTTGGTATCGCTACAGATGAACAAAAAGACCAAGTTAATGAAATCGTAGATAATATGAAATCTACTGTAGCAGATGCCACTACACAAGCAGAGGATGCTGGAGAAGCTGCTCCTGAAATCGAAGTAGAAGATGATTCTGAAGCACCTGAATTGTTCAATGACATTAAAGAACAAAATGAACATTTATTCCCAGTAGCATGGGCTATGTACAAAAATAGCGTTAATTTAGATGATGAAAATCAAAAAATTGACAAAGCACAAAATTCTGAAAAATTGGAACAATCCTATGCTGCTATGTTCGGTAAAGCAATCAACCCAGTGCTAGAACCATTAGGCTTTGACTGGAAAATGGGTGTATCTCTCGTAGCTGGTTTAGCGGCTAAAGAAGTTGTTGTATCTACATTGGGTACAATTTATGCAGTAGGTGGCGATACAGATCATCCTCAAGCATTGACTGATTACTTACAAAATGATCCACACTTCACACCATTGATTGCATTAACATTAATGCTATTCATCTTGAGTTACCCTCCATGTATCGCAGCGCTAGCAGTTATTAAACGCGAAACTGGTTCTTGGAAATGGATGTTATTCATGTTCTGCTTTGAAAATGCTTTCGCATGGATTGCATGCTTTATTTTCTACAATATCGGTTTGGCACTAGGCTTCTAATTAAAGCGTAGCTAATCACTATGGTTTACATTCCTTAGATACCTAGAACTAAATTGTATTGATATAATGTAATTTAATTATAGAAAAATTTAAAATAATTCTTGCCAATTATCATTATTTATGGTTAAATGATAATGAGAAAAGGGAAATATCCAAATATATTGCTTTTAACTCATTTATCATATATCAATTTATGAAAATTTGGTGGATATTGAGAAAGAAGGAATTATAATGGATAACCTAATTATAGGACTCATAGTGATATTAGCATTGGCTTATCTTGGTACAAAAATTTATAAACAGGTGTCTGGTAAAGGTGGCTGCGGCTGTAGTGGCGGTGGCTCCGATTCTGGCTCTAAAAAATCTTCTGGTTGTGGTGGTAGCTGCAGCTGTGATGGTTCCAATAAGGCATTAGGCATTAAACGTACCGCTAAGTAAGCTAATACGAATTCTGAATTTGAAAGAGGGGTCTCTATAATGGGCTCCTTTTTTCAAATATAGTAAGTAATTTTCATATATATTTAGTAGAAAGGAATATTATCATGTTCAACTTCAATCAAAACAATCTTAAAAACGCTAACTTATTCGCAGCAGGTCTTGCTTTGGGTACTGTAGGTCTTAAAGTGTTGACTTCTAAAGACGCTAAAAAAGTATATGCTGGTATCGTAGCAGCTGGCCTTCGCGCTAAAGAAACTGTATTAGAAACAGCTGAAAAAGTACAAGCATCCGCATCTGATGTATTGGCAGAAGCTCAAGAAATCAACGAAGCACGCAACGAAGAAATCTTTGAAGAAAACAAATAATTGAGGATTTAACTATGTTACAATTTTCTGTTGTACGAAAACTCAGAAATCGCTTGCATGTTAAGGTAACAGGTCATCGTTTTACAGAAGCTGAAGCTGCTTATGTAGAGGATACATTATTACTTAATGATGCAATTTTAGACGTAACCTTCTATACACGCAGCAGTCAGATCGCCATTAAACATATTGGCGATTCTGAAGCTGTACGTGATGCAGTGTTAGGTCTACGCGATTTAGATTTGTCCGAAGCACCTGCTTTGAACGAATATTCACCACGCTTGGTAAATAAAAAATATCGTGAAATGATGATCAATCGCACTGCACTTTACTTAGGTAAAAAAGCAGTGTTACCTGCACCGATTGCGGCAGCATGGGCATGGTTTGACGGTATTAAATTTATCGGTAAAGCGATTAAAACATTGTGGCAACGTAAGTTAACCGTAGAGGTTCTCGACGGTGTTGCTCTTGGTGCAGCTTTACTTCAAAAAGATTATCCTACAGCTGGTGCTGTTATGTACCTATTAGGTATTGGTGAAATCTTAGAAGAGTGGACTCATCGTAAATCTGTATTGAATCTTGCTCAAAGCATGTCTTTGAATGTTGATAAAGTATGGGTTTTAGTTGACGACATTGAAGTGAGCAAGCCTGTTAACGAAGTTGTGGAAGGCGATAAAATCATTATCCGCCAAGGTGAAGTAATTCCATTGGATGGCACTGTAATCGAGGGTGTTGTTCTTGTAAATGAAAGCTCCATGACTGGTGAACCAGAAGCAGTTCGTCGTGATAAAGATACTTCTGTTTATGCTGGTACTGTTGTTGAAGATGGTAAAGCTATTGTAGAAGTACGTAGCACATCTAAATCTTCTCGTTACGAAAAAATCGTTAACCTTATCGAAGAGTCTGAACAAATGAAATCCGGTATGGAACAACAAGCATACCGCATGGCTGATAAATTAGTACCTATTAGCTTTATCGGTGCTGGTTTAACATATTTGTTGACTCGCAACGTGATGAAAGCCTTGTCTTTCGTTATGGTTGACTTCTCTTGTGCATTAAAATTGTCTATCCCATTAGCGGTACTTTCAGCAATGCAAGAAGCATCTAAACGCGGTATCACTGTTAAAGGTGGTAAATTCTTAGAACAAATTGCACAAGCGGATATGATCGTATTCGATAAAACTGGTACCCTTACAAAAGCAGAACCTGAGTTTGAACAAATCATTCCGTTTAACGGTCATGATGCAGATGAAATGTTAAAATTAGCTGCATGTATTGAGGAACATTTCCCTCACTCCATGGCAAAAGCAATTGTACGCGCTGCTAAGGATCATGCATTGCCTCATAAGGAAATGCATTCCGACGTAGAATACGTTGTTGCCCATGGTATTGCATCTAAGGTTGGCCGCTATCGTGTACGCATTGGTAGTGCTCATTACATCTTTGATGATGAAAAGACAAAGATTCCTGCAGATGAACAAGAAAAATTCAATAACTTGCCAAATACATCGTCTCATATTTACCTTGCTATTGGCGGTACATTAGCAGCGGTTATTTGTATTAAAGACCCTGTACGCGATGAATCTAAACAAGTTATTGCTGATTTACATGCTTTAGGCATTAAAAAGATTGTCATGATGACTGGTGACTCCAAACGCAATGCGCAACGCGTAGCTGATGAACTTGGTATCGATGAAGTGCATGCAGAGGTATTGCCAGAGGATAAAGCAGCTTATGTAAAACAAGCAAAAGCTGAAGGTTATACTGTCATGATGGTAGGGGATGGTATCAATGATTCTCCAGCTATTTCTGAAGCACATGTAGGCATCGCAATGAATGAAGGTGCTCCTATTGCACAAAAAATTGCGAATGTTACGATTTCTTCTGATAATCTACAAGCTCTTGTGGATTTACGCCGCATTTCTATGGCATTGATGAAACGCATCAAGTCCAATTACAATGGCATTGTTGGTTTCAATGGCGCTCTTGTAGGTGGTGGCGTACTTGGTTTCATGCCTCCAAGTCAAACTGCTTGGTTACATAACCTATTCACATTGGGGATTGGTATTGAAAGCATGACTCCATTGTTGAAGGAAGAAAAACCTGAAGACAAAAATACAATTGATATTACTGCAGAATCTACTGTTGCATAATCATTGATTGTGTTCCGTGTTTAGTACATGGATTGTATTAAAAGACCTTTTATAGAAAATTTCTATAAGAGGTCTTTTTTTGTGGCATTTTACTGGTGTGTAGTGTACAATATCAAGTGATTAATTATCTTAGGAGAACGTATATGAACACTATATTAAATATTTGTAAACGATCACTATATATGAATATATTTATCGTAGCCATTCCTGTTATTTCTTATATGATTCATAATGGATCAAGTGCAACGGTGGCATTAGTATGGTATTTATTGCTATCCTTGTGTATCCCTTGGGCGTATTTATCGTTTAAATCAAGTACATTTGGAGCTGGAAATAAACGAATTAACCGTCTTATATATGTACTTGGTTGGGGCGTGATTCAGTTTGCTACCTATAAGCTAATGTTTCTTGGATTGGATTTGAATTGGCTTTGGGGCTTGCCATCCGTTGGGCGTGATATTATCTTCCTTGTCGGTATGTATGGTCAGGTTACTATTGTTCTCATCATAGCTTATTTAATTTCTCAATTGTTGGGAGGATCACATGAATAAGCAGTTTATTGTATTTACTTTAGTTAGCGCTTTTTTTGTAAGTGTAGTGACTGCCGTATTACATCAAACCGGTTTGGGATCTCCATATCTCACATTCCCAGTTTTATCTCTATTGGTACCTGTTTTTTTACAACGGATGCGACAAGGTCAATTTAGTGAATTGCCACTTCATATGGGGTACCATGTATACAGTTGGGCCATTTTCACGGTTATTAATCTATTTACTACGCCGTTCAATGTAATATTAGAAAATCAAGCGCTCATTGTACTAGTCCTTTTATGTGTATATTTCTTTACACAGATTTTGCTTGAGTTGGTAGCTCTATTAATGACATTTTTCTTCAAGCGTAATCATAGATGGAGTGCAGTTGATGAAGCTTTAGATATGGCCGTATATATTCTACCAATTCCATTTATTTATTTAGGTTCTATATTTTACATCAACTTAACGGATCCTATCATGGTAGCTTATTTTGGTCCTACTATTAGTTTGAATGCTTTGGTAGGGGAATTCCTCTTTATCATCATTTCGATGTTAGTTTTTGCATTTTATATGTATCCTCGGAATGGTGAATATAAAGGGACTAGATTATTGCGTATTGTCCTTACAGCTGCTATGCTATTAGCTATGAATGGTCATATCTTATATGGTGGGTATATTCCAGAATTTGTGAAAGCAATAGCACCTACTGTATTCCCAATTTATCAAGGTAATCCTCTTGTATTCTTAACACCAGGATTATTAGAACTTGTCTTTATTATCGTATCTGTATTAATTGGTAAATTAGTAGAGATAGGTGTAATAAAAGCTCTTACTAAGAGCAAATCTTAATTTTATTTCTAGTTTCGACTCATATCCTAAGAGAATGAGAGCGGAGGAGGATTTTTTATGAATGAAAATGTGAAGGATGATAACCAACAGGTATCAATCCAAGAACAGCCAACGGCACAAGTTGAATGTAAACAGAGTAAGGAAGCCGTTACAAAATCGGGCCTAACATTGCGTGAATTAACCATTGTAGGTCTATTAGCGGCTATTACCATTATTTTAGGCCTTTCTGGCTATGGTATTATGGCATTAGGACCATTGAACGTCACTACATTACATGTTCCAGCATTAATTGGTGCCTTAGTTGAAGGCCCTAAGGTTGGTGCGTTCGTAGGATTGATTTTTGGTGTCTATAGCTTCTGGCAAAATTTTACGGCACCGAATATTTTATCACCACTGTTTATTAATCCTTTAGTATCAGTATTACCTCGGATTATATTCCCTGTATTGGCTGTTTTGGTATACAAAGCATTATGGAAGGTACCACAAGGTCCGCGCTTGATAGTTTCTGCATTTATGGGCACTATATTCCATACATGTATGGTAATGGGGCTAATCTATGTGATATATGCCGATATGTTCGCACAGGCAATGCATCTTTCATCTGATCAAGTCATCGGAACTATTTTAGTATTGTCTGTTACTCATGGTATTCCAGAAGCCATTTTCGCAGGTGTTATTGTAACACCAATCGCATTAGCGTTGCGTAAAGCATTGCGTAAGGACGTACAAAAATAATTTATATTTTACATAGTTTGAATATCTATGATAGAATAATAGTAATACAATAAGTATTGAGGAGGATAATCATGGCTAAACGTATTCGTACAATCAACACTGAATCTTTACAAAAAACTGCTAAAACTGGCGGTTGTGGTGAATGCCAAACTTCTTGCCAATCCGCGTGCAAAACAAGCTGCACAGTAGGCAACCAAGTTTGCAAACAAAAATAATAAAAAGAGAGCCGATGGCTCTCTTTTTTTATGTATGTAATATATACATACTGTTTATGGTATATATTTATGAAGACTTTTAGCACGATAGACAAAAAATGTGGTACAATTATCTAGAAAGTTCTATATAGTTTAGCGCTTTCACATACACATAATTTGGAGGTACCATGTTAGAATTAAAACCAATGATCCATAAGTTTCGGATGAAAGATAACTACTATTGTTTAGATGTAAATAGCGGTATCATTCACGTTATTGATGAACTCATTGATAAAGTATTAGATATATATGACGGCACGAATCGTGATGCAGTCCATGCCGCATTAGATAGCTCCCAGGATCCTGTAGAATTAAATGAAATCATGGATGAGCTGGATGAACTAATCGAAGCGGAGCAATTATTTGCACCTATGAGCACTGAATTTAAGCTTGTAGTTGGGGAAAAGCCAATCGTTAAAGCGTTATGCCTCAATATTGCTCATGATTGTAATTTGGCATGTAAATATTGTTTTGCTAGTCAAGGCGATTACGGTGGTGTAAAACGCGAATTGATGAGCTTTGATGTGGCTAAGCGAGCTGTTGATTTTCTCATTCAAATGAGTGGTTCTCGTCAACATTGCGAAATCGATTTCTTCGGTGGCGAGCCTCTTCTTAACTGGGATGTTGTAAAACAAACGGTAGAATATATTGAGCAAGAGGCACCAAAACATAATAAAATCTTTAAATTGACGTTAACTACTAATGGTATGTTATTGTCTCAAGAGAAAATCGATTATGTAAACGAACATAAAATGAGCTTGGTCTTATCTCTAGATGGGCGAGAAGATGTGCATAATGCTATGCGCCCAGTCGCTGGCAGTGGTGCAAACTCTTATGAGTATATTGCTAAAAATCTTGTGAATGCTGTAAAACAACGTCATGGTTTAGAATATTATGTACGTGGTACATATACGCATAAGAATCTTGATTTCACTAAAGATGTATTGGCTATGTCTGACTTAGGCTTTGAACACTTATCCATGGAGCCTGTAGTAGGTGAAGAAGGCGATTATGTACTTCGCGAAGAAGATTGGCCAACGCTTGAGAAAGAATATGAAAAACTAGCAGATATATATTTGCAACGCCAAAAGGATGGGTGGGGTGAGAAATTTAATTTCTTCCACTTCCGTATGGACTTGTACCGTGGACCTTGTATGGCTAAACGTTTGCGTGGCTGTGGGGCTGGTCATGAATATATGGCGGTCGTACCAAATGGAGATATTTATCCATGTCACCAATTTGTAGGAAAAGATGGATATATACTTGGTAATGTATATGAAGGTTTAAAAAACACTGAAATTCCAAAGGATTTCCGTAATACACACGTGTTTACAAAACCTACCTGTGCAGAATGTTGGGCAAAATTCTTCTGCTCTGGTGGCTGTCACGCCAATAACATTACATTGGGTGGAGATTTACAAATGCCTTATGAGTTTGGCTGTCGTCTACAAAAGAAACGAATTGAATGTGCTATCATGATTCAAGCTGAACTCGAACAAGCCGGCATTGATGGTAGTATTCCTGTAGCATTAGGATAGACATTTTAAATAAGATATATTTTGTAATAGGAGCCGCTATGGACACTAGATTGGATGAAAAACAAACTATTGAACGATGGGGGATTCGATTTACAGGTATTGTACAAGGGGTCGGATTTCGACCCCTTGTTTCTATGTGGGCCCATCAATTAGGGATTAGTGGATTTGTATATAATGATAGTTCCGGTGTATATGTAGAGGCCCAATCCGACATAGATACATTGCAATTATTTGTTGATACGATTCAGGAAGAACAACCGCGATTATGCCGTATAACACATGTGGGTATTACCAAGGTTGCTCCATATGACGTTGATGATAATACGGAGTTTGTTATAAGCAAGTCTCCCCTCGAAGGAACGATTAATACCTTTATTAGTGCGGATACATCCCCTTGTGAGGAGTGTTTATCCGAAATGAATGAGAAGGGTAGACGATATCACTATCCTTTCATAAACTGTACCAATTGCGGACCTCGATATTCCATTATTAAATCGATGCCTTATGATCGAGAACGAACTACTATGTCTGATTTCACTATGTGTGAAGCTTGTCATGATGAATACGTTGATGTGAATGGGCGTAGGTATCATGCGGAACCGAATGCTTGTGAACAATGTGGACCGAGCTACCAATTATTAGACAACAATGGCAATCTATGTGTCGTTGATGATTGTTTCGAGGCCGCTAGAGAAATGATTGCGAAGGGTGCGATTATTGCTTTAAAGGGGATTGGTGGATATCACTTGGTTTGTGATGCTACTAATGATACAGCGGTACAAACATTGCGGGAGCGAAAACATCGTAAGGATAAGCCCTTTGCTATCATGGCCGGTTCTATTGACATCGTAGAGGCGTTTGCTGTCGTTAGCGATGGAGACTTAGATGCATTAAGCGCTATGGCAAGGCCTATTGTTCTTTTAGAGAAAAATGATGATTTTCATACGTCTATAAGTGAGTTAGTAGCCCCTAATAATCATTTAATTGGTGTTATGTTACCGTATGCACCTATCCATCATGTGTTAGTACCACAGGATGCTACATGGGTTATGACAAGTGGTAATGCGAGCGGTGATTCCGTTATTTATGATGATGAAAAAGCTTTTTCAGAATTGCAGACTATAGCAGATTATTTTTTGACACATAATCGTCAAATTTATGCACCTGTAGATGATTCGATTGTATCAGTGGTGGAAAATACACCTATTTTGATTCGGCGAAGTCGGGGGTATATTCCTGAACCAATTCATTGTGAGTCGATTACAGATCAACCAATACTCGCCATGGGCAGTGATTTGAAGAATACCTTTGCGATTAATAAAAAGCAGGAGGTATTGTTAGGTCCTCATATAGGTGATTTGGCAAGTGAATCCACTCATAACACTTTTGAGTGGACCATTGAACGATATGAACGGCTGTTTGATGTGAAGCCGAAAGCAATTGTTATGGATAAGCATCCATCATTTTTCTCTTCTAATTATGGTAGAAGGCTGAGTCAAACTTTGCATATTCCCGCTATAGTAGTTCAACATCACCACAGTCATATTGCGGCTGTTATGGCCGAGTATGATTTGAAATACCCTGTGCTAGGCATTTGTTTTGATGGCACTGGATATGGGGATGATGATACGATTTGGGGCGGCGAATTTATGCTATGTTATGGGGCAGAGTATATGCGTGTTGCCCATATACATGTAGCGCCTTTGCCTGGTGGTGAAAAAGCGGTAAAAGAACCATGGCGTCAGGCTTTATGGTACTTACGGAATTATTATGGAGATGAGTTACCTAATATATACAAAAAATGGTTAACTACATTGCCTAAAGGCTGGCAAATTCTAGATAAGGCATTGCAATCAGACCTGTCCATGATGATGACATCTAGTGCAGGTAGATTATTTGATGTAATTGGTTGTTTGTTGGGCTTAGGAAATGAACACTCTTTTGATGCACAGATCGCCATAGCATTAGAATCTGCATGTGCAAATGAAGAAGGTCGATTGTTAGATTTTAACTATGATGGTCAAGTATTAGATCTCGTGCCTGCAGTTCAACAGATTATGGATGGCTATTCTCAAGGTGAAAGTGTATCCTCGTTAGCGGCGAGCTTCCATAAAACACTAGCCATTGCTATTTGTGAAGTTGGAGCTGATTTGTGTGAACGCTATGGCATCGATGATGTATGTATCGGTGGTGGCGTTTTTCAAAATCGCAGATTATTAGCATCCTTACAGCATAAGTGGCATCATGGTACATTATATATTAATAAAAAAGTACCATGTAATGATGGGGGGTTATCGTTGGGACAATTGTGGATTGCTCATCAAAAAAATATATAAAAGTATCATTGGTTACATAAGAGTTCTTAGTCTTGTGATACAATTGAATTAATCAAAATATTTGGATTAATAGTTATAAATAGATGTATAAGTATATTTACAGAAGGAGGGCGTATGTGTTTAGCAGTACCAGCACAGTTAATTTCTATTAATGAAGCCATTGGCACAGTAGACTTAACAGGTGCGACGCGCGATTGTAGTTTGCTTCTCGTGCCAGATGCAAAGGTGGGAGACTGGTTATTAGTACATGCCGGTTTTGCAGTTCAAATTGTAGATGAAGAAGAAGCGAAGGCAACCTTAGATGCTTTCCGGGAGTTGGAAGAACTTGAAGAAGCTTACTTTGCAGGAAAAAAAGAAAACAGCTGATACTTTATTACACCGTATTAGCGAATTACATACACCTGGCGAACGGGTGCGACTTATGGAAGTTTGTGGTACACATACAGTATCTATTTTTAGAGAAGGGTTACGACAATTATTGCCATCGGGAATAGAATTAGTCAGTGGTCCTGGATGTCCTGTGTGTGTAACAGACCAATTGTATATGGATAAAGCTCTAGAGTATGCCAAATGTGATGATGTTATTATTGCAACCTTTGGGGATATGCTAAAGGTGCCAGGTAGTTATAGTAGTCTTAGTGAAGCTCAAACACAGGGCGCTCATATTCATGTTATCTATACGCCGTTAGAAGTGTTGGAACTAAGTAAAAAACATCCGGATAAATATATAGTATTTTTAGCTATAGGGTTTGAAACGACGATTGCTGTCATCGGTGCCACTGTGAAAGCTGTAGCACAGGCTGGCGTGAAAAATGTATTATTCTTGGTGTCTCATAAATTGGTTCCACCCGCATTACGCGCCTTATTAGATCGACAAGCAGGACAAATTGATGGCTTTATCTTGCCAGGGCATGTAAGTGTTATCATTGGCGAAAAACCATATCAATTTTTACCGGATGAGTATAAAATTCCATCCTGTATCGCCGGGTTTGATGGAGTAGAAATATTATCTGCTATCGTCAATATTTTAGAACAACGGAAAAGTGGTCATTTTGAAGTAGGCAATACCTATCACTCTGTTGTTATGAAGGAAGGCAATCCTGTGGCTGTGCGTATGATGAATGAAATATACGATGTTTGTGATGATGCATGGCGTGGTATTGGTATAATTCCAAATTCTGGGTTACAGCTTAATGATGATTACGCATTTCTAGATGCAGAAAAGGTGTTACCTATACAGTTAGAAAAACCATCTCTTGATCCTAAAGGGTGTCAATGTGGTAGTGTATTACAAGGTTTAATCAAACCTAATGAATGTCCGCTTTTTGGAAAAGCATGTACACCGGATCATGCAGTAGGTGCTTGTATGGTATCTGTAGAAGGTAGTTGTGCTGCATGGTATAAGTATGGCTTTTCTAGTGGCGGATTAGCTTGGGAGGATTAATGGAACGAGTTCGTTTAGTTCATGGCAATGGTGGCCGTTTTAGCCACGAATTGACAGAACGATTTATATTAAAATATTTTACTAATGATTTGTTAGCTCCCTTACATGATGGGGCGCAATTTCCGGTAGCCTCGGGGCGAATGGCTTTCACAACAGATTCTTATGTTGTACAGCCAGCTTTTTTCCCGGGTGGTAATATAGGTAAATTAGCTGTATGCGGTACCGTTAATGACCTAGCTATGAATGGCGCTGTTCCGCAATATCTTAGCTGTGGTTTGATTTTAGAAGAAGGCCTTCCTTTTGACGAATTAGAAGCGATTTTGAGCACCATGTCTGATATGGCAAAGCTTGCGAATGTGCAAATTGTAACTGGTGATACGAAGGTCGTAAAAAAGGGTGAAGTTGACAAAATTTATATTAATACAGCAGGCATTGGTATGATTCCAGATGGTATTCATATAGGTCCGAATGTCGTAAAACCTAATATGGACATTATTCTTTCAGGATCAATTGGTGATCACTCTATAGCTGTCATGGGACAACGATTTGGACTAGAATTATCAGACTCTGTTAAGACTGATTGTGCTCCATTGAACCATATGGTTCATGCTGTTTTAAATGCAGTAGGGCCTCAGGTTGCACTATTGCGTGATCCTACGCGCGGTGGTGTGGGTACTGTTCTTAAAGAGATTGCTGAACAAAGTCAAGTGGGGATAAAGGTTGAGGAATCTAAGTTTATCATTCATGATGAAGTTCGTTCCGTTTGTGATATTTTAGGTTACGATCCTTTATACTTAGCAAATGAAGGTAAATGTATTTTAGTTGTAGAGCCGTCTGTAACTAATCGTGTATTGGATATATTGCATGATTTCCCAGAAGGTCGTGAAGCAACACGGATTGGTGTCACCATGGATAAAAATATTGGTAAAGTAGGCCTACAAACATCGATTGGCGGTGTTCGTTTAGTAGATTTATTGGGTGAAGATCAAGTGCCTCGAATCTGTTAAGTCTTCTGGTTATAATTGTATGATTTGCCGTTAAAACATAGCTAAAAATTAAATTGTATAAAATTCATAATAAACTCATCGTATTTTTATATAATTATACTATCTTTAAGTGTAAGTGTTTATACTTTCACTAGAAACTATGTATAGAATTTGTTAAAATATAAGTATCTATTAGGAGGCTTATCATGAAAAAGAAAATTATGACCGCTGTTCTAGGAATTTGTTTAACTACAACTGCATTTGGTGGCATTTTAACCACTCAAGCTGGCGGTTTAAGTAGTATCCTTGGTGGTGCTGCTAAAATTGGTGGCGTTGGCATTCTAGTTAGTAAATTTGGTCCACAAATTGACTCTTTCTTAAATAAATTACTAAAACAAAATAATTTGAGTACTGAATATACTACAAAGGTTGTACCTATCATTAGTATTGGTACAAAAGGGTATATTGGTGCTGCTCAAGTAACAGGCCCTGCATCTAGTATCGAACAAGTTAAGGCTGTTGCTCAAGTTGAAGGTAGCTTTAACGGCATGGTTCGTGTTAAAGGTTTAGTACCAGTAGATAGTACAAATCCAGTGGGCGCTTCCCGTGTTCAAGGTGTAGGTGTATCTGCACTTATTGATTTAAAAATTTAATGGCCACTGAGATACTTCCTTAGAAGTACTCAGAAAATAAGCACGGTCTTAGGCCCGTGCTTATTGTGCTGTTTAACGTATATGTCCTATAGAGGATAAGTTGTGGAGGATTATATGAAGAAGCAAGTACTTACACTTTTGATGGCATCTTTGTTGACAGGTACCGCATTTGCTGCACCTGGTACAGTAACGGAAAAAACACAAGTATTAGAAAGCACTGTATATGGTGCACCTCAAGATGGTGCCGTTGTGGATCGTATTAATCAATTGGATGAAACTGTATACGGCAACGGATTTTCTGGCAATACTGCTACATTGAGTAAACGTGTAGATTCTTTATATGATTCCGTTGAAGGTAGTGGTACAACCATTTCATTGCGTGAAGAAATGGACGCACTTGAATACACATACCAAAACAGCATTAATGATGGTTCTTTGGTAGAACGTGTTGAAAAGATGGAACGTAGTGTGAATGGTAGAATTTCAACAGGTTCATTACAAAAACGTATTATTAGCTTGAAAACCAAGGTATATGGTAGTAATGTAACTCTTACAAATCAAGTAGGAACACTATCTTCTGATCATGTGTTCAAGGTAACACTAAATGATGCGGTATCCACAAAAACAAGTCATGAAGGAGATACAATTAAGTTCACTGTTGCTGAAAATGTAATGGATGGTAATGTATTGTTGGTGCCAGCTGGTACTGTGGGCTCTGCAACGATTACATCCTTGAGAAAAGCGCGTTCTTTTGGACGTAATGGTGCATTAGATATAACTTTTGACTCTGTTCCTGCTATTGATGGTACAGAATTTACTGCTGTACAAGGTAATGAGGCTAAGGCAAAAACAAAGGGCGAAATTAAAGCAGCTGGTGCCTCTGTGGCTGGTGCAGTTCTACTTGGCCCTGTTGGCTTAGTAGGTGGTGCTTTCATCAAGGGTAAAAATATTGATTACCCGGTAGGCTCCACTGTATTTATTCAACCTCAAGACTCTGTGTCGATTCAAGGGCTTGTTATTGGTGGTGATGGTTTAGCTCATAGTGATGATGAACTAGCTGAAGCCGTGACAGTACCGACTGCGAATGATGATTCCGTAGATAGCACTGTGGATGAAGCAGATGATTCAACTGTGAACACTGACGAAGAAGACACAAACACTGCTGATTCAGAAGAAGTAGAAGATACAAATGATACAGCAGAAAATGTTTCACAACCAATCGTCGTAGTAAAGCGTAACCAATAGAGGAGTTTAGTAACCATGAGGAAACAAAGAGTACAATGGCTCGTGGCAGCATGCTTGCTTTGTTTAGCCCAGCCAGCGTGGGCTGCTTCAGACTCAATTACATATCAAGATAGTTTAGATAGTATATCTGAATCCTATCCAGGTGAACTGCAACAACCTTCGACACCTGAACGCAGCAATATTCGTGTTGTTCGTCGTGGTGCTTCACCGATTACGGCACCGACAGAAAAGTTACCAACTCGTGTAGATGCAGATAAGATGACATATTCCGGTAGTACTGGCGATGTAAATGCTTTTGGTAATGTAGTGGTTACTCAAGGTAATCGTACATTACTAGCTAATCGTATCACTGGTAATACAAAAACCACAGAGTATCGAACTGCTGATGGTCCGTATCGCTACTTAGAAGATGGCGGTAAAACTAAAGATCTTACTGGTGATGTTATGACCTATCGTACCAGTGATCAACATTTTGATGCCGGTCATACGCAAGGTTGGTCTGACCCTTATTATGTGAAGGGGCAGAACTTATCCTATGATGGTCAAACCGGTTCCATCGAAAAAGGTATGATTACATCTAAGCATGCGATGGCATTCAAACATACACCTGATTACCGCATTGAAGGGGAAGACATTAAAATTTACCCTGGTGATAAGGTGGTTATTCAACATCCAAGCTTTTACATTAAGAACTTTAAACTCTTTAGTTTAAAATCTTACACAAAATCTATACGTGGAGATAAACAAGGCAAAGTAAGTGCATTTTCTATTATGCCACGGCCTATTTATAATAGTGATGATGGTATTGGTTTGCGTGGTAATGCGGAAATTCCATTCGGGAAATCTGGTGAAGCGTATTTTGATTACAAATGGTATTCAAAATCTGGATTTAAGCCTCAAATTGGATATCGCTATTTCTTACCTTGGGGAACCGCATCCATTGGGTATAGTAAAGTATCCAATGAATATAATGATGAAACTGTATGGGTAGAAAAAATCGGCGAATTACGTCTTGATACACATACGTACCATATTGGGAAATCTCCATTTACTGCACGTGGTGAAACAAGCATTGGTTATTGGAAGGAAGGATCTGTAAAGGGATCTCATAAGGATTATAAGGTAGAGGTATCTCATGATCCAATCAATCTTTGGAAGAATAGCACATTGCGATTCTTCGGTGGCTATCAACGTGACTATTATGGCTATGATAAATCGATACGAAGCATGCCATACTGGGGCGCTCAATTCCGTACATCTGTTGGACCGAGAGTTAATGCGTGGGTTTCCTATAATCAACGCAATATTAATTATAATAATTCACCATACCGTTTTGACAGTACTGAGCTTCCTAAAGAACTTATTTATGGTGGGTCCTTTAAATTAACACGCCTCGATGATATTTCTGTAAGTGTTAAACAAAATATGATGAGTGGCGATGTGGATTCCATCTATTACACATACCATCGCGATTTGCACTCCTTTGATATGTATGTAACATATAAAGATTCCCATAAAAATAACGATAACCAATGGAAAATCAAATTCGTTGGTAAAGATTTCTAAGGAGCATAAATATGAAGTCTATTCGTAAGGCTGTTATTCCAGCTGCTGGTTTCGGTACACGATTTTTACCAGCCACGAAAGCACAACCAAAGGAAATGTTGCCTATCGTCGATACACCGGCGATTCAATATATTGTAAAAGAAGCACTAGATTCTGGTATTGAGGAAATCCTTATTATAACAGGACGTAGTAAACGTGCTATAGAGGATCATTTTGATAGTAGTGTTGAATTAGAAGAGCTATTGCAAAAGCAAGGCAAAAATAAACAATTAGCTATGGTAAAAGATTTGGCAGATATTAAGATTCATTTTATTCGTCAAAAATCACCGCGTGGTTTAGGTGATGCCGTATTATGTGCTAAAGCGTTTATTGGTGATGAGCCATTTGCTGTATTATTGGGAGATGACATTGTTTATAATCCAGAAAAACCATGCTTACAACAGTTGATGGATTGTTATGAACAACATCCAGGCATTATACTGGGGGCTCAATTTGTACCGGAAGACAAGGTGAGCTCCTATGGTATTGTGTCAGGCAAACCATTAGCTGATAACTTGTATCGCGTTCATGGCTTAGTAGAAAAGCCAAGCGTTGATAAAGCACCTTCCAATTTAGCCGTTCTCGGACGTTATATTTTAACACCTGATATTTTTGATATCTTAGAGAATACAAAACCAGGTGTTGGTAATGAAGTACAACTAACAGATGCGTTAGCCGCATCAAAAACAGATACCTATGCATTAGCTTATGAAGGTATTCGCTATGATACAGGTGATAAATTAGGCTATTTGAAAGCTACCGTGGAATATGCACTTCGTAATGAAGAATTAGGATCAGCATTTAAGGAATATTTAAAAGGATTGAAGTTATAAAATAGCTTATATATTCTTTGGATCTAAATATAAAATTGAGGCCACCATTGATTATCAATGGTGGCTTTTGTTGTTAACTCGTATGTCATACTAGGTTGACTATAGTGTTTCCGTTGATTATAATTTAATAGTAATGGTATAAAACTGTTATTATACTGATTAAATTATAAGGAGTAATATGCGAAATCTATTAGCTCTTTTAACGGATGAAGAAGCGTTAAATTTACCTACTAATTGTGTTATTACGAATACTTATTTTGATACGCAAGGCACAGATGAAACTGTGTTTCATGATGTAGAGTATAAAGACAATCATATATCTGTTTGTATGTCCAATTCAAGTGGTACATTATGGGTTGAGTTATTACAATTAACGAGACCTTTACAAATTCGTGAAACTCCTAAAGTTGATGTTCGAGTTAAGCACATTACGTTTACAAAGGATGAGATTATACAGTTTGTAGAGGATGTAAATGATCGCAATCGTATTCATCGTGAAGCTCCTTATATCGTACCAGGATTACTTATACTTGAGTATCTTTGGAATCATATGCTAAATAGTAATACAAAGGCAGGTATATCTATTCGTTTTTTATCCCCTATGCTTGCTAATGATTATGTTTTTATTGAAAGTCAACGTGAAGGTAATGTCTTAGTTGGCAAATTAGATGATATGATTCTTTTTAAAGCTCGTCTTTATGATGACCATAGAACGAATTAAGATTTTATGTGAGTGAGGTATATTATGGAAGCAAGACGTTTAACAAAAATGGCTTTATTAACAGCTCTTTTGTGTGTATCAGCATGGATTTCATTTCCATTGCCATTTAGCCCTGCTATGGTAACAGCATTAACATTAGTTGCTACTTTGACGGGTCTATTACTATCCCCTAAGGATACATTAATTGTATTTATCGTGTATGTACTACTTGGAACCGTAGGGTTGCCAGTCTTTGTAGGCGGTACATCTGGATTGGGTAAATTACTCGGACCTACTGGCGGTTTTATTTTCTCTTGGCCCGTAGCGTATACATTGTTAAGTATCTGTAAAGGTAAATCTAGAAGTTTCTTATCCTATAGCTGGCGTTCAATAGTTATAACAATCCCTGTAGTATATATTTTTGGTGTCGCTGGATTTATGATTGTTACAGGTACTCCATTTTGGGCATCTCTACCTATTGTGATGCTTCCATATATTCCTGGTGACATTGTTAAATGTTTAGTTGCCTCTTGGTTAGCTACAAAAATTAAAATATAATGATGATATGTGTAGGAGGTGTTATTAGTACACCTCCTTATTTATATGGAGGAATGCTATGCCTGTTTTCATTCATAATGGATTACGCACCCCCATTGGTGTCGTTAACGGACAATATAAATCAATACGCCCTGAATTACTTGGCGCCAAGGTATTAAATCAGCTATTTGACTCAAAAAAAGCATCTTCGTTGGATGCCATTTTTTGTGGCAATGCAGTTGGTACTGGTGGGAATATTGCTAGATTGATGGGGCTTTATAGTCATTTACCTAATACGATACCAGCAGTTACAGTAGATATGCAATGTGCATCAGGTATGATGAGCGTTGAGATGGCCTATGCTCATATTGCATCAGGAATGATGGATACAGTCATTGCTGGTGGTATTGAAAGCTCATCTTTACAACCGCTAAGGACATATGCAGACCATGATGATCGCTGTGGTGATTATATGGTGGCACAATTTGCACCAAAGGAAATATCGCCTTTAGCAATGTTAGAAGGGGCTGAACGTACCATGATAAAACATTGTGTAGGTGTAGAGGAGTTAAATCCTTACATTATTAGGAGCCATCAATGTGCACAACATGCTCGCGAACAAGGAATACTTTCACCATATATACTGGACATTGAAATAGATGGAAAGCGCTGTATTGATGAATCGATACGACCATCTATGAATGAAAAACTGTTAAATCGTATGAAGCCCTTATTAGGACCTAATTCTATCACAACTGCTGGGAATGCATGTCTTACTCATGATGGTGCAGCCTTTGTTACATTGAGCAGTCAAGAAGGCCCATTTAGGATTGTGCATGCCATGCCTTGGGCGGGAGAGCCTCTATATAGTCCAGAAGGTGCTTTGTTAAGTACAAAGAAAATATTAGATGTTACCAGCCTTTCTCCAACTGAAATTGATGTGTTTGAATGGAATGAAGCGTTCGCTATCATTTCTGCTTTATTTGGACGAGAATATCCGAATCTTATTGATAGATATAATATGCTTGGTGGTGCACTAGCCTATGGGCATCCCTATGGTTGTTCTGGTGCTATGCTTTTGATACATTGCATGGCAGCTCTAGAGTACTGTAATGGTCACTATGGACTATGTGCCATTGCTGGCGCCGGCGGTACGGGAACCGCTATGATTATTGAGCGTATGTAGATAAGGATCTTACGATGAATATGATATTACAGGCCATATTTAACCATGGTCATAAGCAGAAATTGAATACTGCCATTATTGTAGATGGGGTTCAACATACTTATAGGGATTTATATGATGATGTTGTTGAAAGAGTACAAGGGATAGAGAATGACAACTGTATTACATCAATTATAAACGGTAAACATCATATTATTTTTATAGATACAAAGTCTGTATATGAACAATTGATATTGTGGTTAGCTGCTTTACATTGTGGATATATTCCTATTGTTTCTCATCCACACATGGATAATACATATGGCAGTCGATTAATGTGTCTACTGGGTTCCATAGATATTCCGATAGAAGCGCAGTTTGGCGTCCTTACATCTGGAACAACAGGCATGCCAAAACCTTTGTGGCGAACTGAAAAATCCTGGGCGGATTATTTTGATATACAAAATGATATCTTTCATATTAATCATGCTACGCGTATATTTGTACATGGCAGTTTTAGTTTTACAGGCAATACGAATATGATGTTAGCTGTCTTATGGGCTGGCGGTCAAATCGTAACGAGTGATAAAATGCAACCGAAGAGATGGCAATCATTGATTCATTCTTATCAATGCACTCATATTTATATGTTGCCTACAAAACTGCGTTTACTATTACGATGGAATAGCAGTACTTGTTCTTGTGTACAATATATTATTGCAGGCTCACAAGTTGTAGATAGAGAATTATTACATTCTCTACACATGCTATATCCAACGATGGAATTTATTCTGTACTATGGAGCATCAGAGCTAAACTATATTAGCCATTGTACTGGTGAAGAATGGCATACGTATCCTGGTAACGTAGGTCGTCCATTTCCAGGAGTTACTGTTGACATAAAAGATGATTATATTTATGTATCCACACGGTTTGGTATATGCGGACTTGATGGGATGGTAACAGTTGGTGACAAGGGCCATTGGTGTGGAGATTACATTATATTTGATGGTCGTAATGGGGATATTATTAACCGAGGTGGTTATAAGATTGCTGTATTAGATTTAGAATCGCAGTTACAAGTATTACAAACAGTAGAAGATGTTGCTGTTATTGGGGTACCTGATTCATTGCGTGGAGAAGAGGTTGTGGCATTTATCGTACCTGCAGAGGGCGTTACAGTGTCTGAGGTAGAATCCGATGTGCGTAGAGCTATTCCTCATGAGGCGCAACCTAAATATTTACGATATATTGATGCCATACCATTAACAGATTGTTCAAAAATAGACAAAGAATTGCTAAAAGAATGGTATAATAAAGAGTAATATTTTTAGCCTTTAGGAGTTATCATGCAAATTAATAAAGCAGCCCTAGAGATTTTTGATTTCACATCATCTTTAGCGGTCTATTCTGAACATGAATTAAAAATAGGTGAGCAAGACATACATGACTATATTGCAGGCCATGTAACGAAAGCTTTTAAAGATCCTGGTGCGAGGACAGGGACATTACATGCACATAGCCCTATGGGAAAGCGAATCGGTGAATATAAATCTGGTGAAATCGCCTTTGTTACGTTAGCAAAAGAGTTAGGGGAGAAAACCTTTGACTATATGAAGCAAGCCACAGTAGGGGTTGTCATTGATACTATTGTATGCGATGTGGTGATAGACACATCCTATATTTGTATGCTATTATGTCAGGCTCATGATGCCTTTACGCATCAATTGTTTAGTGAAGATGATGGATCCTTATCGACAGAACTTGTACCACATAAGGCGGTATTGCCGATGCCGACACAAAAGTTGCGTGCTTTTGTTGCCATAAATACATTGGATTTATCTGTTCGTATTTTTGAACCAAAAGGTGAATATGACGGTGAAGTTTGTTATATCTTAGCAGATAAGGTGTTACAACTCGGTACAGATCAATCCTCTAGAGATACTGTTAAAAAGGTCAAAACCATTATAGATAAGGTAGCTCAAGCCCACGAATCCGATGGTGTAGCAGAGATGACGATGGCAAAGTCTATGATTGCTAAAAATGCAGAAGTATCTGATACGGTTAATCCTGTTCGCATTGTAGAAGAGGTATTTAAGTCTAACCCCATTCAACAAGAAGCTGCTAAAAAGGAGTTAGCTGAACAGGATATGATGCGGCCTTTACCGGTAAATCGTGAATTTGCTACGAAGGTAGGCGAACATCATAAGATTAAAACCGATACTGGCATAGAAATTTCGTTCCCTGTAGAATATATGCAAAATCGGGAGTTTATCGAAATTAAAACTAATGATGATGGGACTTTACACATTGAATTAAAGAATATAAATAAAATTGTTAATAAATAGGAGGCTCTTGTATGAGTAAGGAAAAGCATAAAAAAACAAATGCATTACGCATATTAGATACTCATCACATAGCATATACGATTGATGAATATGAATGGTCTGAAGAACGAGGTCAGGGTGTTCATGTAGCTGATGAACTAGGTCTTGATGAAAAAGAAGTATTTAAGACTTTAGTTGGCAAGGGTGATAAAACAGGATATGTAGTATTCTGTATTCCAGTAGCTGAAGAACTAGATATGAAACAGGCTGCTCGTGTCAGTGGTAATAAATCAGTTGAATTAATTCATGTTAAGGACTTATTAGGTATAACTGGCTATTTACGGGGTGGTTGCTCGCCGGTAGGTATGAAAAAGCTATTTCCTACATATTTTGATGAAACGATGCAAGCTCAAGAGGCTGTATATGTTAGTGCTGGTTTACGAGGCATGCAGATGCATGTTAATCCACAAGATTTACAATCTGTAGTAAATGCTGAATTTGTACCGCTTACCATGAAGTATTAGGAGGTTGTATGGCGAAGAAATTTTATGCTGTAAAAGCAGGCCGTACGCCAGGTATTTATGAAACTTGGAGCGATTGTGAAAAACAGGTTAAAGGCTTTGGTGGGGCTATTTATAAATCGTTTCCCACTAAGTCAGAAGCCCAGGCCTTTATAGGTGATGAAGGTATGAGTATTGGTGATTATCTAGCATCATCAAAAACGTCTAAAACAAACCATACAAAGAAATCTATAGCTCCTGATTTCTCAGAAACCAATCATTTAATTGCATATATTGATGGTAGTTATGACAAATATAATCAATCTGTAGGTTCAGGTGGTATTATGTTTCTAAATGGAAATAAAGAAACATTTTCATTCGGCACAAAAGATGTGAAATATACAGAGTTTTGGAATGTGTCTGGTGAGTTATTAGCGGCCATGCATGTTATGGAATATGCTTTAACTCATGGGATTTCTAAGTGTTCCTTATATTATGATTATATGGGGATTGAAATGTGGGCCACCAAGAAGTGGAAACGAAATAATGTATTAACCAATGAATATGCAGCATTTTGTGAACGTATATTTCCACATGTGAAAGTATACTTTCACAAGGTACATGCTCATACTGGTGATACATATAATGAAATGGCTGACCAACTTGCAAAGGCAGGGGCAGCGATAAGTAAATAATCTAAAAGGGGAAAAACAATGCGCGTTTGTGTAACGGGGGGCGCCGGATTCATAGGGTCCCATCTGGTCGATCGACTCATAGCATTAGGTCATACAGTATTGGTAATAGATAATCTTACAACAGGGGTACGAGATTTTGTTAACCCAAAAGCAGCATTTATAGAAATAGATGTACGAGACGCTAACATAGAATCTATTTTTGCAGATTTTAAACCTCAAGTAGTATTTCATGAAGCGGCACAAACGATGGTACCTGCATCTATGGAAAATCCTAAGATGGATTGTGATGTGAATTTAATGGGATTAATTAATATGCTCGAAGCAGCTAGAAAGCATAATGTTTCACATTTTCTAATGCCATCCTCTGCTGCAGTGTATGGTGATCTCGATACATTACCACTCACAGAAGACATGTCTGGTAAACCGACATCATTTTATGGCCTTACAAAATTGACCGCTGAAGGATATTTACGTATTTATGAACAAGCTTTTGGATTAAAAACAGTATGCTTTAGATATGCTAATGTATATGGGCCACGTCAAGGGGATGGTGGAGAAGGCGGTGTAATCAGTATTTTTAACCGCCTCATTAATGAGGATAAGCCACTTATCATTTTTGGGGATGGTGAGCAAACACGTGACTTTATATATGTAGCTGATGTAGTTGAGGCTAATATTAAAGCCATGAATCATCCTGACTTAACCGGAATCTATAATATTTCTACCAATACGAGTGCATCTGTCAATGAATTGGTAGGCTATTTTATATCTATCAGTGGTAAAGAAATTGTAACTAATTATGAAGCAGAACGGGTTGGAGATATACGCCATTCTCGCTTATGTAATGAAAAAGCAAAAAAGGATTTTGGATTTGAAGCCACTGTTAGTTTAGAACGTGGATTGGTTGATACCTTCTCATATTTTAAGGGGAAATAAATATAGGATTATGAGTGAAACGTATTTTCTGATTATTATGGCCGTATGGAATTTTATTGTCTTTTGTATATATGGATATGATAAGTTATCCGCTATAAAGGGGTATGAGCGGATTTCTGAATTTACATTGCTATTTTTAGCCTTTGCCTTTGGTGGTTTAGGCGCTTTATTGGGCATGGTAGTATGTCATCATAAAACAGCAAAATTGAAATTTAAGTTATTGATTCCCATCGCTATTCTTTGGTCCGTATTTGGTATCGGTTATGGCTATGGTTGGATTGGTGCATAAAGGAGATACTTGATGTTACAGTTAGATTCTGGATTTGAGCTAGATTATAACAATATCTATAATGAAAGCTGCATACAGGCAAGGGACATACAAAATTTTGAACGGGCCATTCAAAATGTATGGCGTCATACCAATATTTTGCGATCCACAGGTTATGAAGAAGGCCACCTATCTAAAGATGGTCAGCCAGAACCAATCTTGTTTTATCAGTTGCCATATATATCAGAAAACAGCATCAATACACCGGATATGATGGACCGTTTACATGACTTGGGTGACTATGCTCGTAAAAGTATTGATACTGTTGTTTCTATTGGCATCGGTGGATCTTATCTAGGTAGTAAGGTACTCTTTGATGTGCAATGTGGTTCATTTTGGAATAACTATACTGATGAAGAACGCAACGGCTATCCGAGATTTTATTTTGCTGGGTTTAATGTAGATGGCCCATACTTAGAAGGGCTAATTAAAACCTTAGTATCTCAGGCTGGTGAAAAGGGTAGTGACTATAAAGTTATGCTTGTAGTTACATCAAAGTCTGGTTCCACTATTGAACCGATGGCTAATTTTATGATTCTTCAAAAAGCCCTAGAGGATAATCATATTAATTATGAAGTTACCGTCGTTACAGAAACAAATGATGAGGCACATCCTACCATTCTTCACGATATGGCTATCAAGCATCAATGGAGAACATTTTCCGTTCCCTATGGGGTAGGAGGCCGATTCTCCGTTTTTACTGAGGTCGGATTTGTTACAGCGGCTCTTGTGGGATTTGATATTGAAGGATTCTTAGCCGGTGCTGCATCGATGGATATGGCTTGCCAAGAAGAGGATGTTTATAAAAATCCTGCACTATTTAGTGCATTATTGAAATATATTGCGTCTGAGCGATATGGACGTATTATAGAAGTATTCATGCCCTATGGTGAGTCTCTACATTCACTATCTGATTGGTATGTACAACTCTTATCAGAATCATTAGGTAAAATGAGTAATACTTGTCTCCCTTATGGTCGTACACCTGTTCCTGCAGTAGGCACGATGGATATGCATGCTCAAGTGCAAGAACACCAAGAGGGGCGTCTTAATAAGGTGGTTCAATTTATTAAGGTACGAGATTGGAATACATCATTGGTTGTTCCTAATTTATATTGTGAATATGATAAACTGGATGCCATAGGCGATATTCCTATTAGCGATATTTTAAATAGCGCACTCGACGCGAATCGTGAGGCACTATCTATAGATAATCGTTTTAATATGACTATATCTGTACCAACATTAAATGCATTTCATTTAGGGGAAATTATGTTCATGCATTGTTGGGCTGTGTATTTTGAATCGATTTTAGCCGGTGTTGATGCCTTTGATCAACCTGGTGTTGAAGTTTATAAACGCTTAATTGGTCCAAAACTTCAAGCTATGAAAAAACAATAATTGCTATCATAAATTGTATGATTTGTAAAGGACACTAATGGTCACGGGGGTGACTATTAGTGTCCTTTTTTTATGTATATTTGTGTTGCATACTGATACTAGATAGATATTTTAATTCTACTATGTGAAAGGAGTCCTGATGAATGAACATACAGGAACGTTTACGAGAAAAATTGTATCCTTATGTGACTCAATGTAAACGATACAAGAAGAGTCTAGGTGTATTGTTTATATTAGGTGGAATAGCAATTGGTTGGGGCATATTCTATACACCCGAGGCTGATTATGTCCAGATGGAGCCTGATTCAACAGCAATGTCGAAATCAGAAGATAAATCTCATGAAACAACATTGTTATACAGTACGAGTAATAACTTGCGAGCTCTTTCCTGGCGTGAGGTATTAGGCGAATCATTAGACAAAAGCTATGCAGCACCAATACATATGATGGATGAAGAACATAGCGGTGAAGGTCAGCAGAACTTAGATAATAAAGATGATTCATCAAAGGTAAAACAAGGTAAACGGAGACATAGTCAGAAGAAAGTAGAACAAGATAGCAGTTCTAGTGCAGGAACAGTTACAACAAAACATAATAAGCAGAAAACAATTCATGTTAATGGCGTAATACATGGCCCTCAATGGGCTGTAATTTTAAGCAGTGGCACAGACTCTACTGTTGTTATGGAAGGTGATTCTTGGCATGGTGTAAAGGTAATTAATGTAAATGAAAATGGTGTAACCCTTGATGAAGGAGGCAATGTACGATGTGTATCTATTGGCGAATCATGATTATAGTTTTACTCTTAGGTGTAATAGAAAATCCTTGTGTATGGGCGAAAGAATCGATACATGTACAACAATCTAAGTCAGGTCAAAATACATATAGTATGACGGTTAGCAAGGCGTCTTTATCTGATGTGGTAGAGGCCATCAGTCGTAGTTATAAAATGGATATACTTGGTATTAACACATTGAACGGAACTGTGACAGGAACGATACACGGTAAGTCACCATTAGACATGCTACATCATTTAGGGGATATGTATCATTTTGATATACAGGATGCTCAGGGCGTGGTAACCGTTACAGGGCATTCTAGTGCTAAGGAACGTCGTCATGTAGTGGTAGTAGAACCAAAGATGGCATCATCGACATCGCTAGAATCTGTCATAAAAACAGTAGTACCTAATGGAAAGTTCGCTGTGCATAAGGAAACGAATCAGATTGTATTAAATGTAACAGGAGACGAGGAAAAAGGGGTAAACTCTATCATTCAATCTGTAGATAGAGATATGAAACAAGTGCGCTTGGAAGCCACCATTATGGCTATGGAGCATTCCTATGCGAAGGAGACGGGATTTAGATGGTCCTGGCTGAGTTTAACCGGCCATGGTAAGGATAAGACAAATTCTTATGGTGCTATTTCTTTTGGAAAAGCTCCAAATGGGGAAGCCTATAAATTTTTTGTTAAACCTGAGCTTAGCCTTTTAGAAACATCGGGAAAGGCAGTTATTATTGCAACCCCTTCCATTATGGCCTTAAATGGTGAAGCAGCACATATTTTGATAGGTGAACGAATTCCTGTTATCGAAGAGTCAATTTCTAATGGTGAAAGAAAAAGATCCATTCATTACGAAGAGGTCGGTATTAAACTTGACTATACACCGGTAGTGACGAAAAATGGTATCATTGATACGTCTATACGAGCTGAGGTGAGTTCACCCATTATGGTATCTGAGATGAAATCTTATAAAATAACTACTCGACAAGCACAGACTAGAGTGCGTCTACAACCAGGAGAAGTATTGGTCATAGGTGGCTTAATGGATAATCGGGATCAAAAACAGATTGAAAAAATCCCAATACTCGGTGATATCCCTTTATTAGGTAAATTATTTAGACATAGCCGGAAGACAAAGGATAGCGTGGAAATGGTCATTTTGGTGAAAGCAACTGTGGTATAATAATAGATACGAAATGATAAAGGAGGTATTGAATGGAACGCATTCGAATGATCGGCCTAGGAAAATCATTTGGGGTGCGCCAAGTGTTTTCCAATGTGTCCTTTGAAATAAAAGAAGGCGATAGAATTGCCTTGGTTGGCCCTAATGGGGCTGGTAAATCAACACTATTGAAATGTATCCTCGGTGTTGAGGAATTAGATGAAGGCCAAGTTGTAATGTCTCCTGTGGCAAGCATTGGCTATTTGCAACAAGATGTTAACTTAGGTGATGCTAGTTTAGCTGAAGAAATAGAAAAAGCTTGGGAAGATGTTCATGCATTAGAAAATAAATTACAAGAGTTAACCACATATTTAGAGACTCATGAGGCTAGTGAAAGTGACTTACAACGCTTAGACTATTTACAAAATCGATTGGAATGGTTAGGTGGTTATGACTATGAACAAAAAACAAAACGCATAGTCTATGGTCTTGGTTTTACCGATGAAGATCTATATAAACCGGCTAATGCATTTTCTGGCGGACAAAAAACGCGTATTAATTTGGCAAAGGCCTTAGTACGGAGACCAGATTTTTTATTCCTCGACGAACCGACAAACCATTTGGATATGGAAATGTTGGAGTGGTTAGAAGGTTATCTATCATCCTATCGAGGTGGCATTTTGATCGTCAGCCATGACCGGTATTTCATGGACCGCATCGTTACTGGTGTGGTAGAACTAGATCATCACAAGGCCACCACCTATCGCGGTAACTATAGCCGATATGTAGCACAACGAGAAGAACGTTTAAAAGCAGATACGATTGCTTATGAAAAGCAACAAGAATATATTAAGAAAACAGAAGAGTATATTGATAAGTATCGCGCTGGTATTAAGTCTAAGATGGCGAGGGGACGTCAATCTCAATTAAATCGGTTGGAACGATTAGAGGCTCCTGGAACCTCACATTCATTAGATTTTAAATTCCCACCGGCAGCAATGAGCGCTGATAAAGTACTTGTATTAGATCATGTGTCTATTGGCTACAAAACAGATGATCCAATCATTGAGGATGTCTCTATAGTTGTTCGACGTGGCGAATCTGTTGCCTTGATCGGTCCTAATGGGGCTGGTAAATCTACCATGGTGAAAGCTATTGTAGGGGAATTATTCCCTATAGAAGGTCATATCGATATTGGCAACCGTGTACAAGTGGGCTATTTTTCACAAGAACATGAAGAATTACACGATCGGTGGCAAGTAGTGGATGAGATTATCAATAATTATAATTTTACCGAGGAAAAAGCTCGTAATGTACTAGGCTCATTCCTATTTAAAGGTGATGATGTATTTAAACTGGTAGGTGATTTATCCGGTGGTGAACGGGCGCGTTTAGCTCTGTTAAAATTATTTTTACAAGGTGATAATTTCCTCATTCTCGATGAACCTACTAACCATTTAGATGTACCTACTCGTGAAATAGTCGAACGCGCGTTGCAGCAATTTGGTGGTACGTGTTTTATTATTTCTCATGACCGGTATTTCTTAGACCAAGTGTCTACGAGAACATTGGTATTAGAGAATAAAGGTTTTACTGAATACTTAGGTAATTATTCTTACTATAAAGAGAAATTAAAAGAGCAACAGGATATAGCTGCTCTTACAGAAGTAGTAGAAGAAGTAGCTAAGGAAGATGTGAAATCTGAAGCTAAAACCATTTCTACATCCCCATCTGATGAACCTAAGAAAAAAACAAATACATACATGGTGGAAAAACAACTAGCTGAGGTGGAAGAAGAAATTGCTCGGTTAGAAGCGACTATGAAAATGTATGAAGTGCAATTAGCCAATCCTGTAGTACAACAGGATTTAGAAGAGATGGCAAACATATCAAAGCAGCTTTCAGACACAGAAAGTTCTCTACAAGTACTGTATGAGAAGTGGGAACATTTTTCAGAATTGTTAGTAGAATAAATAAAACTTATAAGGTGTATATCTAAATTCTATAGAATATATATATGATTTAATTGACAAACATAAAAAATATTTCATAATATAGAAGTATATATAATTTATACTATTATATTTGCTGTTATTGTGATTAAAGGAAGGGTGTAACATGAATAAATCCATGTTAAAAAAAGCAGCCATTTTCGGTCTTGCTGGTGTAATGGCGGTTGCTGCTGGTTGTGGTAGTAATAAAGATGCAGGTAATGCAAATAATAATGAAGCTAAAATCGCATTGTTAACAACAACTACAGGCGGTGCTGCTGCGTATGGCGAATCTATTAAAGCTGGTGCAGAATTGGCCGTTAGCGAAATCAATGCAGACGCTAACAATGTAAAAATTAATTTGCTCGTTGAAGACACTAAAGGTGACAAAAACGAAGCGATTAATGCGATGAACAAAGTAATTTCTAAAGATAAAGTGGTAGGCGTTATCGGTCCTATGTTATCTGGTGAAATGATGGCTGCTGGCCCTGTAGCAAATAAAAGTAAAGTCGTAGCTCTTGGCACATCTACAACTGCTGAAGGTATTACAGATATCGGCGATTACATTTTCCGTAATG
>CAJMLW010000021.1 GCA_905214495.1 uncultured bacterium | reverse complement strand
ATGCTCTACAGCGCCTTCAACCAAATGTGAGCTTACACCATCCTCACTCGCTAGAGAGGTTTACTACTCTGCTTCATCGCATATATTATACACAATATTGTAGCAATACAGAGGGATAGATGTCAACACAGATATAAATTAATGGGTACCATTAACACGGTTACTTTACATATAAGGATTTAAGGATTAAAAGAATCACACTACCAGAACCAATTAAACGTTGCCAATTACTCATATCCGCATAGAAGATAATCCACATCAAAAATAGAATATAAATTACTAACCATATATAGTCATATAGTGAATAAGATTCAAATGAAAGTCTATAAGCAGAACTATTGAGTTCATCTTCTTTCACAATTTTATCTATCCACCCTACTAAGAACCATAAACAGAAATAAAATGTAGAGTGTCCTTTATTGATATATTTTCGATATATTAAAACAAAAAGTTTTCTATGACTAATGAGAGGCCACAAAAGCATTACAATAAAAATAGTACATACTAGTGTTGCCTCTGGAATCGCAACAATACCCTCAATAGGTATAGCATCTATTGCATTTAATGTCCATGCAACTATCATAAATAAAGAACACCATAACCTATATCTGATCAATCTTATGAAGTTATGTTTCTGTTTATATACATTCATTTATTCTATCCGTAATAGGTATTTCCTTTCTATAAAAGTATCTTAAATCTATATCTTTATTTGTCCAAAATTCAGATATCTGACTTCTAATAACCCAAAAATCTTCCTTACAAATTATACTTTTATCAATAAAACTTAAATTGCCTTGAATGGCATCCCAAGCAATAATATAGTAATCATGACCAGAAACAGTAATTTTTATTGCTATATCAATACTATTTATTTCATCTGAATAAAATGTAGTAAATTCATCATTAACAATACTAATCTGTTCTATGATTCCATGAATATTATTTGATACTATTTGATGGTAATCCGTATCTTCACTCATTCTAATACAACGTTTTATTTCAAAATTAGGATATTCATCATAATCTTCAGTTTCTATATAGTCATTAACAATCTCAATATATGAATCCTGAATTTGTATATATATCACGACATCATTATTATCATCTAATTTTTTTTGACTTCTATCTGGAGTAAATCCAAATAGTTTTTGAGAAAAGATATTATCGACATGTTGATTAATTGTACTTGCAAGTATATCTAAACTCTTTTTATTTATATGATTAATCATAATTTTTACTCTATTTCTTAATAATATAATACCGATTCAATAGCTCTTTATTACAGGACAAATAAAATAGCCATAAAAAATAACAATACAGTAAATAAAGAAAATAAATAATAAATCCAGTTATTATCACTATTTTTAAATATTAGTGAAAACAGATAAGCACTAAATGATAATAGCAAAAACTCAATTAGATATTTAAATTGTTTATTTATAAAATCTAAGAAATTGAAGTCCGTAAAAAATACAAATAAAAATATACCCAAACTAATCAGGCTATATAATTCATTTTTATCTTTATTAGATCTTCGTATATATTGAATTACACTATAGGCAAAGAGTAAAAACAAGAATGTAGTAGAAACATAATATATTAATTTCATTTATTGTTATCTCCTTGTCGTTTAAGCGTTTCATTGATCTGGATATTTTTATGCATTACTTTCAGCAAATATCATATACAAATGAGCAATAACAATTAGCTTATATCCCTTAAACTATTTATATCCCAACTACTTTTTACAAATATTCTGTATATAATAAAAATATTTAAATACGGTACCAATAATGATATGACCCAAAGGCCACTATATAAACTATCGTGTAATCTACGAATACATAATGTCAAAATTGATAAAATTATATAAAAATACAGGATATAAAATATACCTATTGATATAGGTTCTAGTATTTTTATTCCTGTCTCATCCTTAATCATAAAAAGTATTGAGATAAGATTTACGATTAAGCTAATAATCATACCAAATGATCCTATACCAAAATAAGCCTCTACTCTTTTAGCTCTGCCTTTAAGACAAAACGACTGATGTATATAAATATCACTCATATACTCTAATAATCCATTTTTATTCTCTAGAGTTATCTTGTTATTTAAATAACCAACAGATTTCGTTGATGAAATCAATTGAACACTACTATTCCCATATCGATTATTACTATGATTACTTGGGAGTAAGTATAAAAACATTGTTGGTATAAATATAATACCTACTTCTCTTAGCAAGATTTTTTCAAAAAACACTATATTTAAACCACCAAGTACAAATAGATCATACATATAATATCCATATATACTCCAACTTATTATTAACCATAAGTATAGCCATTTTCCTAATAATCCAAAATCATGTAATCTACGTCTGCTTAACTCTATAACTAAACATACACCCATTAGTTTAAAGATATAACGTAAATAATACATCTCTATTAATTGGATAGACAAAGTGTTTATAATTGCATTACCAACAAAATAAGTAAAGAATAAACCAATCAATATAATAAGGTAGGCCTTCTTACTTATTCGTGTATTATGGAGTAAATCATATATATTTTGTTTTATAAGTTGTATCTCTTCACTTATCATCTATTTTATCTGACGCTTTTTACACTAAAAAAATTAATCCGAATTCTAACAAGTATACATAGTCACCTAAATCATCATATCTGATTTTCAACTAAGTAGATTATAACTTATTAAATTTAAGAGCTTTCTCACAATCCAAAAATTTCTTTCAATATACCAAAAAATACTAGCCAAGCAACAAAACCTGCACCATAAAAATCATAGTGAATCTCAGCACCAATCATAAAATCATAAGCCATTCCATATATAATGGATGTTAATGCAAATAATGCAAATCCATAGAAAAAGAATTTTTTTATAATAGCCATTTTAATAATTTCCTTATATAAAAAAATAAATTTACTAAAAGAAATAAAATAAGAGTCCAATCATGCTATATATAAGTAATTCATCTGATTGAATACTAAGTATATCGGTCTATTTAAGAACACTTTTATTGCTATTTTAATGTAAAGCTAATAAATTTACACCATTATAAACTAATGTCAATAAATTATAGTTTTGATCTATTGAAAATGTTCCTTTAAGGCCGCCTGCATCAACAAATGAGTATGTATTATCATCAATTTTATAGAATTTACTTTCTAAGGGTACAAAATATTTGTCTAATGCTAATCCGACCTTCTCTGCCTCTTCTTCAGAACACCCTAAAATATCTCGTACACGTTTAAAGTATGGCTTGTGAACATTTTCTATTCTGTCTTCTATTATTTTATTTGTTTTTTTATATGTCTTAAATCTATAGATTAGATATAAAATAACTAATAATAAAGCAATATTCTCCTTCATAGTTCCCTCTAAAATCTTAGTTATTGTTACAGACTACACCTAATATATCTTTATATCGATACCTATAAGATTACAATTCAACTCTATTTTATATTTTTAATCAACAATACTTTATGCATTCAAATCGAAATTTAAACATTCTCAATACCTATAATAGAAGGCTTAAAAAGAATTAAGTATAAAACATATATATTTATATAAGGTATCCATAATCCCAATAGCCATAACGCACTTGCTCCAGAGTCATGTAATCTTCTAATAATCATACATATGTTAGCCAATAGTAACCAATAATAAAAAATATATGCTAGATAATCGTGCCATATATGAGATACAAATTGACTTTGAATCATAGTACTTATAATTTGATTTAAAAGAGCAATATTTATGATAAATATAAGATTACACCATATAATCTGTGATCGACTTTGCCTGCCTTTGATATGCAACATATTGGTAATAAATGTTTTTTTCATCACCTTAAAAATGTGATTTAAACCTATATATTCAATGATTGATTCATCTGATTTTCTATATTCGATAAAATCGTGATAGATTATCTTCTGATTCCTTACTAAAGCACTATAACTAGCTGAACCATATTTTAAGTCCCTTGGAATGTGCTTAAGTAAAATAAACAAAAAAGCAAGTAACATGATTCGTATTGACATCCAAAAGTAAAGAGAAAATTCAAATGTAACCGAATTTAAACCTGTACTAAAAACACGATAAATATATATTCCGCCAAAGAATATTAAAGCAAAAGCAAAGCCATAACTAACAAGTTTTCCACCTGTATGTAAATCACTATCATTAAAACGATACTGTATTAATCTTGACATTCCTGTAGCACAAATAAGCAACTGTAAAATTGCTAATATAATATATACAGGTTCAGTAATTCTTAAATCACTTAGCATAAATAAATCAAAACTGTGAGACTCTAATCTAATTATTCCTTCGCTAAAGGCTGCTAATAAATAGCCCATTATATATAACGTATAAAATATAAATAATAATAAAGCTATAGTATATTCAATTTTATTTAAACGAATATTATGCTTAAGCATTATCAAATTTTGCTTTAAAATATAATACTCAGCCTGTAGATAGCTCATATTCCCTTCTCTCTTAATCTAGTAAAGTTTGTAATTTATTAATCTTATATTTATATCACATTATATAAGAATATTAATAAATTTTAAACCACCCACCAAAGATTACCAGTCATCTTTAATAGGTGGTTCATTTTATTCACCCTTAGCGATACGATCTAAGAGTTCAATATGTTATTGTAAATTACGTTTTCACCACAACAGATACGTCGTCAGGAAAATCACGGCCTGTTTCATAAGCCTGTTCTATATCACCCCCAAAAGCATTGATAATATGTTTTTCAGCATCTAAAATAAGAATACAAAAGCTAATCCACCAGCCATTATTCCAATACCACTAAGATAAAGTAGTCCACCTTTTAAAATTTCTCGACGTCTTTCAGGTGTTTCTGCCGTTTTATATAAATATATGAAAAGACATAGAAAAGATATATGCATAAGAACTAGGATAACTGACGATATATAAAAACATATCTTAAATGGAATATAACCATATTCGTATAATTTACTTACTATAATTCCAGGAATCCCGAAGATAAGCAATATAATAATAATCAAAAAAGCATCTTTCCATTTATTCCTATAAGACTTTATTAATTGATAAAATAACAGTCCCATAAAAAAATATAACAATAAATCACTCATTTAATTATTCCCTCACCTATCATTATTATTCTTCTTATTATTTTCATTATCTTTTATAATATCTTTTACTCCAGTAGAAACAGCTTTTTGAATCTGTTGTCCACAAAAAACATCTAGAACATTATAACATGTAACTTCATCAGGAACCCTCCCTTCATTAGCTAAATAAGTTTGGTAATTGTGAAGTAAAAGATGTTTCCACAAAATTATTGACACTAACTAAATGTTAAACCACCTACCAAAGATTACCAATCATCTTTAATAGGTGGTTCATTTTATGACTCTAAATAATATTTTCTAAGAGTTCAATATGTTATTGTAAATTACGCTTTTACCACAACAGACACGCCATCAGGAATAACTGTAATACTTGCATCTTTACCTTTTAATTCCAAAGCCTTATTCAATGCTTCATCAAATGTGCTAGCATGTTGTAAATGCATATCGATAAGCATCTTAGGATCACATTGGTCTGTTACCACTATAACTGTAAATTGATCTAGAATACGAGCCAAGATTTGCATTTCCCATTGGTCTGGAATTGTTTCATTACGAGGAACCTTAGCAATGCGGTCTAGTAATTCACGAGGTGTTTTTGCATTTTTAAGGTTTTCATATAGAGATTCTCCACCATGACCATCATTACAAGCAGCAATCATGATGATAACACCATCTTTTTTACAGGATGCTTCAGCAGCGGTCATACCTTTTACAGCTTGATATACGTTTTGGTCTAAAGGATAACCACCATTTGTAGTGATGACGATGTCTGCTGGTACAGCTTTTACACTGGCTAGTTCAGACACAAAAGAACAGCCTGTTTCATGAGCTTGTTCCATATCACCAGCAAATGCATTGATAATATGTTTTTCAGCATCGATGACAACATTTAAAATAAATGCTAATTTTGCAGTACGTCCAGCGTATACCATATCCTTATGAATTGGATTGTTCTCGATAATACCTGTACGAGCATAGGGGCTGTTGATAAATTCAGCACAGTGATTTGCCATTACAGTTACTTCGGAAGCAATACCTGGCAATACGCTTTTTCTACCGCCAGAAAAACCCGCAAAGAAATGTGGTTCAATAAAACCTTCAGAAATTAATAGGTCAGTTTCTACAGCTAGTTTATTGATGATGCAGTCCCCACCGGATGGCAACACGCCGATTTTAGTCATTTGGCTAGCATCGCCAGAGATATGGTTTACAATCTTTTCATTGGCTACGATTTCAGGACCGAATTTATCTATCATTTCTTCATGTGTAGTAGGGCGATGGAAACCAGTAGCTAATAAAATGGTAATATCGATGGATGGATTGGCTTCACGAATACGGCGAAGTAAAATTGGCATCGTAATTTTACTAGGCACTGGACGCGTATGATCACTTGTGATGATGACCATGTTGGATTTACCCTTAACCAATTCTTCCAAGCGTTGGCTGCCGATAGGGTTATCTAGCGCATGTTCTACCAATGCTTCTTGTGAAAGCTCAGCCTTATAGGAATGGGCTTTAGATTCTAATACACCTGCGATATTTTGATCAGGAATATTGATATCTACAAATCCTTTTGCATAGGGTACATTAAATGTTTTCATGGGAATCACTCCTTAACTTAACACTAACAAACTATAAATAACCCGCTACGACAAATCAATCCTCCTTCTTACGCAATTGTCGTTTAAGGTCTAATAAACTCATATCATTTTGATTAGCAATAGTAGCCAGTGAATCATATTCATATTTATGTCTCACCACACCAAAACCACTACTTTCTTTAAAAGCAATTGTATGTCCTTCCCAATCTATGTTTCCTGTAGACCGGTTCAAAATATATCGTTCACAGCGATGGTAGCGAATACCAAGGCTCGTGGTATGCTTGAAAATTAAATCTCGTACATCATTGATATAGTCTACCTTACACAGAACGGTTAGCATCGTACTAGGTCGTTGTTTTTTCATCATAATCGGTGTGGTAAACACGTCTAAGGCTGGTGAAAGTAGTAACTGTTCTACGGCAAATCCAATTTCTTCTGGCGTCATATCGTCGAGATTACAAGACATTTCAATGATTGTGTCTTCTAAATCATTGATTATTTCTACAAAGGCGCGAATGCAATTCGGTCTTTTAAATTGTTTAGTACCAAAACCATAAGAAATCTTTACAGGTGTCATAACAGGCATACTGCTAAAGGATGTACCTAAATATTTTGCCAATGCTGCGCCCGTCGGCGTACATAACTCACCTGTAATCTGATAATCTGCATACATTGGTATGCCAGCTAATAACTCTATTGTTGCTGGTGCAGGCACAGGCAATTCTCCATGAGCACAATGAACCGTACCAGTGCCTACATGTATAGGTGAGATAATAATCTCATCAAACTTCAATGCCTCTAAGAGTACACAAACGGCCACAATATCTGCAATAGCATCGAGCATGCCCAGCTCATGGAAATGAATTTGCGTTACCGTCGATTTATGAACCTTAGCCTCCGCTTGAGCCACTAACTGATATACGTTTATAGCATTCTGTTTACACGTATCGGAAATAGATAAGCTATTAATTATATCCGTTACACCTTGTAAACCTCGGCCATGAACGTGATGTTCGCTATATATATGGTAATCTGAATGTTCTTCATGCGTATCTGTCTCACCATGTTCCTGATGAGCATCGTGATGGTGATGATCAGTATGATGCTGGTCATGGGGACTACCTGTATGATGTTCAGACTCTTCTATACCATTAATGGTAACCGCTACCCGATAACCTTGTAAGCCCTTATCTTCTTTCGGAATAAGTGTATAGGTAACATCAGGTATCCCTATTTGATTAAGCCGTTCTATCCATATTTCAGGAGTATCTACTAAACCGAGTAATGTCGCGGTCAGCATGTCTCCTGCAATGCCCATTTGACAATCTAAAAATAATCGTTTCATTTACTTTCACCTATATGATTAATCATATTCGCTGTATAAGCAGCACCAAATCCATTGTCTATGTTGACAACCGTAACACCGCTAGCGCAAGAATTGAGCATCGATAATAACGCCGTAACACCACCAAATGCCGTTCCATAACCAACACTAGTTGGTACGGCGATAACAGGTACATCCACAAGGCCCCCAACAACACTTGCTAAAGCCCCTTCCATGCCGGCAATGACAACGATAACCTTAGCAGACATAATAGTATCTAAATGTTGTAACAAACGATGAATACCCGCCACACCTACGTCATAAATTCGATTGACCGTATTACCATAAAATTCAGCTGTAATTGCACATTCTTCAGCCACTTTATAATCACTTGTACCGCCGGTAACAATAGCTATACTGGACTCTGTTTTCTTCGTAGGCATATCACCAACGTAGCCGATATGAGCATCCTTGATATATGTCAAGGAATGCTGTTCTTGAACCTCTGCAGCCACATCAGGTGCTAAGCGTGTAATCAATATATGACCTTGCCCATTAGACTGCATGGAGGAGATAATACCCACGATTTGTTCACTAGTCTTACCAGCACCATAAATAACCTCTGGCACACCTTGTCGTAATTGACGATGTAAATCAACGTTGGCATACCCTAAATCCTCTATCGGTTTCATCTTTAGCTTTAATAAGGCTGCATCCACATCTACCTGACCATTTTTTACTTGCTCTAAAAGGGATCTAATATTATCACTCATGAACGCACCTCTAAATCTAATACAACATCATCAAACATAAATTTAAAAAATATGAGAATCTCAATCCTATTCTTTATAAGAATAGCTATTTGATTCTCTGGGACTTGAATTTTAGCAGTATTTCCTATCAGACGAACTCTAAAATCTGATAAACCTAACGAAAATAAATACCCTTCCGCTTTTTCAATATGTTCTAAATCATGACCTGTTATGTGCTGTCCCACTTGAAATCTCGTGGCTAAACAGGCGTAGGATGGTTTATCCCAAGTAAATAAATTAGCCTGTTTGGCCAACTGGCGAATCATAGATTTTGTTAAGCCGCAGTCTCTTAGTGGCGACTTAACAGATAGCTCAGCTATTGCTTTCATACCAGGGCGATCATCTACCTCATCACTGGCATTGGTTCCATCGCATAATATGGAAAATCCATCGCGTTTAGCCTGTTCACTTATCGTTGTGAATACATGATGTTTACAGTAATAGCATCGATCACTTGGGTTGCTCGTTACATCATCATGTTCGAGTACATCAATATCTATAATTTCTAAGGGAATACCGATACATTCTGCAATTTTCTTGGCATCATTTAATTCAAACTGTGGCACAAACTGGGACTTAACAGTATATGCTTTGCATGGAATGCCAGATTGTTTGACAGCATATGCTAAATAGGATGAATCTACGCCACCAGATAGAGCTACACCTACATTACCTAATGTCTTTATATACTCGATTAATTCCATTCCATACAATCCTTTAATAAATTTCTATAATCTATAGTTTCAAAATAAAAAAATAAAATAGAGCCATCACTATAGGCTCTAATATGACTCTACCATATATAGAACAACCATTAATGTATTTAGTATAAAACTTTTTGTTCGCATTTTCTAACTCATAAATGAGATATATGTTCAGGTAATACATTATATTTTTTCTATATAAGAAAACCACTTATCTTAAATAGGTTTATCTAACCTATTCAAGATAAGTGGTTGAAAGTTTATAAAAATTTTTGATAAGGAGTCTTATAAATCGATACGTAACAATTTATTAGTATATATTATAAACTCATCAGAAATTTTACACTTTGCAACTGTTTACCTATTTCCTGTTCACAATAAGAAAATAGTAATCGTTCTAGTTCCTTCCATATAGTTCCAGGAAGTTCAATAGGTGCTGTATCGCCCCATTGATAGGACAAAATATTTGGCATTGCGTTGCGTAATGAAAGGGATGGATTCATATGCGTATGTATCCGTAGTTCGTTCCAGAATATATCAATTCCATCACCGGTATTAAAAGCCTCATGTTGTGGCATTACCCCCGCTAACGACAACATTTGCCATCCCAATAGAATGGTCCCTAAACGGACATTTCTTTGACGTATGGATTTTGAATAATTGACTACAGCATTAAATACATTACGATCAACATCATACAACGCAAAGAGTTCTTGTATCAGTTCACTGGCTACGGCTGCATACGCAATATTATCTAAATTTGTATCTAGTGATTCCACCACATAGGAACCATCGATTTGTGTGACTTTCACAAATTCTCCGTCCTGCACAACTGTAATATACATAGCGCTGAATGGGCGTAAATAGGATGCATTACGCAATGTTTGCAACCGTTTATGCGGAAACGAAGCCCTAATGATACCTAGGGACGGTGTGATAAAGGTAAACACCGAATAGAGCTTGTATTTTTTTCGGCTCACCACGATGGCCGGCGTATTAAAAGCGCCACTAATCTTGTTCATGTTCAGCATCCACAACAAGTTCAGGCTCAGGTAAAGGTGTCACACGTAACCGTGAAATACGATAGCCTTGCATCTTGATGACTTCAAATGTATAACCATAAGCATCAACAGTATCCCCAACGATTGGAGTACGACCTAACAGACCGAAAATATAGCCGCCAATTGTGTCGGAGTCGGAATCCTCAATATGAATATTCATCATTTCAGACACTTCATCGACAAGAACCTTGCCATCAAACTCAAAGGAGCCATCAGAATAACTCATCGTAGCCGGCAAATGAGGTTCATGTTCGTCTTGAATATCCCCTACCAATTCTTCGATAATATCCTCTAACCCCACAAGGCCTACCATACCGCCGTATTCATCGACAACAACGGCTTGGTAAATACGACGCGTTCGCATGTATTGCAATAAGGTAGATAATTTCATAACCTCAGGAACCGTCAAGATATCCCGTTTGATGTTGCGCAAATCTTTCATCGCTTGATTAGGACGTTCCATCAAATCCTTAATATGTACAAGGCCTACAATATGATCCTTATCTTCTAGGCACAATGGGTATCTCGTATGCGATGTAGAACGAATCACATTCATGGCTTCATCATAACCATCTTCCACGAAAATACAATCCACATCTTGGCGTGGCACCATAACCTCTTTTGCCATACGTTCCACAAAGTTGAAAACATTGTCTATCAACTCAGATTCTACCTGATTTAACTGACCTTCTTCATGACTTCTAGAAATCATCATGCGTATTTCCTCTTCCGTATATACAAGGTCTAGTTCAGTTAAGTATTTTGTTTGGTAAAATTTAAGGATACAATTGGATATTTTACTAGCTAACCAGACAAAAGGATATACAATACGACCAACGCCAACGACGATACGACTATGCATATTTACATATTTTGTAGGGAATGATAAACCCAATGCTTTCGGTACAATTTCGCCAAAGATGAGGACGATAAGACTAATGATAATAAGCAAGATCAGGTCTAAAATATGATGAACCCATGTACCATGGATATTAAAAATATCCATGATACCTACCACAAAACTATTAAAGATATATGTGCCAGTACCTGCTAAGGTGAGAATGAAAAAGAGTATTAGAAATTGTGTAGTATTAAGGAAATACTCAGGATTTTGGTATAGCTTTAACAAGAATTGACGATCCTTTTCATGTAGGATTTCCATATCTTCTACGTGTTCCTTGCGCAACCGTGCAAAAGAGAATTTCGCTACCACCAAAAAGTTAATTAAGAGAATACATACTATGCCGAACCCAATCGGTAACAGGGCATCTATACTGTCCATAACAATCCTTTCTAACTATAATCAATCTAAATAATCTATTTTTTATATCCCAATTCTGAAAGCATACCCGATTTATTACGCCAATCCTTTTTAACCTTAACCCATAAATTAAGATATACTTTTGTAGCCAATAACTTTTGAATATCCATGCGCGCTTCTGCACCAATCTTGCGTAGTAACGCACCTTTGTTACCAATGATGATACCCTTTTGCGAATCCCGTTCACAATAGATGGTAGCACGAATATAGGTCGTTCCATCATCACGGGTCTTCATTTCATCCACATCGACAGCAATGGCATGAGGAATTTCATCACGCGTAGACAACAAAATCTTTTCGCGAACGATATCAGAAATAATCAAGCGTTCTGGTTGGTCCGTAATCATATCTTCTGGGAAGTATTGAGGGCCTTCTGGCAAATGTTCACCTAGCACATTAAGGAGTTCAGATAAATTTTCTTTATTCTTTGCCGAAATAGGAATGACACCAGCAAATGGATATGCATCTTGATAGGATACGATGGCTTCTAATACTTGTTCTTTTTGTAATGTATCAATCTTATTGACTACGAGAAACACCGGTACTTTCACACGTTTCAACTGTTCAATAATGAAATTATCCCCTGGACCTCGTTTTTCATTGCCAGCCACAACAAATAGAACAGCCTCTGTTTCCTTCAAAGATTCAATGGCTGCATCAACCATGAATTCACCTAATTTATGTTTTGGCTTATGCACACCAGGTGTATCCATGAAAACGATTTGTTTTTCTTCATCGGTGTAAACACAAATAATGCGGTTACGCGTAGTCTGTGCCTTATCAGATACAATGGCAATCTTGTCGCCTATCAAGGCATTAATCATGGTAGACTTGCCTACATTTGGTCGACCTACAACGGCTACGAAGCCGGATTTAAAATATTCTGCTTTATTCATTATATGGTTGATCCTCTCGTACATACCCTAAATTGGAAAGCACAAATTCTTCTTCAGTGCGCATTTCCTTTTTATCTTCATCGGTCATATGGTCATAGCCTAAGATATGCAAACAACTATGTGTTGTTAAATAGGCTAATTCTCGTTCAAAACTATGGCCGTATTCTATGGCTTGTTCATGAGCTCGTTCTAAGGAAAGTATCATATCTCCTAATAAATGATGTTCCTCTTCACTACCTTCGTAATCGTCCCCTTCATTAAGGGCAAAGGACAATACATCTGTTGGTCTATCAATACCACGATATTCCTTATTTAGTTCATGAATTTTCTTATTATCACATAGTAGAATGCTTAACTCATCATCCTCGAGTCCATACACGCGGCTCACTTCATCACAAACCTTTTGTATAACCTCTTCAATCTTAGCATCTTGGGCTATACCATCATCATAACTAATTTGTATATGCATAATTCTTATTCTTCCTTTGAAAGCCTTTGATGGTACGCATCATAGGCTTTAACGATGCGACCTACCAAATCATGACGCACCACATCTTGATCTGTAAAATACACCATATGAATGCCCGGCACGCGTTTTAATACCTTTTCAGCTTCATATAACCCAGATGTCACACGCGGCGGCAAATCAATTTGTGTTTTATCACCATTGACAACCATTTTAGAGTTATTACCTAAACGGGTTAAGAACATCTTCATTTGCTCTGCCGTCGTATTCTGTGCTTCATCCAAAATAACAAACGCATTTTCTAAGGTACGCCCACGCATGTACGCCAGTGGTGCTACCTCGATTGTGCCCCGTTCCATAAAGCGTTGTACTTGCTCAATACCAAACATTTCGTGCAACGCATCATACAGTGGACGCAAATATGGATCCACCTTATCTTGTAATTCGCCGGGTAAGAAACCTAATCGTTCACCAGCCTCTACGGCAGGGCGCGTCAAAATAATCTTATCTACATTACGATTCTTTAAGTAAAATGCTGCTAATGCAACAGCCAAAAATGTTTTACCTGTACCGGCAGGGCCGATGCCAAAGGTGATAGTATTCTTGCGAATACTGTCTACATATTGCTTTTGACCCTCCGTCTTTGGCGTAATGCTTTTACCACGCATCGTTACGGACAATGTGTCCTCAAACATGGAGTGAAGGGCATCCCCTTTACCATTCATGACCATCTTAGCAGCAATGCGGACCTGAGATTCTGTGATTGTGCTACCTTCTTTATATAAGAATACTAATTCCTCTAGGGTACGGTATAGAGCATCTACATGCATATCATCACCCTTTATGACAACCGTATCTCCGCGCGATACGATATCTACAGGGATGACCTCATTCATCATTTGTAAATATCTATTATGTTGACCTAGTATCGATTGTGCTAGATCATAGGTAGGAAAGGTAAATACCCGTTCGCTCATGCTTGTCCCCCATCTATAAATTTACGTACTGCTTTACCATTTAAATAATCACATAAATCGCCTTGATGTGCATCTAGCTCATCCATCATATCGTCGATTAAATCCTGTACACGCCACCATCCCATAGACCAATTAGTAAATAATGTATTATCCTCTGGCGCACGTCCCACTAATCGTTGCAACACAATATCTGGATGAAGATGGCGCAAAAACTGAACAACGCGCTCCACATATTCCTCAGCACTAATTAAGGTGATTTGACCCTCTTCATACCATTTAGCCATCAATGTATTTTTTACAATATATAAAGCATGTAACTTTACTTGGTCAATACAAAGGGATGATAAAATTTTGGCCCCTTCAACGGTATCCTCCATCGTATCCCACGATAAATTTACAATCATATGTGTAGTCACATTAAATCCATAACGCTTAATGCGTAAAACCGCATCGATAAATTGCGCTAAATCATGGCCTCGATTAATCTTCTCAAGTGTATGATAATTAACGGTTTGCAATCCTAATTCAATGTAGATATCCTTATGAAATCGTTGTTGTATGTCCTGTAATACATCTAAATACTCATTAGAAATACAATCTGGTCTCGTAGCGATTGCAATCCCTACGGCTTCATCAATACAACCTTGTTCCATATAGGATTTAAAATCCTCAAGAGGTAAATAGGTATTACTAAAGTTTTGATAATAAGGTATAAATTTTTTAGCCTTATATTTAGGTCCAATGTGTGCAATATTTTCTTCTAATTGCATGCGTACCGTCATCCATGCAGGTCTATTTTCATAACCAGCACCGATTTCCCCACAGAATGTGCATCCCCCAACACCAGCTGATCCATCTCGATTAGGACAGGTTAAAGGTAATGCAACAGGTAATTTATATACCTTTTCACCGTATGTTTCTTTATAAAATTTTGACACCATCCGGTACCGTTTCGGTCTCGTTGTATCTGACATAACACTCCTCTATATCATTGTATGTTTTCAGGGCGAATGAATGGGGTCACCTCTTTATTCACATCTATAATCACTGTGAAAGCCCCATCTGGTATATGTTGAACGCCCAAATACTCTGCTGTTTCACGGCTCATAGTCATTTCTACATATTGTTGACGAATTTTACGCCATTCTTTAAAAGTATAATTTGGAATATATGTAGAAGCTAGTTCTTCATTACGCCAGAATGCTTCGCCTACTTGCAGCAATTCCTTCGTTTGTTTTGGCAATCCTACTGCTTCACTGCGTACCTTACCACGATAACTTACCAATGTATCGTATTGCAATAACTCTGCAGCTATCGTATCACCTTTTGCAAGGAAGAAACGATATAAAAATTCAATTTGGTCTATATCCTTAAGATTAACCTTATGATTACCTTCCTTAAGCCATGCACATGTCATATCACAAAAATAGGTAAATGCATCCGTTTCACCGTGAATCAATTGTTGTCCGATATAGCCAAATGTTGTTCTAAATCGTTCACTATTATAAAAACGCTCAAATACATCTTCAAGATATTTCAAGAAACGTACATCATCATAAGGTAGTACATGCGTGCTTAGAACCTCATATGGAGCTAATGGATCTGCTACATACTTGTATTCACGCATCCGTCGTACACCAGATCCTTTTAGCAATTTTAAGAATCCAATTTGTAATGCATGAGGTTGTAAGCTAAATAAATCATTAAAAGATTGTCCAAATCGATTAAAATCCTCGTGAGGCAATCCTACGATAAGATCCATGTGAACATGCGTACGTCCTGCTTGAATAATAGGACGTATAGATTTTTGGATATATGGCCAATCATTATAGCGATTGATAGCATCTAATGTTTTCTTATGCGTACTTTGTACACCTACCTCGATTTGAATGCGTCCAGGCGGCGTTTCACAAAGAATGTTGGTTTCCCACTCCGTCATAAGCTCTGGTTCCATTTCTAAGTGAAAATTCATATTCGTATCGCTATCTCTCATGAACTCCATAAGAGGTCTATGATGATGAGGCGCACAGTTAAAGGTGCGGTCTACAAATTTTACTTGCTTCACACCATGGTCAATGAACCATTGTAATTCTTTTAATGTCCGCTCTTGTGGAAAAAATCGCACCGTATTTTTATTGCCAGATAGACAATATTGACAGGAAAAAGGACAACCACGAGAAGATTCATAGTAAATAATCTTATGCTCTAAATCATCCATATCTTCCTCAGTATATGGGAATGGTATGGTAGATAAATCACGAACCTCTACGGCCTCTGCAGAGCCTAAAATACTACCATTCCTACGGCCCCTCACACCGGGAATCACAGGGTCTAACCCATCATTACCAAGTTGTAATGCGGTTACAAGGGCATGGAATGCTTCCTCGCCTTCACCTTGTACAATATAATCTATATTTGGACATCGCTCTAATAGTTCATCGGCTGTGAAAGAAACCTCTGGTCCGCCCAATACGATTTTAATATCTGGTCGTACGGCTTTTACCATATCCACCACATGCAACGTCATTTCAATATTCCAAATGTAGCAGGCAAAACCTAGAACATCGATATCATGCTCTGTAATATCACTAAGAATATGCAAAACAGGCATATTAATAGTATATTCCACTATATCGTATGCCTGTCCATGGACTTCACCATAAGCCTTAAGATACCTCAAGGCTAGTGAAGAATGTATAAATTTTGAGTTTAATGTTGATAGAACTACGTTCATAGTACCCCTTTAGCATCATCGAATGGACTTGCCACCGTCTTGTCATAATAGGTATATTATACCATTAAAACAAGCCTAAGATAAAGGAGATAATGGCCCCTATTAGGATGACCACGCCAACGATGGACAAGATGATGCCGCCAAAGAATACGATAGCTGCTAAAATTGCGGCTAATACAATAATCATAATGATACGGCTTAGCCAACTAAAACCGCCAAAATGATATACCTTCACACGAGGGCCATAGTCTTGAAATTGCTCATACCCACTTTGCTCTTCTTCTTTTTGGGTAGGTGTAAATTCAACATGTACAGTATCCCCTGCTTCATCAATGGTAACTCCATCAAAATCGCGGCGCTCTGTATCGCTTAAGACACGTGTCTTAGTTTCTTGTTCCTTATTTTCATTCATTGTATTTTGAGAATTCATGATATATTCCTTATCACAAAACAATTAATCAATTTTATACAATTTATTATACCATAATACTTATGGAAACAAAATATCCCCTACGGTGAATATGCCGCAGAGGATATTTTAATTATGTAATCTTAGAATGAATACGTCCCAATAGTCTTAGTTATTTAAGAATTTTTGTAATAATTGGTTAACCATACCAGGATTAGCACGGCCTTTGGATTCTTTCATAACTTGACCTACCAAGAAACCGATAGCCTTGCCATTACCGCCCTTAAAGTCAGCCACTGGTTGTGGGTTATTAGCGATAACTTGTTTTACGATTTCTTCAATAGCGCCAGTATCAGTAATTTGAACAAGACCTTCTTCTTTTACGATAGTATCTGCATCCTTGCCGGATTCCCACATGGATACGATAACTTTTTTCGCAATTTTACCGGAAATGGTGCCTTTTTCGATAAGGGCAATCATACCGGCCAAGTTTTCTGGGCTTACTTTAGATTCAGCAAATGTTAAACCACTTTCATTGATCATTTTGGACAAGTCACCAAGCATCCAGTTAGCCACAGTCTTAGGATCTGCGCCAGCTTTCACCGCTGCATCTAAGTAATCAGCCGTCTTACGAGCCATAGTAAGGATGGTCGCATCTTCACGAGATAAACCATATTCGGATACAAAGCGCGCAATTTTAGCATCTTGTAATTCAGGCAAAGAGCGACGTACTTCTTCGATTTTTTCGTCCGTAATTACGATTGGTACCAAGTCTGGCTCTGGGAAGTAACGGTAATCGTTTTCTTCGTCCTTCTTACGCATGCCAAGAGTGATGCCTTGTGCATCGTCCCATGTACGTGTTTCTTGGTCTACTTTGCCACCTGCTTCGATAAGCTTAGCTTGACGTAACGCTTCATACTCAACAACCTTTTGAATAGCTGTTAAGGAGTTAACGTTTTTAGTTTCTGTACGTGTACCAAATTCTTTAGAGCCACGGAGACGAACGGATACGTTACAGTCACCACGCAAGGAACCTTCTTCCATACGACCGTCAGATACTTCTAAGTATTGCAGAATAGAACGCAATTTTTCAACGTATGCTCTCGCTTCTGCACCAGAGCGAATATCCGGTTCAGATACAATTTCAAGAAGAGGTACACCTGTACGGTTATAGTCAACATTAGAAGAGTTGGAATCAGAAATCGTATTACCGCTATGAACCAATTTACCAGCATCTTCTTCCATGTGAATACGTGTGATACCGATACGTTTAGTTTCACCATTTACTTCAATATCTAAGTGACCATTCAAGCAAATTGGCAAATCGTATTGAGATGTTTGATAGTTTTTAGGCAAATCAGGATAGTAGTAGTTTTTACGGTCAAATTTGTTGAATTTAAGAATTTCACAATTCAACGCTAAACCTACTTTAATGGCAAATTCTACTACTTGTTTATTCAACACAGGCATAGCGCCAGGTAAGCCGAGACATACGGGGCATACATGTGTATTTTGATCACCGCCGAATTCAGTGGTACAACCACAGAAGATTTTAGACTTAGTCTTAAGCTCTGTATGAACCTCTAAACCAACGACTGTTTCGTATTTACTACTCATAAAGAAACCTCCCCAGTTGGTGCTACTAATTGACAATCTGGACGTGCTTGTTCGAATGTGAAAGCGGCACGTAACAATGTTTCTTCGCCCATTGCAGGACCTAATAATTGCAAGCCGATTGGCAAGTTATCGCTACTCATGCCCGCAGGAATGCTAATACCAGGAATACCTGCTAAGTTAGCTGGAACTGTACAAATATCTTCTAAATACATAGCTAATGGGTCATTGATTTTTTCACCAAACTTATACGCTGTGTTAGGGGCTGTTGGAGCCAATAACAAATCAACCTTGGAGAAGGCTTCATCAAATTCATTTTTGATAACGCGACGTACTTTAAGAGCTTTCAAATAGTACGCATCGTAATAACCTGCACTCAATACATAAGTACCGAGCAAGATACGTCGTTGTACTTCTGGACCAAATCCTTCTGTACGAGTTTTAGTAGACATTTCTACCAAATTATCTGCAGGCACGCGCAAACCATAGCTTACCCCATCATAACGAGCCAAGTTAGAACTTGCTTCTGCCAATGCGATAATATAATACGCAGACAAAGCGTATTTTGTGCTAGGCAAAGAAACCTCAACGATTTCAGCACCTAATTTTTTATATGTTTCGATAGCTTCATCAATAGCCTTGCGCACTTCTTCATTAAGACCGTCACCAAAGAATTCTTTTGGTACACCGATTTTTAAATTCTTAACATCATTTACTAGCGCTTTTGTATAATCTACACGTTCGCCCGGAATGGATGTGGAATCTTTAGGATCATGACCAGCAATGGCATTTAATACCAATGCAGCATCAGTTACGTCCCGTGTAACAGGTCCAATTTGATCCAAGGAGGATGCAAAGGCAATCAAACCATAACGTGATACATTACCATAGGTAGGCTTCATACCTACTACACCACAGAAGGATGCTGGTTGGCGGATAGAACCACCTGTATCGGAGCCCAATGCCCAGATAGCAGAACCACTGGATACTGCAGCTGCACTACCACCAGAGGAACCACCTGGTACGCATTCCAAATTCCATGGATTAGCTGTTTTAGCTAATGCAGAATTTTCTGTAGAACCGCCCATGGCGAATTCATCCATGTTAAGTTTACCTAAGCTAACCAAGTGATTAGCATGTAATCGGTCAATAACGGATGCATTATACGGAGGTATAAAATGTTCCAACATTTTAGATGCACATGTAGCAGGTTGATCTTTGATACAAATATTATCTTTAATAGCGCCAGGAATACCTGCTAATGGGGAAATAGCTTCACCCTTTGCAATAGCTTCATCAACAGCTTTCGCAGATTGTAATGCTAATTCGTGGGAATCAGATAAATACGCATGTACCTCTGGTTCCACTTTTGCTTTGTGACTAATCACTGCATTTATTAATTCTACAGCACTGATTTCTTTGTTCACTAATTTAGTGTGTAATTCATGAATTGTTGCCACAGTGAAACCTCCTATTCTTGTACAACGCGTGGTACCTTAAAGTACCCATCTTCTTCTTCAGGTGCATTAGACAATGCTAAGTCGTGATCTAAAGAAGGTTTAGTCTCATCTTCTCTAAATACATTATGCAAAGGAACAGCATGAGCCATTACTTCTACATCATCTAATTCTAATTCATTTAATTCCGCTACATACGTTAAGATATCGGATAATTCCTTCTCAACGCTAGCCATTTTATCTTCTTTTACTTCTAATCGGGACAGTAAAGCGATTTTTTTTATTTCCTCTTGGCTGATTTTCATCGGTCCACATCCTTTCATATCTTTTAATTATAAAGCATATGACATATATTTTCAAAATAAAGGATTAGTTTTCACCTAAATCTTTAAGTAATTCTATAAATTCGTCTTCATTGATAACGCGAATACCAAGTTCATTCGCCTTTGTCAATTTGCTACCACTATCTTCACCAGCAACAACAAGTGTTGTTTTCTTAGATACGGACCCGGTCACCTTAGCGCCGTGTTTTTCTAATAGTTTACCAGCTTCGCTACGACCCATGACCTCCAGTTTACCAGTAAGAACAACGATCTCACCTTCCATTTCATTACCAGCAGCTTCTTGCACATCTACGTCCATTTTCAGACCAGCTGCAATTAAGCCATTGATAATTTCAATGTGTTGCGGATCCTCACGATACTCAATGATGCTATCCGCCATTGTAGGTCCAATTTCTTCAACAGCTACTAATTCTTCTTTGGTAATTGTTAGGAATCTATCCATAGATTTGACAACATTAGCAATTGTACTAGCCGCTTTTGATCCAATCAATCGAATACCAAGACCAAATATCACACGATCTAATCCACGCGATTTAGAATCTGAAATAGCCTTTACAAGATTATCTGCCGATTTTTTGCCCATCCGATCCATTGACATAATCGATTCTGTAGTCAAATGGTATAAATCAACTACATTGGAAATCAATTTTTCATTGATTAAATTTTCTACTATACTTGGACCAAGGCCATCGATATTCATAGCATCCCGTGATGCAAAGTGAATGATTTGTTCCTTTTCAATAGCTGGACAATGTTTATTGGTACAACGAATAGCAGCTTCACCTTCACGACGAACTGCCGAACTTTCACAAACAGGACAATGATTAGGAATTGTGAAAGGTACCTCACTACCGGTACGTTTTTCAGGCAATACGCGAATAACTTCTGGAATAATTTCAGCCGCCTTGTGAATAAGTACATGGTCACCAATGCGAATATCCTTTTCAGTGATGAAATCTTGGTTATGTAATGTAACACGGCTCACATTAGTACCGGATACAAATACTGGTTCTAGTTCACCAGTTGGTGTCAATACACCGGTGCGGCCCACATTGATAGTAATATCTTTGATGATTGTTTCTACCTCTTCAGGAGGATATTTATAGGCGGTAGCCCACTTAGGATCTTTAGCCGTTGAGCCTAATACTTCTTGATCGTCAAAGTCATTAACCTTAATAACCATCCCATCTGTATCATATGGCAATTCATGGCGTTTTTCGCCCCAATAATCAATAGCCTCTATCACTTCGTCTACGGTCTTACATACGCGATAATGTGGATTCACAGAGAAATGAAAAATCTCCAATGTATGTAACAATTCCTCTTGTGTATGGATATTAGCTCCGCTTTCAGAACCAATGGCATAAGCAAAAAATGCAAGATTTCGACTTGCTGTAATAGCAGGGTCCTGTTGGCGCAAGGATCCTGCCGCTGCATTGCGAGGATTGACAAAGGTCGGCAATCCTTCTTCATCGCGTTCTTCATTAATACGTTTAAATTCACTATGCGGCATATACGCTTCACCACGAATTTCGATAAACTCAGGCGCATTTTCTAGGTATAAAGGAATGGATTTGATAGTACGCACATTGGCTGTTACATCTTCCCCTACCTTACCATCACCGCGTGTGACGGCACGGACAAAGATACCATTTTCATAGTGCAAATTAACAGCTAATCCATCAATTTTCAACTCCACCACATAAGCCTTTGTTTGATGTCCCAATTCCTTCGTTACCCGTTGGTCAAAAGCACGCACTTCATCCGCACTAAACACATTGGATAAGCTTAGCATAGGTCTACCATGGACTACTTTTTCAAAGGGACCATCCGCCTTGATGCCAACCCGCTGTGTCGGAGACGATGGCACAATATATTCAGGATGTGCCGTTTCTAAATCAACGAGCTCACGATATTTTTGATCATATTCAAAATCGCTCATCGTCGGATTATCTTTTACATAATATAGATACTGAGCATGAGTCAATTCTTTTTGTAATTGTTCTATTCTATCTTTAGGATTCATAATTATCCTCTATATCATACAGTGATTGTTCTAACCTTTTTTTACCGGTGCAAACTTAGCCATAACTACACGAACACCTTGTGTAGGGAATTCAATGGTCAACTTCATGCCAGCCCCTTCACCGGAAACATTGACGACCTTACCATTCCCCCATTTGCTGTGAATCGCAGTATCCCCAACCTTCCAATCAGCGATAACTTCATTGCGAATAATCGGTTTTGTTACAGGGCGACTAGCGACCGACATATGTCTTGGCACTGTTGGTTTAATATCATCAGGAATTTTACGTTTTGCACGTAAACTATCGACGAGTTCCGCTGGAATTTCATCGATGAAACGAGACGGTAAATAACTGCTAGTACGACCGAATACGGTACGGGTTGTAGCATTAGAAATATATAATTCCTTCTCAGCACGCGTAATCCCTACGTATGCGAGGCGTCGTTCTTCTTCGATTTCCTCTGGATTCATCAAGGTACGGCTATGTGGGAATAAACCCTCTTCTAAGCCACCAAGGAATACGATAGGGAATTCAAGACCTTTAGCAGCATGTAATGTCATCAAGGTAACCTTAGATTCTTCTTGTTCAAAGGAATCGACATCGTTTACTAATGCTACTTGTTCCAAGAAGTCTTCAACAGTACCTGTTGGATTTGTATCTTGGAAATCCTTCGCCACGGATAATAATTCACCTATATTTTCGGCTCGTGCTTGATCTTGTGGGTCCGTACTTTCCTCGAGTTGAGCCAAGTAGCCAGTTCGATCAAGAATAGCCTCCAAAATATCAAGAACGGATTTATCATCCATTTCTGCAACAAGGGTAAAAATTAAAATGCCAAATTCTTCAAGTTTTTCTTTCGTTTTTCCTTTAATGGTATCGACCAAGTGCAATTGTGTTAAGGTCATAAATAAGGAAGTACCATTTTCACGCGCATAGTCTTGTAACTTAGAAACAGTAGTAGCACCTATACTACGCTTTGGTACATTGATAATACGCAACAAACTTAAATCATCGAACGGATTATATAATACGCGCAAATAGGCGAGCACATCCTTAATTTCTTTTCTATCGTAGAACTTTGTACCACCGACCATAGTGTATGGTAAGGCACGTTTAATCAATGCTTCTTCTAACACTCGGGATTGTGCATTGGTACGATACAAGATTGCCATATCACCATACGGTATGCCATGAATATCGTGTTTTTTTACAATTGTATCGCCTATGAAAGCAGCCTCTTCGTGTTCCGATTGAGCCATAAAGTGCTGAATTTTAGCTCCTTCTAGTTTATCGGTCCAAAGATTCTTTTCTGGACGTCCTTCATTATTATCGATAACTGCATTGGCTGCATCCAATATGATTTTTGTAGAACGATAGTTTTGCTCCAATTTAATGGATGTACAATTGGGATAATCCTTTTCGAAATCGAGGATATTTTGAATATCTGCACCACGCCATGCGTAAATACTTTGGTCAGCATCACCTACGACGGCGATATTCTTCCAATACGATGATAACAAATAAGCCAATAAATATTGAGCATGGTTTGTATCTTGATATTCATCAATCATGACATACTTAAATCGTTTGCTATATTTATCAAGCACAGCTGCATTAGATTGTAATAATTTAACAGCTACAAGCAACAAATCATCAAAGTCTAATGCATTATTTTTACGCAACTCTCGTTCGTAGTACTCATAGACATCAGCTACCTTTTGTTGATAAAAATCTCGTGCTTGTTTTCTATAATCAGAGGCAAACATCAATTTATTTTTCGCATCAGAAATAGCACTGATCATAGCACCTACAGGATAGTATTTATCGTCGAGATTGAGAGCCTTCAAGGCTGCTTTTATAACAACTTGAGAGTCAGATGTATCATAAATTGTAAAATTACTGTTATAACCTAAAAAATTATCTAATTCAAAGCGTAAAAATTTAGCACAAAAGCTGTGGAATGTACTTAGCCAAATTCGATTAGCTACATCACCTACAAGGCCTTCTACACGGCTTTTCATTTCCTTAGCCGCCTTATTGGTAAATGTGATGGCTAAGATTTCATAAGGATTTACACCTTGAGCTAGTAAATATGCTATACGTACAGTTAATACCTTTGTTTTCCCTGATCCTGCACCTGCTAAAATCAATAGTGGGCCTTCGGTATGTTGTACGGCTTGTTGTTGCTCCCGATTCAAGCCATCTAACAATGATTGCATGGTATCTCCTTATCTATAACATAAAATGAGTAATTATAAATGACTATCACATATAATAAAAACGTTGCAAGTGCAACGTTTTTATTACCATGATATATATCCTTTATTATTTCATAGCTCCTAAAATTGGAGGTACAATTTGTTTCTTACGAGACATTGTATTTGGTAAGAATACAGCATTGTCTTTTACATCTTTACCAAATGCATTAACAACAACGGATTCTACGTCGCCGCTATAGATCAGTGTTGTGCTTTCATCAAGAATATTGGTAACCATAATATAGGATGCAGCATAGCCGTTAGCAGTTCGTAGAGATTCTAGTGCAGCTACTAATTCAGCTTGTTTAGCCAACACATCAGTTGTATCCATAACGGAAATTTGACCGATAGAAATCGTTTGACCTGCTTCAGAGAATTCCTTCATATCTGTACGCACAATTTTATCATTTGTTAAATCAGAAATATCTGCACCAGCTTTCAACATGTCTAAACCATAGGATTCGATATCTACACCAGCGATGGCAGCAAGTTTATGAGCCATTTCCTTGTCTGTTTCTGTACATGTTGGAGAGCGGAACAATACAGTGTCAGAAATAATAGCAGACAACATTAAACCAGCAATATTCTTAGGGATTTCTTGATTATTTTCAATGTAAAGTTTAGTCAAAATTGTATTTGTGCAGCCTACTGGTTCCATGCGAATGAATACAGGGCCATCAGTTTCGAAATCACCAATGCGGTGATGATCGATAACGCCACACATATTCATGGATTTATAACCGTCGATGATTTGCTTAGATTCATTGTGGTCAGTTAAGTATAAATCACCACTATTAGGAGCAAACTCTTCCCAATTTGTAACGATTTGTGGGTGTTCGAAACCAAAATGTTCCAACGCGTATTTAGTTTCCTTATTCGCATCACCAGCACATACAGGTGTAGCAGGGGTACCCATTTGTGTTAACAAATTAGCATAAGAAATTGCAGAACAAATAGAATCAGTATCAGGGCTTTTATGACCAGCCACAAATGTTTTTACGTCACTCATGTTTATACCTCTTTTATATAAATATTTCACAATATCGCCCAAGCGATAATTAAATCGTTTTAACTAGCATATTATACCATAAAACAGTCAAAAAAACACGCCTATAAGCTATGTTATAAGCGTGTTTTATTTGTGTTATGAAATTTGGAATTAGTGATTCTTTTTACGTTTCGTAAAGAATCCAGGGCCAATCTTTTCAATGATGATGAAAAGCATTGGAATGATAAAGATACCAAAGAATGTAGCGGTTGTCATACCTGCTACTACTGTGATACCCATCGATGTACGAGCACCAGAACCTGCACCAGTAGAAATTGCCAATGGCAATACGCCAAAGATGAATGCAAAGGAAGTCATCAAGATTGGACGTAAACGAATCTTAGCCGCTTCGATAGCCGCATCGACGATATCCATACCTCGTTCATCAACACGAATCTTCGCATATTCGATGATCAGAATGGCATTCTTCGCGGCCAAGCCTACCAATGTCAACAAACCAATTTGCATGTAAATATCATTTGCTAATTGGAATCGACCGGTAAAGTTCAACAAGAATGGAACTAAAGCAGCACCAATCATACCAGATGGTACAGAGAATAGTACAGCAAATGGAACCTTCCAAGACTCATACAAGGCAGCAAGAATTAAGAATACAAATGTTAAACCAAGACCTAGAATTAATAATGTTTGAGAACCAGCTTTTAACTCTTCACGAGTTTGACCGCCCCAATCATACGTATAACCTTGTGGCAATGTTTTAGCAGCTGCATCTTTTAACGCTGCAATAGCATCACCAGATGAGTAACCACGAGCTTGCGATCCGCCAATTTGTACAGCCATGGCATTATCAAAACGTGTAATAGAAGATGGCGTACCTGTCTTTTCTTTTGTAATATAATTAGCAATAGAAACCATTTGTCCTTTGCTATTACGAACAGCTAGCATATTCAAATTATCTGCATTTTGACGGAATGCATCCTCGGCTTGAACAATAACCTTGTAATTCTTACCATACGATGTGTAATCATTGACTTGAATACTACCGTAGAAGCCTTGCAATGCTGTGAATATATCAGGTAAAGATACACCATCTTGAGCTGCTTTTTCACGATTAATTTGGAATTGTAAAGAAGGCGTAGCCGTATCAAATGTTGTATACATGGTTTGAATAGCTGGATTAGTGCGTGCTTCTGCAATAAACGCTTGTGCACGTTCAGACATAACTTCTGGGCTATCCCCTGCCTTATTAATAATATACATTTGGAAGCCACCAGTATTACCAAGGCCAGGAATGGATGGCGGATTCAACGCTACTACACTTGCTTCCGGAATATTTTTGGCTGCAAAACCAAATACGGCGCGAACCATAGCATTTACGGATTGATCAGAAGATTTACGTTCATCCCAATCTTTTAATACAGCAAACGAAGCACCGGCACTGGATTTTTGACCGCCACCTAAAAGATCAAGACCAGAAACAGTAAATACTTGTTCAACATTATCTTTAATGCCCGGAGTACCTTCTAAGAAGTCTTTGATTTTATCTAATGTTTCTACAGTACGTGCAGACGTTGCACCAGGCGGTTCATTTACGGCAATTAAGAAATATCCGCTATCCTCAGCCGGTACGAAACTCGTTGGCAAGAAATGGAACACAACACCTGTACCAGCAGCAAAGACCAGTAACGCTATTACAGTTAAGCTCAAACGATGACTCAAACGAGCTAATACTTTACCATACCAATCGCTAAAACGTTCAAGACCACGATTGAATTTATTAAGTTGACGATGAAGGAAATCTTCTCGTTCTTTTTGCGCATGCAGCTTCAACATCGTCGCACAAAGTGCAGGTGTTAATACTAATGCCACAATAGCAGAAATAACTACAGATACAGCAATTGTCAAAGCAAATTGCTTATACAATATACCCGTCATACCACCCATAAACGCAACAGGTACGAATACGGCCGATAATACGAAGGCGATGCCCACAACTGGGCCTTGTACATTTTTCATGGCCGCAATGGCAGCTTCTTTTGGGGATAAGCCATTATATTTTAATTCATATTCAACGGCCTCTACTACTACGATAGCATCATCGACAACAAGACCGATGGCCAGTACCATGGCAAATAGAGTTAATGTGTTGATAGAGAAATCCAACAATACAAATGCACCGAATGTACCAAGTAAAGATACAGGTACTGCAATCATAGGTATCAATGTAGACCGCCAAGATTGCAAGAATACATATACGACGATGAGTACGAGCAATAATGCTTCAAAGAATGTGTGTTCCACTTCATTAATAGAAGCACGTACGAATTTTGTATTATCTACGACTTCATGATATTCCAAATCTTCTGGGAATGATTTGGATTGTTCTGCTAAGATTTTTTGAACATTAGCAATCGTTTCTAATGCATTCGCATCATTTTGTAAGGAAACGGCAAAACCTGCAGTTGGACGATGTTCAACAAATAGAACTTCACCAGATTTTGCATTTTTATCACGATAGGAAGCTTTAGGAGTAAAATCATAACCCTTAGCCCCTACATCAATACGAGCAATATCCTTTAAATGTAATACGGTGCCATTGGAATTTTTAACAACTATATTACCAAATTGTTGTTCTGTTACAAGACGACCATCAATTTTAATTGGATATTGGAATTCTTGCTCCCCATTTGTAGGGTTCTTACCAACAGTACCAGCCGCTGCTTGAACGTTTTGGCTCTTAATAGCGGCTGTTACTTCTGAGAGAGTAACACCCAATTTTTGCATCTTACTAGGATCTAGCCAAATGCGCATTGCATAATCAGAACCGAATTCCTGAACGGAACCTACACCCTTTACGCCCTTAATGGCATCCATCAAATAGTTTGTACCATAGTTTTTAAGGAATGTACTATCAAATGTACCATTAGGAGAATTCAAGGAGAAAATATACGCCATATCTCCAGAGGATTTCGTTGTGGTTACCCCCACTTGTTGAACCTCAGATGGCAGTTGAGCTAGCGCTGCTTGTACACGGTTTTGTGTATTAACCGTATCCATATCAGCATCGCTACCTTGATTAAATTGGAGTGACAAAGAATATGTACCATTACTAGAACTTGTAGACGTCATATAGTCTAAATCTTGCACCCCAACAATTTGTGTTTCAATAACACTAGCTACCGTATCATTTACAACTTGCGCTGTAGCACCTGTATAGGCGGTACTAACTTGTACCGATGGCGGAGAGATTTGTGGATATCGAGCTATCGGAAGGTTAACCATTGAAATAAGGCCAGCCAATGTAATCATGATGGCAATAACAATGGCAAAGATAGGTCGATTAATAAAGAATTTCGACACGTCTTACCTCCTATTGTTTAGCTGTTTCAATTTGTGTTTTAGACAATTCAGTGGCTTGTACCTTTGCACCATTTTTAACCTTAGTCAAACCATCTACAACGATTTCGTCGCCATTTACAAGGCCAGATTTAACAATTGTAAAAGCCCCTGTAGTGCCACCAAGTTCCACAGCCTTTTGTGATACTGTTCCATCTTGACCGATGACATAGACAAAGTTTTTATCCATAATTTGTAAAATAGCTTTTGTAGGTACCAAAATGGCATCCGTTAATTTTTCACCAGGAGAAATAACTGTAGCAAACATATTAGGTAACAATAAATGGTCAGGGTTAGGGAACGAAGCTTTCAAAATGAGCTTGCCTGTGGAAGGATCTAATGTTCTTGCCGCTTGAACAACAGAACCTACTTGATTATATTCCTTGCCATCAGCTAAGCGTAATTTCAAATTAAGACCGCTGTTTTCATCACCAGAACGAGTAGCCATAAATTCAAGATACTCTTGTTCAGTCATACTAAATTCAACGAAAATAGGATCTACAGAATCGATGGTTACCAATGTTGTGGATCCTGCATTAACAAATGTGCCTATATCGACAGCATCTATACTCAATGTACCTGAATATGGTGCATATATAATAGTATCACCCAAGTTATCTTGAGCAATCTTCAATGCTGCTTGTTGTGCTTCTACAGCTGCTTTAGCTTGTTCCGCAGCAGAACGTTGAGTATCTACGCGTTGGCGTGCAATCGCATCTTGACTTGCCAATGTTTCATAACGACCTAAATCAGTTTCTGCATTTTGATAATCTGCATTAGCTCTTGCTACATTTGCTTCCGCTGTTGCCACATTGGATTCATATTGGCGAGAGTCGATGCGATATAAAGGTTGACCAGCTACTACTTGGTCTCCACCTTTAACATACTTTTCAACCACATATCCAGTCACACGAGCATGTACAGCCACTGAGTTTTCTGCTTTAATCGTACCAGTATACGTTTGATCAACTTGTGCGTTTTGCGATACGATTTTATACGAATTTACCGCCACATCAGCTGATTTCTGTTGTTGACTACCACAGCCTGCCACCAGTAATGCGGATACTGCCAATACTGCTAACATGCGTGAATAATGAGACTTCATTACATGTTCTCCTTTACACGAAACTAATCATCTATGTGTCATAATTACATAAATATCTTTATA
>CAJMLW010000020.1 GCA_905214495.1 uncultured bacterium | reverse complement strand
GTAAGCGGTCCGCGATACTCGTCGTTTCAGGATCAAAGGGTGCTATATAGGGAGCGCATAAGAAAAATACAATCCACAGAGCTGCTAATACCAACATAGCGTATAAAGTATAGGGCTTTTGTCTATTCATAGGAGCCTCCTTTTATGGCGGCTCTTCGCTTCGGATTCAGCCAAACACTCAATATATCAATGATGATATTAATCACGATGAACACCAAAGTAATCCAAATAATGTAACCTTGCATCAATACATAATCGCGAGCCATAATGCCCTGCACCATCATATAACCAATACCTTTTATAGAGAATACCGTTTCAATAACAGCAGAGCCACCTAGCATAGCGCCCATAGTTACGCCCATCATAGGCAACAACATAAGTCCTACATGAGGGAATATGTAACGGGTGTAGACCATCCATTCTGGCAAGCCCAATGCTCGCGCCCCCTGTACAAAGGGCTGTCGCGACACTTCTAAAATAGCATTGCGCAATCGACGAATGTAGAGACCACATATCCATAAAGCAAGGGTTACTGCGGGCAATACATAGGCAGAAAAGCCATTGGTATTCGTTACCGACACTAGCTGTAATTTAACACCGAATAAGTACAGTAATAATAAACCGACCCAGAACCCAGGGATTGCTAACGCTAGGAATGTAACGAGACGAACCCCATGATCAATCCATGAGTCTTGATACTTTGCAGATAGCATACCGAGCGGTATGGTCACCACTATCCCCATAACAAGAGATAAGGATACGAGCCCTAAGGTATTAGGCAAGGCGCCACCAAGAATGGTCGCTACTGGTAAAGCATACAGAATGGACTCACCAAAGTCCCCTTGTACAATTTGACCTAACCAACGTAAGTATTGCTGCCACCAAGGATCATTGAGCCCCAACTGCTCTCGTATCTGTGCAACTACAACTGGATCTGGTGTAGCTCCTAGAAGATTAAACTTCATCGACACGGGGTCAATAGGAGATAATTTTATCAATACAAATGTACCGATGGTAACAACCAATAAAATACCTACAATACTTGCCAAACGCTGCAGTATTAATCGATACAATACATCACCTGCCTTCTTTATCACAAAATAATTACATCTATATTTTAACAATGATTCTAATTTTCATATATACCCCTATAGGTATATTAGAATGATTCTTATTATGAAATTTTAGCATATATACTAAAACGGCCCCTCATACGAGGAGCCGCTTCTTATATAACCCTTACAGTGTCCATGCGAGTGCTTCACTACAGCTCGCATGCCTATTCCACTAGGCTGGACTGTTATATTATTTTGTAGGTGCTGTATGTGCTGTAGGTGCAACAGTGTTAGCAATGATGGCTTTTGCCATATTGCGAGTTACAGGACGCTCAAAGTACATCACATGGGTTTGACCATCTTTCGTCCAACCTACGAGGTATACCATTTTGTCGCCACCTTTGAAAGTAACCTTTGTACCGTTTACTTTTTCAGTAGCTGTCACGCGATAATTGTTGTAATCGCCGCTGATATCCCCTGTTGCATTAGCTACACGATATACAATGCGTTTACCTACTGCTTGATTGCGAGTTGCATCTTTGCCAGCTTGGTAAACATACACAACTTGCAATACATCTTTATTGATTGTGCTTACAAACTCAATATTGTAGCCTACAGGTAATACTTTAGGTAGATGAGGCATAATATTCATATATTTAGCGGCTTCATCAATAGTGCTAAACTCATGTATAGGATTTGGCATGCCAACCATAGGTGCTGCTTGTCCTGCTACCATAGGCTTAGCTGGATCAGGTGGTACATCAAAAGTTCCTTGAGCACCAGCTACAGTATAAGAACCTACGCATGCACAGGCAACCGCCATCAATAGAAATTTTTTAACCATCCGTATAATCCTCCTTCGGTTAACACCAAAATTATTAAAAACACATTTATTTTATATGTGATTTTTCTTCCACAATATTACGGATAATAGCCTTCGCCACATCTCGTGTAACGGGACGATAAAAATCTAACGAGTGATTTTGTCCATCTTTCATCCACGATACAAGATAGACCTTGTTTTTATCACCTTTGAAAGTAACCTTTGTACCATCTACACTTTCAGTTTCTATAACCTTATGTATCTTGTGGTCGCCGCTAATATCGCCAGGTAATTTAGATGAGCGATATATAATATATGCGCCGCCAGCTTGGTTATAATATGGCTCCGCACCAGGTTCATAGACATAAACAACTTGTAATATATCTTTCTCTAAGGTTATGACAGATTGAATATTAAAACCTACAGGCAATAGCTTCAGCATCTGAGGTCGAAATCCTATATATTCAGATGCTTCTTCTACAGTGGTAAACACATGTACGGGACTTGGCATAATAACGCCAGGAACAGCTGCTTCAACAGACATTTCTATGGGTTCAGAAACTCTAATTTGTGCATCCGTTGCACCTTGAGCCTCAACGACTCCATAGGTACCTACACAGACGCAAGCTAAAGCTATCAAAAAAGATTTCTTTAGTATTAAGGTCATAACGATATACTCCGCAAAATGTATTTTGCAAAATGATATGTACAAAAAAATTATGAATGATTATATCCTAAATGATATAAGATTTCAAATAATTATTTCTTATGAACCATAAATCCTGCCGCTTGTTGGTTCGCCATAATTGTTACATCTGAAATTTGCATGCGTTTAGGTTGGTTTGTTACATACAATACAACATCTGCTACATCCTCTGGTTGAACTGCCTCAATGCCAGCATAAACGGAAGCTGCTCTTTCAGCATCTCCGTGAAAGCGAACTTCACTAAATGGCGTTTCTACAATACCTGGTTGAATGGTAGTCACCTTAATATCTGTAGCAATCGTATCCATACGAATACCATCACTCAAAGTCTTAACAGCTGCCTTAGTAGCACAATACACAGCGCCCTTTGGATATGCATAAATACCTGCTGTAGATCCCATATTGACAATATGACCACTATTTTGAGCCAACATGAATGGTAGCACCGCTTTTGTTACATAAATAAGACCAATTACATTTGTATTGATCATGGTTACCGCATCATCAACAGAACTATCTTGAAAATCATCAAGACCTTGTGCAAGGCCAGCATTATTCACTAATACATCGATACCACCGAATGCCTCGATAGCTGGTTTTACCTTAGACTCTACATCTTCGCGTTTGCTCACATCGAGAACGAGCGTATCTACACGAACGCCATATTGCTGCTCAAAATCCTCCTTAATTGCCACCAATCGGTCTGCACGACGACCAGCAATCAATACATTATCTCCATCTTGAGCGAAAGCACGGGCACACTCAAGGCCAATACCAGAAGTAGCACCTGTAACGAAAATTTTGCGGTTCATATGTATTCCTCCTTTAAGTTAACTGTGAAGGCAGGGGCTGAAAAAAGACACGCTATCGCGCAAGCGGGACCCGAAGTCTTTTTTCAGCCCCTGCCTTCACATTCATTAAATACATCGGTCCTGAATTACATAATGAATCGCAAAGATTTTCATTACAGGGAAAGGGAGAGTAGTAATTCAGGACCTCAATTATAATTTATGTTTTGTGGATCCTTCTTTTGGATTTGCATCTATAGTTTTACCAAGTTCGGTTTCATTTACATCTTGGATTTCATAGCCCCAGCGTTTTAGCATGGTTTGTTGTTCTTGTTTTAGGAAATCGAAGAATTGAATGCGATGTTGCTCAGGGCTTTCATAATATCCAATTAAAGCAGTCCGATATTCTACTTCTCGAGATTTTGTAATCGTAATTGGGCATAATCCATTCTGAATTAGATTTCCATTCATCATGAGCAGAGCGGTTCGTTTATTGTCATCGCCAAAGAACTGGTTACGAGCCATCTCGGCATATAATAGGATCGATCGTTCTAACGGATTTTCCTCTAGCTCTTGGCAGCTAGCTATTAATTCACCCCAACAGGAATTTAAATCCATAGGATTAGGCGGTGTGTAACTTGTACCACCCATAACAACTGGTGCATTGCGAAATCCACCAAAACCTACATAACCATTACTATCAGCAGTCACAACATCACCTCCCTACATCCATTCATCTATGATATGTATAACACCATTTTACCACACTTCTATTTATATTATTCTAACGAGTATGTCGGCGCAGGATTTAATGAAAATAAAAAGATTGGGCCTAGTCCTATATTGACTGTAGAGTTTAAGAAAGGCACCATTTCGAAAAACGACTTTGGCCCTGCGGAGGCCGAAGGCCGGAGTCAGACCCGGCCGGTGGAGTTTTTCGGAATGGTGCCTTTCTTCTACAGCAATTAAGATAATAGCCCAATCTTTTTATTTTCTATTTTAAATGCGCCAACATATCGTTGAGAACTTCCGTACAATCCCCAACAATCCCATAGTTCGCGTGTTGGAATATTTCCGCCTTCGGATCGTTGTTAATGGCCACGATTGTATCGGCACCAGAGATGCCGCTTACGTGTTGGATTGCGCCAGAGATACCAAATGCCAAGTATAGTTTAGGACTTACGGTTTTACCGGTTTGGCCTACTTGGTATGGCAATTCAATCCAGCCTTTTTCAACGAGTGGACGGGTAGCGCCTACGACGCCGCCGATAGCATCGGCGAGTTCGTAGAGTTTATCAAAGTTTTCCTTTGAGCCCATACCACGACCGCCAGCTACGATGATATCCGATTCTTGGATATTATAACCAGACTTGCTGAAAGGAATGAAATCTAACCGTTTAGTGCGAATGTCTTCTGGCTTGAGGTCAAATTGTTCAAGTTGGATACGGCCCCAACTGTCCGCAATGCGCTCAGGTTTCTTAAATACATTAGGACGAACAGAGCCCATTTGTGGACGGTGGTTTGGCGAAATAATTTCCGCCAAGATATTGCCACCTAAAGCAGGACGGGTCCATTCTACAAGGCCTTCTTCTATATCTACGGTTAGGATAGTGCAATCTGCTACAACGCCATTTTGCATGCGACCAGACATACGCGGTGCAAGGTCACGGCCATTGTTAGTAGCCCCAATTAAAAGGATATTCGGTTTATGGTCTTCAAAGAAATCCGTCAATACCTTTGTATAGCCATCCGTTGTATAGTATTTCAAGAGGGGACTTTCAAAAACATGAACAATATCGGCACCATGAGCCACAAGTTCCTCAGCCTCAGCTTGTACGTTTTCACCGAGAAGCATTACTTGCACGAGCTGGCCCAGTTCCTTGGCGATGCGGCGGGCTTGACCGATAAGTTCATACGTAACTGGATGCACTACGTCATCAATGGTATCAGCTACGACAAAAACGTCTCTGTATTCATCAAAATTTGTCATTATCGGTCACCTCCTTCGGAAACAGCATCAGCTTTAGCGGCCTCTGCTGCAAATGTATTTGGATCTACCGCCTTAGGTTCGCTAGGCACCATGCTTTCAACAGACGCAGCTCGCCGTACGGGGTCATTTACGTCAATGCCCTCATCGTCTTGCACCTCTACAATCGGTGTGTCATTTGGCACCAAGAGGTGTGCGAACTTTTCAGGCTTGATGTGGTATGCCAATTCAAGCACCTTTTTCGCCCCTTCGTCGACGGATGAAATCATTTCTACCTTGCCACGAAGCGGTGGTTGGTATACCTTGCGTACCCGTGTTGGGGAACCAGTAAGGCCAATGCGGCTTTCATCAATATGAGGCATATCACGCAAGGTAATATGATTAATGGTATATCGTTTCGCATAAATGGAGCTCCAAAGGCCAGGTTGACGTGGCTCGTTAAGTTCGGCGGTCGTCGTCACAAGCAATGGCAACGGAGCTTCAATCACTTCATAACCGTTCTCGTGCTCCCGCTTTACAATCGCCTTTTGAGAGGCTTGGTCTACGGAAAATTCACAAGCATAGGTAGCTTGTGCCATACCGAGTTCCTCTGCGATTTGAGGGCCCACCTGTGCTGTATCTCCATCGATAGCTTGTTTACCGCAGAAAATAATTTGGAATTGACGGTTCATGGTTCGTTGAATATGACGAATAGCGGATGCAATCGTATAGCTTGTAGCCAAGGTATCGGCACCACCAAAGGCACGGTCCGTTACGAGCACCGCATCATCAGCGCCTAGTGCCAAGCATTGACGCAATGCCTCTTCGGCTTGTGGAGGGCCCATGGTCACAACCGTAACGCGACTGCCTTCAATTTGATCTTTCACAGTCAAAGCCGCCTCAAGAGCATGCATGTCGTAAGGGTTTACAATGCTAGGCAGGCCTGTGCGGATGAGATTATTTGTTTCCGGATCCAGTTTAATTTCTGACGTATCCGGTACTTGTTTTATACAGACTAATAATTCCATGCACTCACCCCTGTCTAAACTCTACGCCCTTGGCATTACGAGGATATTTCCAAGATTTAACAATCGTATGTCCGCACAACACACGACATGTGCCACATTCGAGACAACCTGCAAAATCAAAAGCAAGCGTGCCGTCCTCTTGCAATGTGTATAAACCTGCAGGACAACCATTCACGAGCTTCATCGCCTCTTCGCGGCTTACGCTTTCACCATCAATAATGATGTGAGGACACGTTTCATCTACATAATATTTATTCGCGCCCAAACGCTCTTCTAATTTCATAGGGAACGCACCCCTTTCCATGCATCATGAATCAATCTGAATAGGCCTACATCCTTGACGCGGCGCAATAATTTTTTCATCAATGGCACCGCACCATCGCCATTTACGGTGAATACATCATGCATAAGATTGTTTACAAATGCAGGATACTCATTAAAAATACGCGGATTTGTGGCCAAGAATTTCGGCATATTTTTATACAATTTCATATCGCGACGCAACCAAGACGCCTTGATTTGTTTTTCGTACAATTTAGTAACGCGGTCCATATTTTCATCGCGTAGTGCCACATTGACCGCCTCAGCCGCGCACATGCCGGACTCAATAGCCAGATCCATACCACGAATCGTGTATCCAAGATTCATGCACATCCGCGCCGCATCACCAACGACGATGTAACCCTTGCCGCCCAATTTTGGCATCGCTTTATAACCGCCTTCAGGCACAAGATGCGCGCTGTGTTCCTTTAATTGACCATTTTTCAAAAGTGGTGCAATTCTAGGATGACTGGTGAAAGCCCCCAACATTTCGTCAACTGATTTATCTGCCAAGCCGATGTCCTCAAGGCCTACTACCATGCCTACGGAAAGGCTATCCTTATTTGTATATATGAAGCCGCCACCTAGTAGACCATCTGTCATATCGCCCAACGTGAGCCATGCCATGCCTTCATCACCAGATAGCATAAGTCGGTTTTCGAGGTCCTCTTTTTTGAGTTTATATACCTCTTTCACACCCACAGCCATCGTCTTAGGATCTGTAGGGTCAGTCAAACCAGCCTCTTCTAAAAGCACTGTGTTGGCCCCCTCTGCGATGATAACAAGCTTTGCATACACCTCATCGTCATGACAACGCACGCCTACAACGCGGCGTTTTTTGCCTTCCCCTTCCGTGATAAGCTCTGTTACCTGCACATTAGAAACGAGCAAAGCCCCTTTCTTCTCAGCCTCTTCAGCCAGCCATTTATCGAATTTAGCACGCAACACAACATAGGATTCTTCATTTTCTTTCACATCTTGGTAACTATATTCGATGGTCGTCATCTCATTGCCAGCACCGATAGAAATACGTTCCTTCGTCACCTTTCTTTCAAGAGGCGCACGATTCCTAAAATCCGGTACCAATTTCTCTAGGGAATGCGTATAAATACGGCCGCCCATCATATTCTTAGCACCTGGCGCCATCCCGCGCTCAATAACGAGCACCTTCACACGCTGCTCCGACAAACGCAACGCCGCTGCAGCACCGGCCGGCCCTGCCCCCACGACGATAACGTCAAATCTCTCATTTCGATCTATTACCATATACTCAGCTCCTTTTTATGAAAGCCTAACTTACATAAGTCTATATATTATATATTCACGATACAGATTGAAAATACCTTTTTAACATACCACATGTACATAAAAATTTATAAATTTTTCTAGCTTTCACATAAAAATTAGCGTATGATAAATGTAAGTAATAATCTCTATACGGAGCAAGACGCGTATATAATACGACCGCATAATGCAAGACCACGGTCAAAGTAAGGCACTCAACATTTTGGTATTTACCTCAAGGAGGCCATATGGATCCGCAAAGAATTCTGAAAGCATTATCCAATCCACATCGGTTAGATATTATATTGTGGCTAAAGCACCCAGAGCAAGAATTCGGTGTTCAAGTACACTCTAAAACTCTCATCGATTTTCCAAACAGCGTTAGCGTTAAGAGTATTCAAAAACGCTGTGGTGTATCGCAATCGTCTGTATCTACATTTATGACTATGTTAGAGCGTGCAGGCCTTGTGGAATCGCAAAAAATTGACCAATACACCTATTATAGGCGCAATGAAACAGTTATCCGCGAGTTTGGCGAATGGTATAACAAAGAAGTATCCATCCAAGCAAATAATATCGACAAATTATTGGAAACAGTAACCTTAGACGACACATCCTATCCATCAATAGAGGATAGTTCTATGCTAAATCAACAACAAAGCATAGGCATATCTACTAAGGGACTAGACTATGAAAAAGATAATACCTAAATACCACGTCCTACCACTACTTCATAGGGCACAAAAAGGAGCTATAATGCCAGAGTTATTCTCAGCATTATAGCTCCTTTTAAATTTATTTTTCTGTTCTATCGATTCTCGCCCTTACACGTTTTATTTATCGTTGCGCTTCGTATGCTCTAAATAATTTAGATAGCAATACAGGCGCTAGTTTTAAAAGATCTGGGTTTTCGCAGAAGGATACGCGAAGTTGTGTCTTACCAGGATTGTGTTCGCTATCGGCACCACTGTAGAATCCGTTAAGTGGAGCCATGAGCAATGTATAGTCATTACCATCATCCAAGGTCACACGGCCGTGTTCAGCACACCAAGCAGCAAATTCTACGCCGTCAAAGCCAGGTTTTGCTACATTGCGTACATCAATAACGAAATAAATGGACGCTTCTGGATTAGAGATAATGAAATCTGGTTCTACCTCTTTGAATCCCTTGTGAAGTTCATAAATCATTTCACGATAGTAATCGCGTTGTTGCTCATACCAGTTATGAAGCTCAGCGTGGCTTTCATGAGCCAAGGCACCAAAAATATATTGGCCAAGTGTATTGGCACTGAGGTTCGCCGTATATTCAGCAACAGATTTTTCATAGCACAATGCATTGTCTGTAATGATGGCGCCAATGCGAAGGCCACAAGCATTCCAAACCTTAGAGGCCGTTTCAAGACTGATACGACGACCTTCGATACCTGGTACATCCTTATTCGTCAATGTCCAAATACTAGATGTTTCCTTGCCTTTTTCGTAGGCCAATTCACGATAGGCTTCGTCGGAAATAATCCATAAATTATATTTTACGCACAAAGATGCATATTCAATCAAAGTTTCCTTGCTGAATAGCTGACCAGTTGGATTGTCGTAAGGAATAATCAACAATGCCCCTGGTTTTGTTTCTATAATGCGTTTTTCCACGTTTTCAATGGATGGCAATTCAAATTCACCATTTTCATTGAGGCGTCGTTCTACAGTTACTGTTTTACGACCAATGCGATGACCTACCGCATCATAGTTCGTATAAGAAGGATTAAACATCAATAGAGGGCGTTCCTCTTCGCCTGCACCACCACAGACGCCAAGCATGATGATTTCCATCGCCATGGACGCACCATCTGTAACGAGTACATTAAGGCCTGTTGTATCGAAACCTTGGCTACGCAAAATATGCAAGAATGCTTCACGACATTCATCGGTCCCCGTTGTTGGTACATAGGGTACGATGCCTGTACTGAAAGGACTATTTGGTCCACCTAGAGTAAATAGTCGGCGCTGCATGGCGGGATGCATAGGACGCATAACATTACCAATAGAACCATTTACCAAAATAGGTGGGTTCTTTCGCTCTAAAAATTTAATTTGCCCCATGCGGATTCCCGATGGCTTGCGAGCCATCATATACGGGGATAAAACCGGTAGTTCCATACAGAATCCAACTCCTCTAAATAAACGCCTTTCACAAAAATAAGGCTGTAACACGCATACATTGATATATATAGATACATTCTATTATAGTGCTTTTACAAGAGAAAATCTATAGTTTTATCATATTAACTAATGGCCTTATCAATTTTCTTATATTTTATGTAATTCCTAGATTGTAACCTCTACACCGAAGCGGAAGTTGCGACCTTGACCTGGCCACCAATCACCTGCATTGCCCCAACGTACGTTAGATTGTTCTGCGTAGTATGTATCAAATAGGTTATTAACGCGACCAAATACAGTCACATTTTCACGTACGCGATAGTTAGCACTGATATCAGTAATCCAATATGTTGTACGAGGGAAGATGTTAGCAGCAGTGCCTGGACGGTCGATTATACCGCGAATATCTAAATGAGCATCCCATTTAGCATCGTTGTAATCGAGACCTGCATTAACCGCATGTTTAGGAATATAGCCATCACGATTTGCTTTACGTGTTGGTGTTGCATCGATATGTGTATACGTATAGCCAAGGCGAGCTGCCAAATGTTTCGTCAATTGTTTGCGTACATCTGCATTGATGCCATAGGCTTTTTCAGTATCAAAATTGTGATATTGGCCTGCGAACGTAGCAGGATTTGTCATAACCCAACCGATTCTGTCCTTTGTATGACGGCTGAAGAAGCTAAGGTTACTGTTCCAAGTTTTACCAAATTTGTGATGTACACCAAGATCAAATTCACGACCTGTTTCAGGTTTCAAATTACGATTACCATTTGTGCCATCAAAGAGTTGGTATGGTGTAGGAGCCAAGAAATACTCTTTGTACGCTGCATATACATTAGTTTTCGCGTTCACATCGTAACCAACGCTAATGGATGGCGATGTATGTGTACCGAAGGAAGAGTGATGGTCAAGACGAACACCTGGTGTTACCGTCCATTTTGGAGCCACCTTCCACTCATCTTGAACGAAATAGGACATGTTCGTAAGCTTGATACCGCCCATATTAACCACCTTATCTTGGCGCCAATCAAAGCCGCCAACTACGGTATGGTCTTTTCCTTTATACGTTACTTGATCGCCGATACCACGAGTTTTGACATCGACTGGATAATGATCGTATACCGTTTTATAGTGATTGTTCATCAAGTATAATTGATGACTCCAGCGGTCACTGATTTTATTGTTCCAAATAGCGCGTAAGGAGTCACTTGCTTCTGTACCATAACGAATGTGGTTGAGGGCCCCCAAATGGTCAGAGTACATTACATCGCCACGATAGGTATCATAGAATACCTTTACATCATTTTTATCATTGATTGTATTGCCTACCATAAAGGACCCATTATGGCTATTGCTATGTTGCGGAATACGCACACCATGACCATCCTTATACGAACCGATAATGTCCTTTTGTAAGGCTACGCGCCAGTACCAATCGTTTTTACTACCTTCGTTCGTAATTGTGTATTGCTCTAAATCATTGCTGCCACCCATTACACGCAGCTTAGTTTGCACGCCTTGTTCAGGCTTTGCAGTGATTACGTTAACTACACCGCCGATAGCACCGGAACCATACAATGTGGAACCCGCACCACGTTGTACTTCTACGCGGTCAATGCCAGACATGTCTTTCAGAATCGTCATCGGTGGATTCACACCAGCCGCACCCATGTTGACGCCATCAACCAAGTATAGCACTTGGTCGGAACCATTGATGCGGAATGCATTAGAATTCGTGTAACCTACGCCACCACCGTACGTATTGATATCTACGCCCGGTACGATACGCATCGCTTCATTCATGTTAGTCACGTGACGTTCGCGGATATCGTCGCCCGTGACTACGCCTACGCTAGCTGGTACTTGTGAAAGCTGTTGTTCACTACGCGTTGCAGTAACAACAATGGTATGGGAATCCTGTGCATCAGCAGCTAATACGCTAGGCGCACTAACCGTGCTACCAAACACAAGAGCTAATCCCACATACAGAGATAAACGTTGTTTCTTTGATACTTTCATAAAAACCTCCATACACGCTAAACTATAACTACATACTATATATATTTTGTGCCATAGATACCATTGCACGGGTCATAAATTGGGAATAACTCATAACCTGTGAAGAATCTACGAGGAACACACGACGATTGGAGATGGCCTTAACCCCTTGCAAAGCTGGATCAGAATAAAGCTGTTCCACCGTTGCTGGCGTAGTGCCATCTGAAGTATAAGCCACGGAAGGAATAAAAATGATATCTGGGTTGGATTTTATTAAGTCCTCTCTCGTCCCATTATCAAAAGGGCCTAAACCTACTTGAGCGGCCGCATTGTTAACCTTTAAGTATTTACACATATCATCAAAAGTTGAACCCTTGCCGCCTGTTAAACCAAATTGGGAATAAAACGCCACTAAGGGGCGCTCTCCACTATGCTTATTGGCCAGTTCTTCTACAGTTTTCAAATCTGCATCCATACTGGCAATCATGGACTCATCAGAGGCATGTAGCAGCCCTGCAATCTCATGAATAGTAGCCTTTGCTTCTTCTACTGTAGTAGGCGTCTTATATACATACACTGGAATCTGCATATTGCGCATTTCCCCAATAGCATCGGGAGACATCCAATTTGGAACTAATACTAAATCAGGCTGTACAGAAAGCATGGACTCAGCAGATGCTTTCACATGCTTTTCTACCTTGGCCGACGCGTCGGGCACATTATTAGGTACAGTGCCGACGGCAGCTACTCTGTTTGGATCCACTAAGGATAAGACAATATCCTCTGTACTCGCCGCAATAGGAACGATGCGCTTTGGCTCATTAGGCACCGTAACAATCGTGCCTGTACCATCCGTAACCTGATGTGTAGCGCCCGTAGTCCCCGTTTGTGCAGGACCACAACCGACCACAAACAATACCATCATCAGTATGGCGCATATAATCGATATTCTTTGTTTCATATTAACGACCTTCTATAACACCTTCTATGGAAATATATAAGGACTGCAAATTCTCTAGCATCGTTGGAGATGCATCCCAGTAACCACGCTGAGCGGCCTCTAACAAAATTTCGGCAATACGCTGCAAGGCCCACGGATTTACATCACGCATCCAGTCTTGCACCGTTGTATCTAAGGCATACTTGTTAGCATAACCTTCATAGACCCAGTCGGGCACTATATCGCTCGTCGCATCCCAGCCAAAGCTATGGGATACCACATTGGACATATCCGATGCACCTTTGTAACCATGATTCATCATAGCTTGAATGAATTTCGGGTTTTGTGTTTCCCCTTGCACAACGCGGCGCAGCTCATCCGACAAGGACCGCATCACAACTCGGCTACGGTCGGTGCTATCCCCCACATAGGCACGAGGCGCACTGCCCTTTGCAGTCCGTACCGCTGCAATGAGACCACCGTGATAGCTATAATAATCGTCAGCGCTTAACATATGCGTTTCCCGATTATCTTCATTTTTAATGGTCACATCCATGGTCGTTAATCGACGCTGGAATAGCCTCATATCCTGAGGAATATCCTTGTGTAGGTGAAAGCTACTCCACTTGCTATACACTTGTGCAATATCTTGTACAGACTCCCAGTTTTTGCCTTCTATCAAGGCGCCCACACCTGTACCATAGGCCTGTGGCGGGTCCCCAAAGATGCGAAGTCGCGCCTTTTTAGTAGCCAGTAAAGGGTCCTCGCCTTGCTCAACGAGCCAATCTACATCATCGTGAATATGTTTTTTTACATAGTTATCATCTAGGGACTCATCTAGTGCTGACACCATTTCCACGGCCTTATCAAGCCAACTAATGGCAGTAGGCATCATATCTCGAATGAGGCCACTGATGCGCCCCATTACATCGATACGCGGGCGTTGTAATTGCTCTAACGGAATCACTTCTAAGCCTGACACGCGACCACCAGACTGCCATTTAGGCCGAATCCCTAGCAAGTAGAGAAACTCACCTAAACACTGACCATGACTTCTAGAATTGCTTGTAGCCCAAAGAATGATGCCTACCGTTTCAGGGTACCGTTGTTCGTTTAAGATATAATCAGCAATGACTTGGTCTGCCAAGTCTATGCCTAGCTGATAAGCAATCTTTGTGGGTAGTGCCCGTTCATCGAGGCCATAGAAGTTACGCCCCGTAGGCAATACATCAACTTGACCGCTGGAAGGAGCCCCACCAGGGCCGGGTTCAACATATTTTCCCTGCAAGCCCTGCGAAATGGATGTAATCTCATTCTTTGTTTGCCCTAATTTAGGTATATACTCGCGCACAATGACTGCGGCCAAAGACGCTAGCCGTTCTGGTACTGTATAATCTGGTGTATTCACCACATACCTTATAAACGCACGCAGTTCGTTCCAAATTTGATCAATGATGTGACTATAGCGAATCCCCTCGTCATTTACGTCCCCCGCATGTTGCTCTATATAGGACCAATCATAACCTAATTCTTCGGCTAAGATTCCAAGACCCGATGCAATATCCCCTTGTGGCGTCCGTACAATGGCGGTAATAAATTCCTCTAGCTCTACACCTTCAGGTCCTTGCCCTAAAATGTGCAAGCCATTTCTCATCTGCATATGCTTTAGGTCGCTTAACTTTTCATGAACAGCTGTAATAAGATCGTCCATCTCCATCGCAGCGCCTTGTTCTTCATCGATGAGATGACACGCCATGGTTTTCTCTCGTATCACGTTCTCTATATCCGATACACTCTCAGGATGTTCCTGTTCAAAATGACTATGCTCATCGAGCAAGGCTTCTAGTTCTTCAAACTCATCATATAGACCAGCTGTCGTCATCGGTGGCGATAAGTGGCCTACTAAACAAGCGGAGCTACGCCGTTTTGCCTGAATACCCTCACCTATGATAGTCGTCCAGTAAGGGTAAATATTAGGCAAACTAGAAATGCCTATTTCAGGATAACAACTAGCACTGAGGCCAGCGCCTTTACCAGGCAGCCATTCTAATGAGCCATGGGTACCTACATGAATGACCGCATCCGCTTCAAAAACATGACGTACCCAATGGTAAAAGGCTATATATTGATGTGGCGGTGGCAAACAGGGGTCGTGATAAATAGCAGATACATTTTCCCCAAAACCACGAGGTGGCTGCACCGTAATCCATAGATTGCCATTGGAGAATCCAGGGATAATGATTTCATCATCGTAGACGAAGACATCTCCTGGCGCCACGCCCCAAAACTCGATCATAGCCTTTTGCGTATCTGCTGGCAGCGTTTCAAAATACGTTTTGTAATCAGCACTACTCAAACGCCCTTCTGCAGAAGCTAAGAGCTCATCAGTGAGCATAGACCTGTCATTCGTCATATGAGATGTGACTATATCCATCAACTCTGCACTCGTTTCTGGCACAGTATCTACGGTATAGCCCTCGTCTTGCATGGCCTGTAATAGTCGTCGTACAGACTCAGGTGTATCAAGTCCTGCAGCGGACCCAATATTGGAGTTTTTAGGCGGATAGTTATGTAATATAACGGCCACCTTCCGCTCTGATACTGGAATATGGCGCAATTTAGACCATTTAATGGCCCGTTCTACAACAGCAGCAATGCGTTCTTTCACAGGTAAATACATATAATGCCCCTGCTCGTCATAAGTTTGACAAGCCACAACGCCACCTTGAATGACGCCATCTAGTTCCGGTTGTGATATGGATAAATTCACATCTAAAGGCGTCACACCTTGTGGATCTGCAGCCCAGGTTTTCTCATCCATGTATATGGTATAGCCCTGAATGATAGGCACATCCTGTAACTTTAATTCCTCCAAAGTTTGCGCCCCTAAGGACTGATAGGAGAATTTACAAGTATTTATGAGCACATCAAAAGGGAATACATCCTTACCAAAGAGATGATTCATGGACAGCTTCATATTAGGAATGCCTACACGAGGATTCGAGCCATACTGTCCATAAAAGATAATCGGATTGTACTGATGTTTATAAATCTCTTCGAATAAGGCCTGTTGATACTCAATATCCCCCATAATCCATTCGTCGCGATAGAAATACACCGCGATGGACGGCCAATCTGGATTTCCTTCGGCCTCCATGAATTCATCATAGGTTTCGTAGATGTTTCCATCGCGGCCCATGATGGCTTGCCACGGAATGTGGTCAGGTTCCTCCCATTCGGAGATCGGTTTTATACTGAAAGCACCGTTAATAAGGCGCACATAGTTCATGACGCCACTGGTGCGGCGATAGCTTTCAAGAAGTCTCCGTTGATTTTCGTCTATATTGCGATAGAGAATATCTGTTTTCTTAGGCTCTACCACATCGATCCAATACTTAGGATGATGCGCATACAGCCAACGCTCTAGACGTTCTAAAAATGGCGAATCTAAGCCAACTCCCATATTCGTTACGAGGACAACATCTGCAGCGCGTAGGCGGCTTTCAAAAACCTCATCCCAAAGAGGCTGTTTTTTCATATTACAGATGTCCACCTCACCCTGTATCAATTCAGGATAGGTGGCAACAGCCTTTTCTATATATTGGATTTGTTTTCCTAAATTAGAAATATACATGAGACGACTCATGATCTACCTCCGCGATACTCGTAAAATATCATCCGCCGTAATAGTATCCATGGCATAATAACTGCCATTCATTAATTTACATAATTCCTTAGCAAGGCCTAGCTTGATAAAGCCCGTTTCCGTATCGATAACGATACAATCCACAGGTAAGGTTCCAAGAATACGAGCCCATTGTTTAGCCTCTGCTACTGGATCCTCAGAATCACCCGACGTAGCTCGACCATCGGTGATACATATAATCTGAATGCGTTCTGCCCGATGGACACGCAACAATCTATCACACATGGTGTAGGCCATGCGTAAACCGTGAGCTAATGGCGTTTTACCACCTGTAGGCATAGATGCTAATAGTCGCTCTGCGCGCTCTACGCTACGGGTGAAAGGCAATAATACCTCTGCCGATTCCTTGCGAAAGGCAATGAGTCCTACTGAATCACGATGGATATAGGAATCCCTCAAGAGGCTCAAAATAGCGGATTTCGTGGCCTCCATACGATGCCGTGCCGCCATAGAACCGCTAGCATCCACCACAAAGAGCTGGTATGCGCCAATACGTTTTTCTCGAGCTTTACGGCGATAGTCCTGTGGTTTTATCACTATAGATAATCCCTTAGCTTCTTGCTGTTCTAATGGCGGAGACTGCGTAGATTGTATTTCTTGTTCCACCTTAACAGCAGCTCGCAACCGTTGGTAGGGTGCTGCCGCTCGCAATGTATCCACTAAGGCTAAGTCCTCAAGGGCATGTTCATCCTGATAGGCTCGAATCATGCGCCCTCGAGTATCCTTTGTCTTAGTCATGAGGCGACGACCAGAACCCTTGCGATACTGGCGGTCTACCGTCTTATAAGACTGTAATTTCCAATGAAACATCTGGTTAGCTATACGGGCAACAGTATCCGGCAAGGATACAGAAGATAGCCCGTTAGCTAGATCTCCATCCGTATTTCTAGAATCAGAACTATCAAACTTCGTAGGGTTAGCGTCATTAGTGTCGCTAGTTTCTTCTTGATTAGCGTTGCCGGATACGTCTTGACTAGACACTCCATCTCCGGTGCTACAAATATCATCATTAGAATCTGCCGACTCATTCGGATTGGATTTATTATCATTAGAATCTCTTGCATTAGAATTACTTGAATTCTCTACATCAGAGTCCTCTGTTGTTTCCGTGCTCTTTTGTAACTGATTTTGGTTATTTTCACTACTTCCATTATCCCCTTGTAATGATTGAGATTCTGATACTTCATCTCGCTTCATACGATGGGGCAAGACATATAAAGCGGCTCGGTCTGCATGGATGGGCTTGCAGTACGATCTGCCATCAAGAACTGCAAGAGATTTCATAACTTGCAGCAATACGTATTCTGCACCATGTCCTACAGTGCGTGCTTGTAGTGCATAGGATATGGCTAGTGAAAGCATAGCATCCGAAACAGCAATATTCTGAACTCGGTTAGTAGCTATGAGAGATAACATATCCTCAGCTAAAATAACATCTATTGAGCTAGTTTCCTCCTCACATAAGGCATCGTCCAAGTCTGATTGATTATCCCCTGCTATAGATGCTTCAACACATTGAATTTCTTCTCGATTTTGTTGCAACACAGCTATACGAGATTCTAGTGTAGGTGCAGCCATAGATACATGCACATCGACGAGTTCCCACTCCGCATCATCTAGTGTTCTATCTCCATGATTGATAGTCATGATGAGCAGTATTTGACGTCGCTTCGCCTCTACTAATAAGGCATGACGAACCTCAGGCGCCAGAACGTGCCCATCATCGACAACCCAGCATCGAGTGCTAGTGTCATCTAAAAGACCTGCAGACATAATCATCTTGCCCTGCTCTAGAGACGCTTCAAAATCGATAGTCTCTTGTAATTGTGAATTTTCTACATAAATGGGTATCAAACGATAGGGAATATGCCATGCCTCGAGGCACTGGCGAAGGATATAACTTTTACCCACACCAGTACCACCAGAAATAACAAGGGTATGAATCTGATTATTTACAAGGCCTATTTTGAGAGCCTCTTGCACAGATGTATCCATAGCTAGCCCTCAAGCGCCGCAGAAACTACCATATCAATACGGTCTTCGTCATGACCTTGCTCTTCAAATGGAAGACGACGCAAGCGGTGTTTCAATGCCAAATGGGCAGCCACCTTAAGGTCATCATCTATAATTTGACTTCGACCAGAAAAAGCTGCATGAGCACGAGCAGTGTGCATCATCGTAATATCTGGGCGATGACCATCAACGCCAACACCAATACTAATGCTTGCAATTTTCAACAATACCTCATCGGTGGGAATGATGCTTGGCAATAATTCCCGAGCTTGTAATAAGCGTTCGTGTAATGCTCGTTCCGATTCCGCATAAGACGCTATGAAACTTACCGGGTCGTCGCCAAAGGCAAGACGGCGCTTGATAACCTCCATCCGTTGTGCTGGATCATGCTCACCATAGACCATGACGGATAAACCGAAACGATCTAGCAGCTGAGGTCTAAGGTCACCCTCTTCGGGATTCATTGTTCCTACGAGGATAAAGCGAGATGGATGAGAGTGGCTCACCCCTTCACGCTCTACCGTATTAACACCCATAGCTGCTACATCAAGTAAAATATCTACAATATGGTCATCTAATAGATTAACCTCATCTACATAGAGAATGTTTTGATGTGCTGCGTACAAAATGCCTGGCTCAAAAGCTTTCACACCGTCCTGTAGTGCTTTTTCTAAATTGATAGACCCTACAACACGGTCCTCTGTAGCATTAATAGGAAGTTCAACAACGGTCATTGCATCAGCCCCTAGTTCCATAGGAGGTAACAGATTCGCTAGTGCACGAACCGCCGTAGATTTAGCAGTGCCCTTTTCACCTTCAATTAACACACCACCAATGGATGGATTAATAGCATTGAGTAACAGGGCTAATTTCATTTCCTCTTGGCCCACAATAGCAGTAAATGGATATAACATAAGCCTAACCTCATTTAGGATAGAAACATCTTATCTCAACTCATGATAAAAAATTTTATTTCAACGCAGGATCGATAGACATGTCTGTACTACAACCTGTTTGTTTAAAATCATCAATATTTGTAGTTCCCTTAGGGAATACAAAGATTCGTTGTTGTTTAAAGTACGGGTCATCGTAGACCGCAGCGGATAAATGGAATGCATTCCGCAAGTTTTCCGCCGTCAACACATCTCGCGGCGTCCCTACATCTACGATATGACCATCACTTACTAAGACGAGCTTAGTACAATATTTGGCAGCCAATTCTAAATCATGGACGACGATTAGAATCGTTTTGCCTTCGTCACATAATCTACGACCTTCGTGAAAGATATCATTAGCGTACACCAAATCAAGAGCAGCCGTCGGTTCATCTAGTAATAACACCTCTGTTTGTTGTGCCAGTGCCTTGGCCAAAAATACCCGCTGTCGCTCACCACCGCTAAGGTTTTGTACGGAGCGATGTCTCAGGTGATATACGCCCACCTCTTTCATCGCCTTTTCTACGATAGCTTTATCTCCGGGGCCCTCTTGTTGCCACCATTTTAAGTACGGATAACGGGCCGTCATTACAATATCTATGGCTTCATAATCGAAGGAAACATCTACGGACTGCTGCATATACGCCACATGATGAGCAATTTCCTTATCGCTCAAGGTATCGATACTCTTACCATCCCACAAAATATGACCACCAGACGTAGGATAAAGACCACGCAAGGTTTTTAATAAGGTCGTTTTCCCTGAACCATTAGGTCCGATAATACCGACAAACTCACCACGGTCAATAGCAAAGGACGCATCCTTTACAATATTGGAGTTCCCCAATGTGACGGATAGAGATTGAACATCTAGTTTCATTAGGCCCCTCCTTTTCGACGCAAGCAATGAAGCAAGTATAAAAAATACGGTGCCCCTAATAGAGCCGTCATAATGCCAACGCGGATTTCTACGGGTTGTGCCACGACGCGTCCCAATGTATCACAGAAAACAAGAAACAATGCACCACCTACGGCTGACATAGGCAATAATATGCGATGATCTGGTCCTACCAAGAGGCGTACAATATGAGGCACTACAAGGCCTACAAATCCAATAGAACCACTAACACACACAGCAGCGGCCGTAACAACAGATGCAAGAAATAAAAACAACATGCGATACACCATAACAGGCAACCCCAAAGCACGGGCCTCAGTATCGCCAAGAACAAGGACATTAAGATGACGGCCAAGCATCATCAAAATAACGCTGCCTGTTACGATAGGCCCTACAGCTAGTGCCACATGATCCCAACGACGGAAATCAAGGCCACCGACCATCCAGAATAGGAATTCACGCAAACGGTATTCGTTAATCATCGTCAAAATGCCCGATGTAAAAGCACCAAGTAACATGCTCACAGCTACACCAGCAAGCAATAAGGTCGTCGTATCGAGCTTATTATTGCGCCAGGTTAAAATAATAGTAATACCAACGGATACAAAGGCGCCAACAAAGGCAAAGGCAGGCATATAAAACATACTAAGAGATGTTACGCCAAGAGCAATGGCGATCACTGCGCCAAGGGATGCCCCTGCAGATACACCCATAATGCCAGGATCCGCTAATGGGTTGGAGAAAACGCCTTGCATAACGGCACCAGCCAAGGCTAATGCACCACCTACAAGGAGACCTATGATGAGACGAGGCATGCGGATAAACCACAATACCGCCTCCTGTTCTGATGTAATAGGATTTGTAAAGTGTATCGGTATACCTATACCATTTAAGATACTTTGTATACCACCGCCGATAGGAATCATGATAGACCCTAGATGTAGTGCTAATAAGCTCACAATACACAGCAATCCCCCAATTATAGCAATTGCCATGATTTTTTGTTTCTGTTTAGTCATGAGAATTCCTTTCTAACTGAGGATATACAGTATGCATAATAGCTAGCATAGCTTCTCCAATATGTTGATTCATAGTATATAAATACGCCGCTGGTAAAGGCTTAACACGATGTTCTTTAATAGCTGGTAAATTTTCAAAGGCTGGATTTTCTAAATACCTATCTGATAACCCCTTATCCATCCCCTTATAGGATGGAATAAAGATAAAATCTGGATTCATGGCAAGCACTCGTTCTTCCCCAAAAGGTGTTCTCGGTGGTAACCCAAACGCACTCGGTGCATTATTGATACTCATGTATCTACACATATCATCAAAGAGGCTGCCCGTTCCCGTATAGCCATCCATAGATGATACAAACAATACGCTCTTACGCTGCTCTGGTGATATAGAAGCACCAAGACGTTTCAATTCATCCATTTCACGACGGATTTTAGTATCGTAAAACTGTCCTTTTTCCGGTTCTCCTACGATATTAGCAATATCCGTTATATTCTTAATGACCCCTTCTACTGTAGAACCCCCAGCTACAACAACTGTTGGTATCCCCATATGGCGCAAACCTTCTATGACGTCCACCGTCGTATAGTCAGGAGCAATCACCAAATCAGGATTTAAGGCGATAATTTTTTCTAATGGATATGAACTCATAACTGGTTTTACAAGCTTTGCTCGCTCCGCTTCCATGGAGTACTCAGGATAGGTGGATAATTTATTAATACCTACTAATCGGTCCGGTTCTATAAGGCCTAGCAAAATCGTATCGTATGCAGAAGACAACGCTAAAATACGTTTCGGATGATCAGGCACTACCACGCGTACCCCATCATAACTTTCAACATAACGGGTATTTGGAAAAGTCCGCGTTTCATCTTGTGGACCACATCCGGTTATACCTAAAAAAAGGAGTATCATCAAACATATAAGATACACAATGTTCTTGTTCATGATAATACTCCTTGTATGATTCCAAACAATTAAAGAATACTTCTAGAATTTTTGAGTGTAACTAAGTTGATAATTAAATGGCTCATCCCAATATTCCCAATCCCCGTTGGAAATAACATTGTGACGATTCAACAAGTTACGCGCATCGAGTCGTATAGAAGAGTTTTCATTGAACTGATACCCTACATACGCATTCCACACTACAAGATTTGGATTAATGCCGCCATCGCGGTTCTTCATCCGTTTTGTTACAAAATTTATACTAGATCCGGCTGTCCAAGTGGAACTATTGTAATGAATCCCCCCTGTAAATTGTAATTTTGGATTGGCTTGTTTCCAATAATTTTTATCGATTTCCATTTGTTTTGGATTCGAATACGATGCACCAACAGACATCTTTAATCGGTCTGTCAACTTGCGACCATATTCAGCTTCGATGCCCACATTTCTATATCGACCACCGTTGACACGGATAGTATTACGGCCATTGCTATCCGGTTTCCAAGAGAAGAAATTCTTGAAATCCATATAGAATGCAGCCACCTTCCAACTATCTTTATCGGTAATGTGCTTGTAACCCAATTCATAGTTCCAACCTTCTTCAGGTTTTAGATTACGCCCGCTAACCGATTGATATTGTCGATTTACCGTTTTAAATGTATCGCTTAGATTAGGCATGGTAAAAGCTTTGCCTACATTCATATATACAGAAGATTCTTTATTAATACGGTGATTCAATTGGAACTGTGGTGTCAATACATGTTGATTCTTTACAGGATCCTTGATATCCGTATAACGCAACCCTACAATGGTAGTCCACGTAGGATTGATTTGATAGGAATAACTACCATAAAGAGCTAAACTATGGCGATGAGGGCTTGCATATACAGGGCCTGATGTAGTGCGGTATGTTTCACGCTTACCAAGTACACCGCCGATTAAATAATCCTTACCCCCTCTAAAATCCCATTCGTGTTGTACATCAAAACCATATTGACGAGCAATATAGTTACTATCATTAGATGTATAGGATGGAAGGCTATGTTTACGATTTGTTCCCTTCAAATCTCGATCATTATAGAAGAGTGTGCCCGTCGTATTTCCATCCTTAAAAATCAAGGACGCATTGTTCTTAGAATCATCATATGCATATGTAGTAGAGTGGCGATTGCGATTCGTCGCATTGCTTTCTGTACTCAACTGCGCATAGGCAGACTTGCCTTCAAATCGACTAAAATTCAATGTCACCTTGTCGCTCAATTTGCCGCTCATGAATACACCTAAGGAATTCCCCTTATCCCGTGCTGTATAGTATCCATACCCACGAGGGTGACTCACCGAATCCGTACGAACCGGTGTAGACGGGTCTTGTTTACCAAAGAATCCCCGTTCAACACCAATCAAGAAACGCGGCGTACCGTAGTTGATTTTATAAGTTTGACTGCCCATATTGCCTACCCCAATAGTAGCAGAGCCACCTTCTTTAGTAGGTGTTTTAGTGATAACATTTACAACGCCACTCATTGCATCAGAACCATATAAAGCAGATGCAGCGCCTTTCAATACTTCAATACGTGCAATAGAACCTGTTGGAATAGAACTAAGACCACCCTTACCATTAAGGTTCATCGGTACGCCATTGACGAGAATAAGTGAACCTCGTTCTAGGCCACGAATATTAACACGACTGTCCATGGCACCATATTCAAGGCCAGACGCGCCATAGGAGAAGGATGTAATACCAGGCACCATGTTCACCGCATCAAAGGCATTTTTAGCACCGCTATTCATGATATCTTTGTCCGTAATAACATCCATCGCTGCCGGCGTATCTAGGTTCAACAATGCTATCCGATTAGCTGTTACATTAATGACATGGCTTTCAGGTGCACCATTTACTTCAGTAGATGCTGCCGTAGTAGGAGTATCTGCCGTAGCCATTACATCCGCTGCATATGCATTCACAGATAATCCCATCAAAGCCAATCCTATAAGTACAGAAGTCCGTCGTTTCTTAAGAGTGTTCATAACAAATCCCTCGTAATATACACTAATTATTCATAAAAACTACATAATTGTATTATTACACATTTAAAAGGACTGCACAAAACCCATACCCCCTATCAGTACTGGATTTTATATAAATCTCTACAAATAAATATTAGAACTTTTGTGTATAACTCAATTCATATGTGAATGGGTCACCCCAGTATTCATAATCCCCATTGGTGATAACGTTGTGACGGTCTAACAAATTGCGTGCATCTAGACGAAGTGTTGCATCCTTATTGAAATGATAGCCCACATAAGCGTTCCAAAGGGCAATATTAGGGTTTAAGCCACCATCTCGATTGCGCAACCGTTTTGTAACAAAGCTAAAGGATGTGCCTGCTTCCCACGTTGGGCTTTCATAGCGAATGCCTGTAGTGAATTGCAATTTAGGGGCCGCTTGTTTCCAGTAATTTTCATTCATTTCCTTTTGTCTTGGATTAGAGTAAGATCCGCTCACGTTCAATTTGAGGCGGTCGGATAAACGTCTACCATATTCGGCTTCGATGCCCACGTTGCGTAATTTCCCGCCATTTACTCGCACCAAAGGTCGACCATTTGCATCCGGTTGCCATTGGAAGAAGTTTTTGAAATCCATATAGAACACATCAACCTTCCAATCATCCTTTTTGTTAATCCGCTTGTACCCAATTTCATAGTTCCAACCCTCTTCTGGTTTGAGATTTTTGCTGCTTACCGCTGTATAACGACGGCTAACGCTACGGAATGTATCGCTCAAACTAGGCATTGTAAAAGCTTTCCCTATATTCACATACATGGAGGATTGTTTATTGATAGAGTGCAACAATTGGAATTGTGGCGTCAACACATGTTGATCCCTAATTGGGTCATCGATTATGGTGTAACGCAAACCTACAATAGATGTCCATTTAGGATTAATTTCATAAGAATAACTACCATACACAGCATAACTATTGCGTTTAGGATGAATGTACACAGGAACAGCCGTTGCATGATAGATTTCTTGTTTACCTGTAACACCTGCGATTAAATAGTCCTTACCATCTCTAAAATCCCATTCATGCTGTACATCAAATCCATATTGACGTGCTTGATAGCTTGTTTCAGTCGCCTTAGCTTGGGACGTATTGTGCGCCCGGCTCGTACCACGCATCGTACGGTCATTATAGAACAAGGTTCCTGTAGTACCCTTGTCCTTATAAATTAAGGAAGCATTATTGCGATCATCCTTATAATGATACGTCGTAGAATGTCTTGCTTGATTAACCGGATTTGTTTCCGTACTGATTAGACCAAAGGACGATTTACTTTCAGCACGATTAAAATTCAATGTTACCTTATCTGAAAGCTTACCACTCATAAAGAGCCCCAACGAATTGCCCTTGTTGCGAGTACTATAGTAATCGTAGTGTTTAGTACCTGCATAGTCGTAGCGAATCGGTGTGGATGGATCCTGTGTACCCCAATATTTTCTATCAATACCAATGATAAACTTTTCTGTACCGTATGACACATCAAAACGCTTAGACCCACGATTACCTACAGCAACTGTAGCAGAGCCACCCTCTGTAGATGGAGTCTTGGTAATAACGTTAATAACACCACCTAATGCCTCTGCACCATACAATGTAGAAGCAGCTCCTTTCACTACTTCGATACGTTTTATGGCACTCGTAGGAATAGAACCGAGTCCACCTTTGCCATTGAGGTTCATAGGCACGCCATTTACAAGAACAAGGGCACCACGGTCAAGACCTCGAATATTCGTACGGCTATCCATGCCACCAAAATCAGCACCGCCGGCACCATAAGAATTTATTGTTACTCCTGGTACGGTCGCCACCGCATCAAAAGCAGTGGTAGCACCAGTATTTTTTAACTCTTCAGGTGTAATTACATTCATCGCTACAGGTGTGTCCAAATCTAGGAGGGCTGTGCGATTAGCGGTAATATTTATTACATTGGACGACTCTTGATTCTGATTAGTTGTCATATCTACCGCATAACCATTTACACTCATACTAAGTAACGCCATCATTGTGGCCACATATACACGTTTATTCATTTCATTCACCATCCTATATGTTTTATTAAAACTATGTTAATTCTGTTAATTTGTAGCCTTCGAACTACAGTGGGCAATTTGGTTGTAGGGGATATGAACACTCTCATCCCCACTACATAAGTTGTAATTCATTTAATTCACTTCAGACACATTCCAACTATATACATCTCTATTCAAGTTCGTATCTTATATAAAAAATGTCTGATTTAGGTTCTCCGGTCGTATTTGTAGCACCACCGGACCTAGCCGCCAGTGCCAATGCATCATTATCAAGAAGGCTAGAGCCGCTACTCCTCTCAATTTCAGCACTTACATAATTACCTTCGCCATCAAAATAAACCCTAATAGTGACTGTCCCTGTAATTCCTCTTCGTACAGCTTGTGCTGGCATGACTTTATTGGCATCTAAACTAGCACGATAACCGGAAACATCAAAGTATCCCGAACCTTCCGTATCACTAGTCCCAGGATTGCCGCCCTGTGTACCAGGACCGTCATCTGCGTTTCCACCATTGCCAATGGGGCCACCACCTGGACCTGATGTATCACCATCACCTGGAATACCCACTGGATTATCTGTATTCCCATGTAGATTTACACTAGCCGCTTCATTGCCACCTAGATAAGGGTTAAGATTTTGCAAGCCCGGTGTCGGTTTTCCCGATAAATCCGGTAATACACTACCCGACTTACCGCCCGCAGCATTTTCTTTATCATCGGAGACAATTTTCTCTTGCTGTTTCTTCTCCTGCTCAGGAGGTTCCGGTTGCACCATATCAAGATTGATGACCAAATCTTTCTTTGGCGTTTCTGGTGGTTTTAAATGGCCGAACCAATCGCCTACAACACCCCAGTATGCTAAATTGACCACCAATGCAGCTATAAAAGGAATGCCATATCGTTTACTCACCATATGATCACTTCCGTTCTGTCGCTACGCTGACAAATCGAGCACCACTCATCTTTAGATTATCCAAAATGCTAATAACATCCTTATACGCAATATCTTCAGATGCACGGACGATAAAAGCCTGTTGTGGTTCCTTCGCAACAATAGCTTGAATTTCATTGCCCAAATCATCAGGTCTAATTTCACGTTCGTTCAAATACATCTTATGAGTAGCTGTGAGCGAAATCGTAATCGGCTCAATCGTTTTTGCCGTTGATGCAGAGGCCTTTGGCAAATTGAGCGGAATTTGTTCCTCTGTATTCATATATAACGTACTCATCATGAAAAATACGAGCAAGAAAAATACAATATCGATCATAGGTATAATCATGATGGTAGGTTCTTTTTGTATCCCTACTGAACTACGTTTCATCGTTGACTCCTAATATATAAATCCAAGATAGAACCTAAGCGTTGTTCCAATTTTGCAATATCATAATTTACTTTACTTGTGCACCAGCTATGGATAGCTAATGCTACGATGGCTACTGAAAGCCCTGTTGCCGTTGCAATCAACGCTTCAGATACACCACCAGTAATAACGGTAGGGGCACCGATATCGCCACCAACAGCAGCGAAGGAGCGAATCATACCGACTACAGTACCCAATAGACCTAGTAATGGAGCCATAGTAACCATCATGCTGAGCCAGTTAAGACCGCGTTTTAAACGTTCATCCATGTAACCTACTACATCGTGAAGACGATTTTCTAAGCCTTCAAAGTTATATACGGAATCTACAATCGGTGTTACAAATTGACTAAGTGCATCATCATTATTCTTAATCGCTTGTTCTAATGCAATCCAATCATTCGCATTACGACCTGCTTCAATGCTAGATGACAGTTGTTGAATTTCACTGTCAATGCGACGATACATACGAATTCGCTCAAATAAAATCGTACATGCTGCCAACATAAATAAAACTAGCGGATACATGACTACGCCACCCGCATTAAAAAGATGAATTGCATACTCCATAATAACCTCCTCAAACTTATAATTATAAATTTGTATTCTACTGCGTATAAAACACAAATGCAATCTGTATTAATCGTTATATTACGATTAATACTAAGTTATTTTATTATTTCATAAACAAATACGTAGTGCAATAAACCTATACCCTGTATAGGTATGCTATTTTATTATATGTATTCTTATAATTACTAATTTCTCCATTGAATGCATACATTTGTCTATTACATAAAAACACTAATAATTCTCATGCTAAAAATTATTTATCTGCTCTCAATACATATAAAAAGCAGTCTATAGAAATGTTTTCTATAGACTGCCTATACAGATATTATCTAACTTCTTAGCATACTAAGAGAGTGAACATAACACCTCTATCAAGTACATATTTATTAATTCTATACAATTTTATGAGTATTATTCATACCTGCATAACCATTCGTTTAAACTATCCTATGACATCGTTATATCATCATAATAAAACTTATGTATGTGCATCCTCTCGCTACGAAATAATATTAGTCACTTGATACGGTAGTACAATCCATTTTCTCTTCATAAGCGGACTCTCTTATTTCTTACTAGATTTTTTCTTATTAGGTTTTGCTGCTTGTTTGCCTTTCGCAGGACCTGCAGCTTTCACAAAGGAATTATTCAAATTGGTAGCAACCATAAGGGCCACATCTGCATTAGGAGTTGTGACAATAGAACGACCTGCCACGGTCACAGTAGGTCCATCATAAGATGCACCACCTGGCTGAATTTGACCATTATGGTACAAGCGCGCCAATTTACCAGCCATGAAATAAGCTCGTTCTTCGCCCGTATAACGACCGCTATTGGCAGGGCTATAGATATTCATGCCATTCACAAATACCGCGCCATTATCGACCGTAACGTGATTGCCAGAATACGTATACATGCGATCAATATTGTCCTTTACACGGCTGCTCGTCTTAGGGTGATTATTAGGGCTAAATACTTGGTTCAAACCTTCACGGTACAAATCACCATATTTATTACGAAGCACCGCCATAGATGCAGCGGCAGCCCCCACATTATATGGAGACTCGCTCAAGATCTTAAAGCCCAATTCGTCAGCCGCCTTTTCTTGGCCCATCGTGAATACTTGGTTCTCCATATAATTACCAGCAATATTGGACAAAATAGCCGCATTACCGCCACCGCCAGCAGCAAGGCTCACCGCTGTAGATAAACCTACTTGCTTCTTGAGACCATTGACAATGTCCTTATGCTCACCATGAGAAATTTCATGAGCCATAACATAAGCGAGTTCATCATCATCTAATAGATCTAAAGCGCCCTTGTTAACAGACATCACGCGACCAACCGTAGCGAACGCATTGAAATCATCGCTAGGATTTGCGTACACCACATACGAACGCTTAACGCTAGGCGAAGCCTCTAAGGTCTTCATGATACGTTGCACCCGTGCTTGCGCCGCACTATCCTCTAAATAGCCAGTTTGTTTCTTTGCACGAGCTAAGCTTTGTTCTTGGCCTTCCTTAGAATTATCCATTTTATTGAAAGCCGTGGATACATATGCATACGCCACTGCACCACCAATTAACGTTTCTGCAGCCCCCGCAGAAGCAGCCTCTACAGTTGTTGGTACTATGGCAACTGTTGTTAATGAAAGCCCCATCACAGCGGCTAGTACCAAAGATTTAATTTTCTTATTCATATTTGATCCTCTCATTGTCTCTCAAAATAAACGCGTTTCATTCTCTCGTTATCCCTCAAAATAAATGCAGCCCTAGGAACACAAAGATTCCTAATTATTTGATTCACCAACAAGCTCAATGGCTACCTTACCATCTTTAGATACAGCACCACCATGAGTGTAGCCAACAACATCAAACCCAGCTGCTGCGCATTGGCGAGCTATGCTTTCATAATTATCATTCTTACCACGCGTACAGGTGGAAAGATGAATGGTAGTAACACCATTTTTCTTGAAAGAAGCCAATTTCTTTTCCAAATCGCCACCGCTATGGGTAAAACCAACCAGCTCAGTATCCTCATCTGTATAGCGCTCGAAAGAATCCACTTTATTCATATATGCCTTAAGACAACCACCGCAAGAACAACGTTGCATCGTGTCTTCGTTCACTAGAACTGCAATTTTCTTAGTCATAAAACCTCCTGTCAAAACATTGTGCACAATCATTATACCATAATCAATATAAAACAATGTATCTCAGGATACATTGCTTACAAGAAACACCCTGATGTACGCCATTATAAATCAGGATGTTATATTACATAATAGTTTCTTCGCGGCCAAATTTACCGTTTTTATATTCCCCATAAGCGAGGAGAAGCTCTGTTTTATTTGTCATAATTGGCACTACCTGTACCATTAATCACAAGGAAGCCTGTATTCCAAGTCATATTCTCAGAAATAGAGATCTATGATTTTGGTTGAAGTTTTAATTTGTAAAGATTCATCGATGTATGAAATTTAGCAGGACCTGTTATATGTCTAAAAGCACCCGTGTAAATTTTTCGATATGTCAAGGGTGGGTCATTAGAATAGTAAAGACGGCCTAGGAGGATAGGAAGCCATACAACAAAAAAGACACACCCTAAGGTGTGCCTTTTAGCTTAATCAGCGACTTCCTATCCTCCCAGGCCGTCTCCAGCCAAGTACT
>CAJMLW010000019.1 GCA_905214495.1 uncultured bacterium | reverse complement strand
TATATGGCATCGATAGAGATAAAAAATACTCTCTTTTAGGTGAGATGGGTAATGAGTTTTGGATTTCAAAAGTAAAATATCCCCCTATCGGTATCGTTGTAGCCGATACAATTTCCGACGGTCACGACATGATTTTCCTCGATTATCGTGAGTGTGGTCCTACCGGTGAGCCTAAGGTTGTACGTGTAGATCAAGAATGTGATTACTCAATTACTCCGTTAGCAGATAATTTTAGTGATTTTATTAAGAACTTATATTTCAGTATAGAAGAAATTACGGATGAAGAGTTTCAAGAATTAAGTGATACAGAAAAGGTTAAGCTCCTTAATGAACAAGAGGACATCGATATCAAGCGTGCGATGGAGTTATTAACTAACATAGGCATTGATAATTTGTCGCCTATATTGTTAAGCGCCTTAGGACGTATGTATAACAATAATGGCCGCGCAGCAGAGGCTATTGATTTATTTGAACGTATCGATGAGGCACATCGCGATTGGTCTTGGTATTATCGTTGTGGCTATGCTCATGGGATGCTAGGGTATGGTAAAAGCTATGAATCTGAACATGTACAGAAGGCATTACAATTAATAGAAACGGGCATAAAAATGACGAAAGAAGCCCATTTAGATAAACAACTTGGTTGGTGTTGTGAAGTTGTAAAATACCTATTAACTCAAATCAAGCCAAAAGAGTATAAGGAGGATTATCCTGTGATATTTGAAACCATTAAGAATCTCTTTGATAAGAAAAATAGTAAAGAGACTACAGAAGATAAACAGATTGAAGATGTTAATGAATACGAAGAAGATAACTATCCTACATATGATACAGTGCATTGGATATTTAACAAACATACATATAGTAGAGATGAGTTTTCAAAAGAATATAATAAAATTGTAGAAAAATATGTAGATGATGATCAAGCAGATGACGATGATAGATTAGAAGAACCTGAAATTTTAGTAACCTATGAAGCTTGGATTGAAAGTGAAGACCAACTTTTTGATAATGAACGTGTTACCGATGAAGAGTTATTCGAAGAAGATAAAGAAGATGGCATGTGGCAAGTAGAAATTATGGCTCATCTTGTTGCGGATAATGGTACATATTTTACTAGAGAAGAATTACTCTTTAAATTGCACAATTTGATGGCCAATAAAGAATTGGGCGATCATGTATTCTTTGAAGGCATCGAATACGAAGGACATGAATGTGAAGGGTATGGTCTCATAGATAACGAAGACGGTATACCTGTATTCTATATTGTTTGTGGTAGCTAGTTTCTAGATAATGTTTATTTTAAGACTATATATGAAATATGACAGGATGTGACATAATGGGATTAACGGTTGAACAATTTAAAGCATTTTCTGATGCGGAGCAATTACAAACCATTAAAGAGCTTAATAATTCTGGGAATGTAGATACTATTATTAATATATTAACTGATGTGGGCATGGAAAATTTATCCGTACCTCTATTAGGTGAGCTTGGTAGAGCTTATAACAATAGTAGCAATGAAAAAGAGGCTATTAAGGTATTAGAATCTATTGATGAAGAGTATCGTGATGCGGTGTGGTATTATCGCTGTGCCTATGCGTATGGAGCCCTTGTCTTGGATAATAGTGACGGGTACACATCGAATACTATGCAACAGATGCTAAGATTAGTAGATAAAGGTGTACGTTTAGCTACGGAAGCTAAACTAGATGATATAAAATCGTATTGTTTTGAAGTCATTGATATGTGCTATTTGGGAATAGATTTTGAAACATGTGAAGCTGATTATCCTGATTTATGTGCAGCCTATAATGAATACGTAGCAGAGAAAAAGAAGAAACGTAAAGGTGTACCTCGTCATCGGACAATCACTGTCGAAGAGATACAAGCTACCGATGATGTATGGACCATTAATGAACCCATGTATTGGACCATCAATATATATGGATCTTATGATGATTATATAGAATCCGCAAAACCTTTCACCTTAGAGCAACGCTATCTTAATGCTATATCTTGGTACTTCGCAGAGGTTAATAATGGTGGTCATCATCAATTCTTCTATAACTCTACCGGTATTGTATGGGAAGATGCTCTAGCCGGTTTACGTCTCTTTAAGATGGATGAACTAGCAGATAACTTACAAACTGTCATCGAGTACTTTGGCGGTTCCGTACCATTTGATAGGGAAGAACGATGGAACATTTTAAAAGATTGGGAAAATGAGGATGAACTGTTCGATTTCCTTGATAAAAAAGATGATGTAGTATATGAATATGATGGAATCTATGAAGACACATTCGTACATGCGCATCCTGAATTATTTGTATTTGATGGGACCTATAAAGTTCCAGAATAAATGTAGTGATATAGCATATAAGTGCTACTTTCACTAACAATATATGTATTAGAGGTATTACATGTTAGATAAACAAGGCGTATATGATTGTTTGCGTGACCATCATATCGATTTTGAAGTTACGGATCACGCACCGCTATTTAGTATGGACGATAAACCAGATGTAGAACTGCCATATCCAGAATGGGATGCGAAGAATTTATTTATCCGAGACCATAAGCGGGAGCATTACTATTTAATTACCGTTCGTGGTTCAAAGCGTGTGGATTTAAAACAATTCCGTAAGGACCACAATCTTAAAAAGATTTCCTTTGGTTCTGAAGAAGAATTATGGGATATACTAAAGATTAAACCAGGTCATGTATCTCCATTCTGCTTACTAAATGATAAAGAACACAGAGTGCATTATTATATTGATGCGGATTATAAGGATAATCTCATTGGTATCCATCCAAATCAAAATGATGCGACCGTGTGGTTACAAGGAAGAGACCTTGTTAAACTTATAGAGGAGCATGGTACAATAGTAGAATATATAACATTGTAATATAGGAGTCTTTATGAATAGAAAATTATTAAAACGTATTGTCTTAACTTCAGCTATTGCCATATTAGGTGTGAGTACATCGTTAGCAGCATTCACGTTTGATAAACAAGAACAAGTAGATACAGCACCTATTGTAGGTTTGTATCGTTTCCAAGTACCGAACGAATTACAAGGTGCGTATAATACTGCAGGTGTTCAGAATTTAACAGCCTCTATGGCTAACGAGCCTAATACATTATCTATGAATGTGGCTCATGTAAAAGGTAATCCATCTGAATCATACGTAGTGGAGGTATATAAAGATACAGCTGCCTTAGAAACACACCGCAAATCCGAGCATTTCCAAAACTATATTAACGAGGTTGGTTCTAAACTGACAAATCGTAAATTGTATGATGTACAGCCTTTGTTATTGATTGAGAAACCAAATGCGTTATCTTTGATTAACGATGGTCAATCTGTTGTGACCTTAACAGAGTTTACAGTAGATGGTAATGAAGTTGATACAGTACAAAAACAATATCAATTAGATATTGACCGTGCCGTTCGTGATGATGCGGGTTATAAGGCAGGTTATGTATTACGTGAAAGAAATAATAAAACTCACTGGTATGTAATTCAAATTTATAGCGATGAATCAGCTTTCAATAAACATGTAAATAGTCCGGGATATCGTTTCATGATGAGCCAAATTCGAGGTAGCCTACAAAACGTTACCACAAAAGTATTAGATGGGGATATCTTGGTCAATCATGGTGGTCAAGATTTTGTAAGACCATAACTTTTGATATATTATAAACAGTAAAGTTACTGCTAGCATATGCATATGTATGTGCCGGCAGTTTTTTGTTACATAATAGGTGAACGTATAGTCTATACTAAAAGGAGTTACATATGACACAGCAAAAACGGTTACGCTATTTGGTGGAAGGCTTAGTAGCAGAATACAAAGAGAAGCATAACGAACATATAGATATCCCTATGAATGAAGAAGAGCAATTTACTCTCTTTAGATCTTTATGTAATATTCGCCCTGCTGGTGGAATGCCTCTTGAATGGATGAAGATAGAGTCTGAATATTTAAATATATTGGCCCATGAAAAGGGAATCGTAACGATTAGTGATATGGAAGAGCGAGAACCTCAGATTTATCTGTGGCAAGGAGATATTACTCGATTATCTGTAGATGCTATTGTAAATGCAGCCAATAATAAATTGCTCGGATGTTTTGCTCCCCATCATAAGTGTATCGATAATGCCATTCATACCTTTGCAGGTATTGAACTTCGTATGGAATGTGAAAGAATGATAGAGTATTTAGACATGCCAGAGAAAACAGGTGTAGCTCGTATGACCTATGGGTATAATTTGCCCGCAAAACATGTACTTCATACGGTAGGTCCTATTATTTATGAAAGTGTAACAGATAAGGAAAGAATTGAATTAGCTTCTTGCTATGAATCCTGTTTAAAGTTAGCTAATGCTTATAACTTACACTCCATTGCATTCTGTTGTATTTCTACTGGTGAGTTTAGATTCCCTAATGAAGAAGCAGCACAGATTGCCATAGATACGGTACGAACATATTTAAAAGAAACAAATAGTAAAATACAAGTGGTATTTAATGTGTTTAAGGATATAGATTATGACATCTACAACAAATTATTGGGATAAATAATATACTACTTTTGAAATTCATGAAAATACTGTATCATTTAATAATGACATACAAAAGGTTATGAATGATTTGTTAGTTTAATAAGGAGTTAATGTACTATGAATTATAAATACACCTATGAAAGTCCGTTAGGAACGATGATAATGTTTGGTACATTAACGTATTTAACAGATTTATTTTTCGTTGATGAAGCTCATGCGCCTACTTATGATGATGCGGAGTATATTGAACAAAAAACCGGCCCTTTTGAAGTGACTATTACGTGGCTAGATCAATATTTTAAAGGTCAAAAACCTTTTATTACACCACCAATACAACTTGAAGGAACAGAATTCCGTAAGTTTGTATGGTCTTTATTGCAAACTATACCTTATGGGCAAACTACAACCTATGGGGATATTGGTAAACAAATAGCTGAAAAGCAAGGTAAAGATAAAATGTCTGCTCAAGCTGTAGGAGGTGCTGTAGGACATAATCCTATATCTATCATTGTTCCGTGTCATCGCGTTATCGGTAGTAATGGTAAATTGACAGGATATGCAGGTGGTATTGAACGTAAGAAATATTTGCTAGATCTTGAATCGAAACATAAATAGAACTCTATGTGTATTGGTGTTATACATTGAACTAATATAATAATGAGATAATATAAAAGAGATTACTCTTGGGTGATTGTATACGCCAGAGTAATCTCTTTTTTTATTTCAAGTTAGTTATATAAATTTATTTTCTAATGTACCAATACCACTAATTGTAATTGACACAGTATCACCAGATGTTAGCCATCCATATTTTGATTCATTTTTACCGAGTACAACACCACTTGGTGTACCGGTAAAGATGATATCACCTTCTTGTAGTGTAATATACTGAGATATAAATTCAATAATTGCGTCCGGCTTAAACATCATTTTTTGTAATTTTGACTGTTGACGCACCTCACCATTTACTGTTGTGGTAATGGTAGCATTTTCAAAATCAAAATCGTCGGGTGATACGATAACAGGACCAATAGGGGCAAAGTTATCTAGTGATTTACCTAGAATCCATTGTGTACCTCTAAATTGTAAGGTCCGTGCCGATACATCATTACCCACAGTATAACCTAAAATATGTTCTTTAGCGTGTTCCTGAGAAATATTTTTACCAGACTTGCCAATGATGATAACCAGTTCCCCTTCGTAATCATAATGAAGGTTTTCGTCCTGAATATGAACTGTATCTTGATGTGAGGCTAATGCATTAGACGTTTTCATAAAGATTTCTGGAAAATCATGTGTAGATAGACTAGTTTCCTCTATATGGTCCGCATAGTTTAAACCGATACAGATGATATTTCTAGGATTAGAGATTAGTTCATGTTTAGTAGTTGCTTTCATAAGAGATACCTCCTTATATAATTAGATATATCTTAAGATAATTATAATATAAATCTTCTTAATAGGCTCTATAGAATGTGTTGAAATAACTTACTTATAGTGTTAAGATTATTAGTATATTAATATGCATGGAGGTCATTGTTATGAGTAAGAATATTGATTGGGATAATCTCGGTTTTGGTTATGTAGAAACCGATTATCGTTATTTGACTACATATAAAGATGGTAAATGGGACGAAGGTGGTCTAATTACAGATGCTAACGTCACTCTTAATGAATGTGCAGGTGTATTCCAATATGCACAAACTGTATTCGAAGGTTTAAAAGCATATTACACTAAAGATGGTCACATTGTATGTTTCCGTCCAGATCTTAATGCAGAACGTTTGAATCAATCTTGTGAACGTCTTGTAATGCCTACACTACCTGAAGGCCGTTTCATTGAAGCGGTTAAAGAAGTTGTAAAAGCGAATAAAGACTTTGTACCTCCATATGGTCATGGTGCAAGCCTATATATTCGTCCTTATATGATGGGTACAAATTCCGTTATCGGTGTAAAACCTGCTGACGAATATCAATTCCGCGTGTTTACCACACCAGTAGGTCCTTACTTTAAAGGCGGCGCAAAACCAATCAAAATCCGCATTACTGATTTTGACCGTGCAGCTCCTCATGGTACTGGTCACATAAAAGCTGGTCTTAACTATGCAATGAGCTTGTACGCTATCACTGATGCACATGCAAAAGGATATGCTGAAAATATGTATCTTGATGCGGCTACTCGTACACATGTTGAAGAAACTGGTGGCGCTAACTTCATCTTTATTACAAAAGATGGGACTTTGGTAACACCTAAATCTGATAGTATCTTGCCATCCATTACGCGTCGTTCCTTGATGTATGTAGCAGAACATTATCTTGGTATGAAAGTAGAATATCGTCCAGTTCACAAAGATGAATTAAAAGACTTTGCTGAAATGGGTCTATGCGGTACAGCTGCAGTTATTTCTCCAGTAGGTCAAATTGATACTCCAGAAGGTTCTATTATGGTTCCAGCTGGTATGGATGATATGGGTCCTATTACTAAAAAATTATACGATACATTACTTGGTATCCAACATGGCGAAATCGAAGCTCCTGAAGGTTGGGTAGTTAAGATTTGCTAATTATTTACATGATATAAGAAAATATAGAATGTAAAAAGTCCTCCATAATCAGATAATTGTGGAGGACTTTTCTAGTTCATAAGATTTAGTTAAATTATGTCTGTTAGTTTGATGCTTTTCGTGCACCTACTTTAGTCATAAATTTTTCGTTGTTAATAACGAATCGTTCATGTGTACCTTTACCGATAATACCAACACCATCAGATGCTTCGATATCTAAGGTAATTTTACGTCCTTCTACAGAGGTTACAGTAGCCGTAGCAGTAATAGTGGCCCCTATAGGGGATGGGGCATCATGGCTAATGGATAGAGAAATACCAACGGTACCTTCACCTTCATTTAACTCTGGTTGAACAGCTGCTTGTGCAGCTTCTTCCATAAGCGCACACATAGCAGGTGTAGCAAATACTTCAAGGGCGCCAGACTTCATTGTTTTTGCAATATTAGATTCTGTAACTGTAACCATTGCTGTCGCAGATTGACCAACTTGTATCATAGTAAACCTTCTTTCGTTATGAATTAGAATATATTTGTATTATACAACTCTTATGAGTATATATCCTAATTTTGTAATGTTAAAATTTATTATTTTCTAAAATAGACTTAATTGTACAGACTCTATAGAATCCGTGCTATAATAGTACTAGTTTTATTAAACGAGGTAACTATGAAAGAACGAAAATTTTCGCCTTCTGGTGAAGGCTTGGTGCAGGTAATAGGGGGCATATTATTTGTCGTATTACTTATCATCATTAATATTGTAGACCCTACATTTTACCCAACTATGTGGCATCTAGCTACTAATGGTTCTATGGAGGAGATTGCCGAGTATATTCAAGGCTATGGCCCTATGGCCATGGTAGTGAGCATGCTCCTTGATATTTTTGTCAATGCTGTAGGTTTTTTGCCATCTATTTTTATTTCTACAGCAAATGGTCTCGTGTTTGGCATGTGGCCTGGCATTATTATTTCCTGGCTCGCTGAAACTATTGGGGTAGTTATCAGCTTTTACATTATGCGTTATTTCTTACGAGATGCAGCAGATAAGCTAATTTCTAAGAGTACCATATTGATGAAAGTTGACGATTTTTCCGGTAACAATGGTTTCGTGGTCATGTTGTTTGCTAGATCATTGCCTTATTTCCCATCTGGCGTTATTACTGCGCTAGGGGCTATCAGTAAGATTAAACCGCGCGACTATATCTTGGCTAATTTAATTGGTAAATTTCCGTCTACTGCCCTTGAAGTTGCTATTGGCACAGATATCGTAAATTTTCAAGAAAATATGGGTCGTCTAGGTATTATTGTTGGCGTAGCAGCCATTGTATATTTCATTTTATGGAAGGTATACAAATACTATATTAATAAGCGTAATGCCGAGCGAGAACATGATCCTAATGCTTAATACACATGTAATTCTATGTAGTTAAAATTAAAGAGGCGATACTATGAGTTTTTCACTTCCTGAACGCGTAATTTTAAAAGGTCCTAATTTCATCCGTGAAGTATTTGAACGAGGTGTTGGTGTGCCTGGATTTATCAGTTTTGGTATTGGTAATCCAGCACCAGAGGCAATTCCTGTGAAAGTCATCGAAGATGCCTTTGATTTCATTGTTCATGATAATCCTATGGGGCTTTTACAATATGGTCCAATGCAAGGGGATGCGCGATTAGCAGAATTGACCTTACAACGTTTATCGAAAGTTCACCATATGAATTTAGAGGGTCAAGGTTTGATTATTTCCAATGGGGCTGGTCAACTATTGGGCTTGGTGCCTATTACTGTATGTGAACCTGGCGATGAAGTGTACATGGATGATTATACTTTCACAAGTGCTATTAATTCTGTACGTAATATGGGGGCTAAGGCAGTCGGCATCAAAACTGATGAATTCGGCATGATTCCAAGTGAGTTGGAAAAAGCGGCTCAATCAGGTAAGGGGAAATATATTTATTTAATTCCAAATTTCCAAAATCCAACAGGTATTACCATGCCTTTAGAGCGCCGTAAGGAAATTTACGCTATTGCATCTAAATATGATTTATTCATTTATGAAGATGATCCATATGGTGAGATTCGTTTTGCTGGTGAACATGTACCGACCTTTAAATCCTTTGATACGGAAAATCGTGTTCTTTATGCAGGTTCCTATTCTAAAACATTATCTGCAGGCTTGCGTGTAGGGTTCTTATTGGGACCAGAAGATGTAATTGGTACTATTCAAGCTCTAAAAAATAATACAGCTGGCCAAATGCCATTAGTTACACAAAAGGTGGTAGCACACGTACTAGATCATATCGATTATGATGCACATTTAGAAAATGTACGCAAGATATATAAATCTAAATGTGATGCTATGATGCGTGTATTTAAAGAAAAAGGTAGTTCGAAGGTTCATTTGACTCAACCTACAGGCGGTATGTTCGCATGGATGACAATGCCGGATACTGTTGATTGTGATGAATTCTTTGAAGCGTGCATGGATAAAAATGTAGGTATTATTAAATGTGGTGCCTTTGCGGCTGATGGCGTACAAAATGGTCATGCATTCCGTTTGAGCTATACGGTGCCAACAATTCCAGAAATTGAGAAGGGGATGGAAATCCTCTGTGCTCTTACAAAAGAATATTGTGGTGAATAATTTAATCGTTTAAAGCGTATAGGTATATTGAAAATTATTAAACTACCATGATACAATAACACTGTAAATATATGATGTGTTAGTTGTAGAAAGAGCTTTCACAATGAACGATATTTACAATGAGATAATAATTTTCTAACTATATATTGTTGAGGAAAGTCCTCAAAGAAAGTAGGTGTTTACTATGGGTTGCGGTAGCAGCAGTAGTGATTGCAATAGTTGTCCATCCAAATCCGCAGGTTGCGGTGGTGCACAACAGCCTCAAGATATGACGGCTCCATTGCATGAATTGAGTTCAGTTAAACATGTTATCGGTGTTGTATCCGGTAAGGGTGGTGTAGGTAAATCCTCCGTTACAAGCTTGATGGCCTTAACGATGGCTCGTAAAGGTTATAAAGTAGGTATTCTTGATGCTGATATAACAGGTCCATCCATTCCTAAGATGTTTGGTATCAAAGAAAAGGCTTACGCTGACGAAGTTGGTATGTATCCTGTTAAAACTAAGCAATATGGCATTGATGTAATGTCCGTTAATTTGTTGCTTGAAAATGATACAGATCCTGTATTATGGCGTGGTCCTATTCTAGGCAATGTTGTAAAACAATTCTACAGTGATGTTATTTGGAAAGACATCGATTATTTATTCGTTGATATGCCACCAGGAACAGGTGACGTAGCAATTACTGTATATCAATCCTTGAAATTGGATGGTATTATCATTGTTACATCTCCTCAAGACTTGGTATCCATGATTGTTGAAAAAGCAGTTAAAATGGCTGATTTAATGCAAGTGCCTATCATCGGTGTAGTAGAAAACTACTCGTACTTCCATTGTCCAGATAATGGTAAGGATTACCAAATCTTTGGTGAAAGCCATATTGAAGAAATTCTTCAAAAATATGGTCTATTATTGTTGAGCCGTTTACCAATTGATCCAAATATTGCAAATCTATGCGATAAAGGTGATATTGAGTCTATCGACAAAACAAATTTAGAGGATGTATCTTTGCCTGAATAGGATATATATGACGATGAAAGCTGTGCATAGTTTTAGATGTACAGCTTTTTTCATACGAAGTTTAATTTTTTTCCTATGTAGGAGGTATGTGTATGAAAAAACTATTGAACTGGATTATTCCAGCGGTCTTTGGTATAGGCCTGTGGTTTATTCCAACACCAGAGGGTTTAACACCTCAGTCTTGGCACTTATTCGCCATCTTTGTTGCTACCATCGTAGGCTTTATTACGCAGCCATTACCAATTGGTGGTGTATCTATCGTTGTTATCACTGTGGCTGCACTCACAGGTACATTGAAAATTGGTGAAGCTATTTCTGGCTTTGCTAACTCTGCTATTTGGTTAATTGTTGGGGCTTTCTTATTCTCTCGTGGTTTTATTAAGACTGGTTTGGGTAAACGTATTGCTTATAATTTGATTGCTGCATTTGGTAGCAGTTCTTTGCGCCTATCTTATGCTTTAGCTTTATCTGATTTAATTTTAGCGCCTGCTACACCATCTAATACAGCTCGTGTGGGCGGTGTTATCATGCCAATTACGACAAGTTTGGCAAAAGCGTTCGGCTCTGAACCACAAGATGGTCCTCGTAAGATTGGTTCCTTCTTGATGCAATCTATTTATCAAGTCAATACGATTACATCTGCTATGTTCCAAACATCTATGGCGGGTAATACATTGGTTGCTACATTGGCACTTCAATCCTTTGGAATTGGCATTACTTGGGGGGATTGGGCTATGGCAGCCATTGTTCCTGGTATCATTGCATTAATTATTATGCCGTATTTCATTTACAAAGTATATCCACCTGAAATTAAAGATGCCCGTGAAGCACAACAAATGATTCGCGAAGAGCTAAAAGGCCTTGGTAAAATGTCGTTCCAAGAATGGGTTATGCTAGGCGTATTCGTTTTAGCTTTAGTGTTATGGGCTACCTCTCAATTCACAAAAATTGATGCTACCACTGTTGCATTCTTAGGTATTTCTATTTTGCTTGCTACTAGCGTTCTAGTTTGGGACGATGTTAAAAGTGAAAAAGGTGCTTGGGATACATTAGTTTGGATGGGTACATTAATGGGCTTTGCCGGTTTCTTGTCCAAATTGGGCTTCATTAAATGGGCAACAGTACTTGTAGGCGGTTATATTCCAGAAGGATCTTGGATTATTGCCTTCGTTATAGCTGTACTTATTAATACATATTCACATTATGCATTTGCATCCTTAACAGCTCATATTTCTGCCATGTTCGTAGCATTCTCTGCTATTGCGATTTCCGCAGGCGCACCACCAATGTTGACATTGTTGATGATTGCATTCACATCTAACTTGTGTATGTCCTTAACTCACTATGCAGCAGGTCCTTCTCCAGTAATCTTCAATACTGGATATGTTCCTCAAAACACATGGTGGAAACTTGGTTTCTTCTCATCTGTTATCAACTTAATCATCTTTGTAGGATTAGGTTCTATCTGGATGAAAGCAATTGGTATGTGGTAAAACACAATTACATAAACGTATACGATTATGTATACATGACGCCGTCCCTTGTGGGACGGCGTTTTTGTGATACAATGGCAATAGATTATGTATATTACATAACAATTTGCATGTAATAATTAAGTAGGAGGTCATATGAAATTTGATAATCCTCAATTAATAAAATATATCAAGGGGTGTACATCTCCGTATCATACGGTAGATACTAGTTTGCAACTATTATTAGATGCAGGATTTACAGAGTTATCCTTAGAAGAACCTTGGAATCTAACATCTGGTGATTATGTAGTTAATGTATTTGGTACGACATTATTTGCCTTTCACATAGGCGAGGACTATCGTCATTCCTTACGCATTGCATCGGCTCACACAGATTTTCCTGCTATACGGGTCAAGCCAAATCCTATTACTGATGTGAAAGGATACACAAAGCTCAATGTTGAGATGTATGGTGGATTAATTCAAAATACTTGGTTAGATCGACCTTTAGGGGCCGCTGGAACAGTTGTCTTAAAGGGTGAAAATTCATATGATGTTGATTCTGTTCTATTTGATACGAAGCGGCCAATCGCTATTATCCCTAATTTAGCGATTCATATGAACCGTAGTGTGAATGATGGGGTAGCCTTAAATCGCCAAAAAGAAATGTTACCTATCATCATGATGAAACCAGATGGAGATACGACAAAATCTGAGGAAGAGGTATGGAATCAATTTTTAGCAGACGAGATTAATTGTGATTCATCTGAAATTCTATCCTATGAAATTACACTCTATCCTGTAACAGAAGGTACATTAGTAGGTACAGATTTTGATTTCATTAGTTCTCCAAGACTTGATAATTTAACGTCTTGTTTCGGTGTTCTTGCAGGTATCGTGGAAGCAAAGAAAAAACAAACAGATGGCATTCGTTGTGCTATTCTATTTGATAATGAAGAGGTGGGTAGCCGTACTAAACAAGGCGGAGCAGGAATGTTATTGCCAAACTTATTAGAACGTGTGTATCGCAGTTTAGGATTAAGCCGTGATGATATGGATCTAGATGTGGCTCGTGGTTTCATGATTTCATCTGATGTAGCCCATGGATTGCATCCAAATTATCCAGAGAAAAATGATATTACAAATTTCCCTGTACTCAATGGAGGCGTTACATTGAAACAGGCCTGCAGTCAATCTTATGCAGGCGATGCAAAGGCTATTGCCATTGTGAAAGGCCTTTGTGAGGAAGCTGGTGTAGCATACCAAATTTATGTTAATCGTTCTGATATTCCAGGAGGCTCGACCGTAGGTTCTATTTCATCGGCTATGTTGCCAATGAGGACGATGGACATTGGCTTACCATTATTAGCTATGCATTCCGCTGTTGAAACAATGGGAGCTAGAGACCAAGAACAATTGAATCAGTTAATGCAACATTTCTTGGGTGATGAATAAATTACATAAATATAATCTTATTCCAAATCCGATATATGTAAAAATACATATGAAAAATTAATGAATAGAAGAATTTCTATATTGATTTAAATTATTTATAAATATAAGCATATTGATGATTAATGCTTTTAATATCTGAAAATTATTGTATAATAGAAATATATTTGATTCATAATCGGATATCAAAAAAAGTGATAAATGTTTAAGTAAAACATGTATTTCGATATGCACGTAAACAATGTATATCAATGCACACAAATCTATCATTCGATAGGACTCGGTAGGAGGCAATTATGAAGAAAATTAAATCAGTTTTGGTAGCGAATCGTGGCGAAATCGCAATCCGCGTATTTCGTGCATGTAACGAAATGGGTATTAAAACAGTAGCTATCTATTCTAAAGAAGACACATTGTCCTTGCACCGTAACCAAGCTGATGAAGCGTATTTGGTTGGGGAAGGTAAAAAACCAGTTGATGCCTATTTGGATATCGAAGATATCATCCGCATTGCTAAGGAACATGATATTGATGCAATTCACCCTGGCTATGGTTTCTTATCCGAAAACGAAGAGTTCGCTCGTCGTTGCGGTGAAGAAGGCATCATTTTTATTGGACCTCACGTAGAACATTTGAATATGTTTGGCGATAAGGTTAACGCTCGTACACAAGCTAAATTGGCAGAAATTCCAATGATTCCAGGTTCTGATGGGGCATTGCGTGATTTTGCACAATTGGAGGAATTCGCTGAAACTCACGGTTATCCTTTGATGATTAAGGCCGTAAATGGTGGTGGCGGTCGCGGTATGCGCGAAGTTCACCGTAAAGAAGATTTACGCGATGCTTATGACCGCGCTAAATCCGAAGCTAAAGCAGCATTTGGTGATGACGATGTATATGTAGAAAAACTCATCGTTGAACCTAAACATATTGAAGTTCAAATCTTAGGTGATGAACATGGTAATGTAGTTCATTTACATGAACGTGACTGTTCTGTACAACGTCGTCACCAAAAGGTTGTTGAAATGGCACCAGCTTTTGCATTGCCATTAGAAACTCGTAAACGTATCTGTGACGCAGCCGTCAAAATCATGAAAAATGTTGGCTACGTTAATGCTGGTACTGTTGAATTCTTGGTAACTGCTGACGGTTCCTTCTATTTCATCGAAGTTAACCCTCGTATCCAAGTAGAACATACCGTAACAGAAATGATTACGGACATCGATATTGTTCATTCTCAAATTCGTATCGCTGAAGGCTATGATTTACATAGTCCAGAAGTTGGCATTCCTGAACAAGATGAAATTCCTTGTAAAGGTACTGCAATTCAATGTCGTATCACTACAGAAAATCCTAAGAACAACTTCATGCCAGATACTGGTAAAATCTTGGCATATCGTAGTTCCGGCGGTTTTGGTATCCGATTAGACTCCGGTAATGCTTTCACAGGCGCTGTAGTAACACCTTATTATGATTCCTTGCTTGTAAAAGCTACTGCATTCGGTCCTAACAATGAAGAAACCATTCGTAAAATGCTTCGTTGCTTGAAAGAATTCCGTATTCGTGGCGTTAAAACAAACATTCACTTCTTGATTAACGTTCTTGAAAATCCTGAATTCCAAAGTGGTAACTATACAGTTAACTTCATTGAAGACCATCCTGAATTATTCGAATTAAAACCAGATCGTGACCGTGGTACTAAATTGCTTCGCTACATTGCGGATACTACAATCAATGGTTACTCCGGTGCAGGCCCTCAAGAGGTACCTGATTTTGAACCAATGCAATTGCCATCTAAACTAGATGTATCTCCAGCACCTGGTACAAAACAAAAATTCGACGAATTAGGTCCAGAAGGCTTCAGTAAATGGTTGGCTGACCAAAAACAAGTATTCTTTACAGATACAACATGGCGTGATGCTCACCAATCCTTATTTGCTACACGTTTGCGTACCATCGATATGGCGCGCGTAGCTGGCGATGCCGCTAAAGGTGTACCAAATCTATTCTCCTTAGAATGTTGGGGCGGTGCAACATTTGACGTATCCTATCGCTTCTTGCACGAAGATCCATGGGAACGTTTGCGCATGTTCCGTAAAGAAGTGCCTAATACACTGCTTCAAATGTTGATTCGCGGTGCTAATGCCGTTGGTTATACATCCTATCCTGATAATGTAGTTCGTAATTTCATTCAATTGTCCGCTAAAAATGGTATCGATGTATTCCGTGTATTCGATAGCTTAAATAGCCTTGACAATATGAGGGTTGCTATCGATGAAGTTCGCAATCAAAATAAGATTGCTGAAGTTGCATTGTGCTACACAGGCGATATTCTCGACAGCAATCGGCCTAAATACAATCTTGATTATTATGTAAAAATGGCAAAAGAATTGCAAAATGCGGGTGCTAATATTATCGCTATTAAAGATATGGCTGGTTTGTTGAAACCTCAAGCTGCATACAACTTAGTATCCGCTTTGAAAGATGCTGTAACAGTACCAATTCATTTGCATTCTCATGAAGGTTCTGGCAATACTATTTATTCTTATGGACGTGCTGTAGATGCTGGTGTAGACGTTATCGACTTGGCTTACTCTGCATTTGCAAATGGCACTAGCCAACCAAGCATGAATTCTATGTATTATGCTTTAGCTGGTACTGAACGTCAACCACAAATGAATATTGACTACATGGAAGAAATGTCTCATTACTTCGGTAGTATTCGTCCTTACTACAGAGGCGTTGATAAAGCTGAAAAATATCCAAATACAGAAGTATACCAACATGAAATGCCAGGCGGTCAATATTCCAACTTGCAACAACAAGCTAAAATGGTTGGACTTGGTGATCGTTGGACAGACATAAAAAAAGTATATCACCAAGTTAATATGATGTTTGGTGATATCATCAAGGTAACACCTTCTTCTAAAGTCGTTGGTGATATGACATTGTACATGGTACAAAACAACTTGACTGAAAAAGATATCTACGAAAAAGGCGATGTATTAGACTTCCCTCAATCCGTAGTAGAATTCTTCGAAGGTCGTTTGGGCACACCATACCAAGGATTCCCTGAAGAACTTCAAAAAATCATCTTGAAAGGTGCTCGCCCTATTACTGTTCGTCCTGGTGCTGTATTACCTCCAACTGATTTCGAACATGTTCGTAATGAATTAAATGAAATGGGTGCTAATACTACTGATGAAGATGTAAGTGCATACTGCTTGTATCCTAAAGTATTTAAAGACTACACTAAATTTACTAAAGACTTTGGTAATGTATCTGTATTAGATACACCAACATTCTTCTTTGGTATGAAACGTGGTGAAGAAATTCAAGTTACTATTGAAAAAGGTAAAACATTAATTATCAAGATGAATGGTGTATCCGATCCTGATGAAGATGGTAATCGCATCGTTCTCTTTGAATTCAATGGCCAACCACGTTCTATTAAAGTTCATGATAAACATGCTAAAACAACTGGCGTTGTTCGTCGTAAAGTAAATGAATCTAACCCTGGTGAAATTGGTGCTACGTTATCTGGTTCCGTTGTTAAGATCCTAGTTAAAAAAGGTCAATCCGTAACTAAAGGTGAACCATTAATCGTAACAGAAGCTATGAAGATGGAAACTACAATTACAGCTCCTATCGATGGTATCGTTGAAGAAATTCTTGTTCGTGAAGGCAGTCGTATCGAATCCGGTGATTGCTTGTTACACGTTCAAGATGCTATTAAACGTTAATTTAATACGATTTAGTACGTAAGTGCATAAAAAAGAACCCCTTATAACAATTTTGAATGTGATCTTGCTAAAAAGGTTATAATTCATAGGTTTATAGGGGGTTCTTTTTGTACTTTTCCTACTAAATATGGTACTATATAAGGTATAAGAAAATAGGCGTATTCTGCCTTTTTCATGATTACTGACTGATTAGAAAAGGAGTATTAGCTAATGAGATGTCCTTATTGCCAACATACAGACACGAAGGTAACAGACTCAAGAACGACAGATGAAGGAAATAGTATCCGTCGTCGTCGGGAGTGTATTAATTGTGGACGCCGCTTTACTACTTATGAAATCATCGAAGAAGTACCACTCATGGTAGCAAAGAAAAATGGTCGCCGTGAATTATTTGACCGTGGTAAATTGTTAAATGGCTTGTTGCGTTCCTGTGACAAACGAACAGTACCTATGTCCGTTATGGAAGAAGTGGTCAATAATGTAGAGCGAGACATTCGCAATGAAGTAAATCAGGAGATTTCTACAGATCGTATTGGTGAACTTGTATTACAACAATTAAAAGATATTGACCAAGTTGCATATGTACGTTTTGCCTCTGTATATCGCAAGTTTGATAATATTGACAGCTTTATGGCTGAACTAAAAGCATTAAAAAAATTAGATGCTAAGAAAGCAAAGAAGTAGCGAGAATATATGATTGATTTACATTGTGATACGATAATGCAATTGATAGATCACCCTAATGATGGTGATTTATTTTCTAATAACTGGAAAATTGATATTGAGCGCCTTATCAAAGGGCATAGTCGATTGCAGGATTTTGCATTATTTGTAGACTTAGAAGAACAAGACGATTCGTATGGTAGATATGAATCTATGCGCCAATTGTTCGATAGTCAGATACAAAAATATAGCGACTATATCAGTCATGTGCGTTCTTATGATGATATTGCAGCATGTTATGAAAATCATAAAGTAGCTGCTTTATTATCCATTGAAGAGGGGGGAGTCCTTGGAGGCGATTTAGCTAAGTTAGACAAGGCTTACGCTGATGGTGTTCGACTTATTACATTGACCTGGAATTATCCTAATGAATTGGGGGAACCTAATACGGGAGATCCTCATAAGAAATTAACTAAAACAGGTGTTGCATTTGTGGAACGGATGCAAGAATTAGGCATGATTGTTGATTGTTCTCATCTTAATGATGGGGGAACAGAACAATTAGGCGATATTCTTGATGTGCCTTTTATTGCATCTCATTCTAATGCGCGAGAAGTGACAGCTCATCGTCGTAATTTGCCGGACCACTTGATTCGTCTAATTGGCGAAAAGGGTGGCGTTATTGGTTTGAACTTTGCTCAATCCTTTTTAGGTACCTCATCTATCAGTCGCATCGATGATATTGTGAAACATGGATTGTATATCATTAACAAAGGTGGCGAAGATGTAATTGCTCTAGGCACTGATTTTGATGGTATCAAGCCAAATACAGAAATTGAGGATATTTCAGATATGCATCGTTTGTATGATGCATTTAGAGGCGCCGGGCTTTCAGAAGAACAAACGGAAAAACTATTTTGGAAAAACGCTGATCGCCTACTAAAGGAGATTTTATAATGACAGATATAAATCCAATCATTGCGGATCGATTTACAGACCATCTTGATGTGTTTAGTAAAACAATGGATCAGATGGATGTTATTCAAGAAATTGCTAACCGCTGTATTGTGGCTTTGAATAGTGGCAATAAAATTTTATTCTGTGGTAATGGTGGTTCCGCTGCGGATTCTCAACATCTTGCAGCAGAACTTATTGGACGTTTTAAAAAAGAACGCCGCTCTCTTGCATCCATTGCGCTTACCACAGATACATCTATTTTGACAGCTGTTGCCAATGATTATGACTATGATGCAGTGTTTGCGCGTCAAGTTGAAGGCTTAGGCCGTTCTGGGGATGTACTTATCGGTATTTCCACATCGGGTAATTCAAAAAATGTTGTGAAAGCCGTGGAAATGGCACGAAATACAGGTATGCACACGATTGCTTTCACCGGTGAAGGTGGCGGTAAATTGGCAGAATTATGCGATCTTACACTAGCTATTCCAAGTACTGTTACGGCGCGTATTCAAGAAATGCACATTTTAGCTGGTCATATCATTTGCGAACTTATTGAAGAAGATTATTAATCGAGATAGGGAAGAAATCACAGATTTCTTGAAAGGGGACCTATGATTACAAAAACAGTGAATGAGTTTTTGACAAATTCATTATCGAACCTAAACATTGCAGTTATTGGTGATGTTATGGTGGATCGTTATGTATTTGGCGATGTGAGCCGTATTTCACCAGAGGCTCCTGTGCCGGTCAATCGCGTATCCTCTGTGAAAGAAGTGCTTGGCGGGGCAGGTAACGTAGCGTCTAACTTAGCCAATCTCGATTGCCATGTCTATTTAGGGGCCGTAGCTGGTGTCGATGACCATGGTAGAGTACTCGATAACTTATTGGCCGCTGATCATATTGATACATCCGGTCTCATCCATGATGAAAGTCGGTCTACGATTACTAAAATGCGTATTTTAGGTGACCGTCAGCAAATGATGCGCCTCGACTTTGAAACCATTACGCCTATTACAGCTGCTGAAGAAGAACAATTAATCATGTGGCTCGAGAAGCTTTGTCAACGTGGATTACAAGGCATCGTCATATCCGATTATGGAAAAGGCGTATGCACACCGACATTGTTGCAACATGTATTCAAGTTGGCGAACACTTATCAAGTACAGACCATCGTAGATCCTAAGGGTGCTGATTGGTCCAAATATGATGGTGCTACATGTATTACACCGAATGTAAAAGAATTGGGTGAATCCTTAGGTCGTGTGATTCCGAATAATGATACCTCAGTTATTGAGGCGGCTAAGGAAGTACTTAATAAGATTAATATTAAATATATTATCGGTACTCGTTCCGCTAAGGGTATTACCGTTGTGGCTAAGGATGGTAGAACTTGGCATAATCCAGCAACACAACAGGATGTATTCGATGTGAGTGGCGCTGGTGATACGGTTGTAGCTATGATGATTTCATGCTTAGCCAGTGGTTTATCCATGCGTTTAGCTCTACATATCGCTAATGGCGCTGCTGGCATCGTCGTATCTAAGGTGGGAACATATCCAATCCATCGCCAAGAGTTGATTGAATTATGGCGCTCTGTACGACAATTGACTACATCTAGTCCATTATATACGAAAGAAGAAATGAAGGCGTTAATCGATAAATGGCAAAGCATGGATGAAACAGTTGTATTTACAAATGGCTGCTTTGATATTCTGCATCGAGGACATATTACATATCTACAAGAGGCGGCACAACTTGGGGCTCACCTCATTATTGGGCTTAACTCTGATGCGTCAGTTAGACGTTTAAAAGGTGAAACAAGACCTATCGTGTCTGAAGAGGATAGAGCGGCATTATTAAGCGCCTTACAATGTGTAGATGGTGTTGTCCTTTTCGAGGAGGATACACCTGCCGAATTATTAGCGTACTTACGCCCTAATATTCTTGTTAAGGGTGGCGATTATAAAAAAGAGGATATCGTTGGTAGAGAATCTGTAGATGAAGTAGAGGTACTTTCATTTAAAGAAGGTTACTCCACATCGGATATCGTAAAGAAAATAGCCACGATGGCTAAGGAGGGGAAATTATGATTATTGTAACTGGTGGTGCCGGTTTTATTGGTAGTAATATTGTGAAAGCCTTAAATGAACGCGGTCGCAATGATATTTTAATCGTCGATGATTTGACAGATGGTCGTAAAATTCGCAATCTTCAAAATCTAGATTATTTAGATTACATTGATTGTGATGATTTTGATGCTGCTATTGCGGACGGTACATTCAATGTAGGTCCTATTGAAGTCATTTTCCATGAAGGCGCATGTGCAGATACGATGGAATATAATGGCAAATATATGATGAAGAACAACTATGAAGGTTCCAAGAATCTATTCCATTATTGCCAAGATCGGGCCATCCCATTTATCTATGCATCCTCTGCATCCACTTATGGTAATGGTACCAATGGATTTGTGGAAACGCCAGAAGCAGAAGAAGCGTTAAATCCGTATGCATATTCTAAACTATTATTTGATCGTTATGTACGTAAATTTGAAGGCGAATATACAGCACAAGTTGTAGGTTTGCGTTATTTCAATGTATTTGGTCCTAATGAAGCACATAAGGATAAAATGGCATCTCTTGTACGCCAAATGTTCTATAAAAACCAAGAAACAGGCGTTATCAATTTGTTTGAAGGCACAGATGGCTATGAAAATGGTGGCCAAACACGTGATTTTATCTATGTAAAAGACGTGGTGAATGTAAACTTCTATTTCTGGGAACACCCTGAAATTTCTGGTACATTCAACTGTGGTACAGGTCATGCACATAGCTTCAATGAATTCATGCAAGCTGTTATCGACTACAATGGTAAAGGTCGCATTGAGTACATTCCGTTCCCAGAAGTGTTGATTGGTAAATACCAAAGCTTTACCGAAGCAGACACAACTAAATTGTTGGCTGCTGGCTATGATAAAGGTTTTACGCCACTAGCTGATGCTGTAAAAGAATATTGTGAATTATTAGATAATAACGAAGGGTATTTGCGTTAATCTGTTGTGACAGATTAATATTAATTCTTTAGATAATTGTAAAGGATGCAGTATGAGAAAGGTGTTATTCCTCGATAGAGATGGGGTTATTAACAAGGATGTTTCCTATCTCTATAAGATAGCGGATTTACAGTGGGTTGATGGTGCAAAAGAAGCATTGAAATTAGCCCATGATTCTGGTTATGAACTTATAGTCGTAACAAACCAAAGTGGTGTGGCACGAGGTTATTATAAGGAAACCGATGTACAAATCCTACATGATTATATGGGGAATGAACTGTTTAAAGCGGGTGCACCTATTTTACATTTCTATTATTGCCCACATCACAAGGATGGCACTGTAGAACGCTATGCTGTCGATTGTAACTGTCGTAAACCAAAGCCTGGTATGATTTTGCAAGCTATCAAGGATTTTGATGTTGATGTAGAACATAGCTTTCTCATCGGTGATAGCCAGCGTGATGTAGATGCTGCTGAGGCTGCAGGGGTAAAGGGATACCTGTTTACAGAATCTAATCTATTAAATTTCATGAAAAAGATTTTAAAGCATTAATTTTTGGATGAACCACATTTGTGTGTATTCTTCGTTCATAGAGGGGTTATTATGAAGGACTATTCCAATATACTCATCATAAAAATGAGTTCCTTAGGTGATGTCATTCACGCATTGCCAACATTATATGCATTGCGCCAAAATTTGCCGCACGCAAAAATTACCTGGGCTATACATGAACAATTTGCGAGCCTCTTGCCAGGTACCCCTTGGGTGGACGAAGTAATTGTCATCGATAAGAAACAATTAAAATCGCCGTCTTATTTATGGAATCTTCGTAAAGAACTACATAGTCGTCATTTCGATATGACCTTAGATTTACAATGTATCGCCAAAAGTGCCATTGTATCTCTACTATCGGGTTCTCCTGAGAAATATGGCTATTGGGAACTTCGCGAGGGCAGTCAATTAGTTAATAAAGCTCTAGTAGGAGCTCATAAATATGATCACGTTATTGAGCGCTATCTCGATACGGTACGTGCCTTAGGTGGCGAAGTGGATGGCGTGGAATTTCCAATGCCTCATGACCATGCAGCAGAAGGGAAGATTCGCAACCGGCTATCCGAACTAGGTGTAACCGATGATTATGTTGTCGTTGTACCTGGTGCGCGATGGATTGTTAAGGAATGGCCGTTATTAAATTTTGGTGAATTATGTATTCGCCTTTGTGAAAGTGGTAAAAAGGTGGTCATTGCGGGTTCGCCTGATGATAGTGAAAAAGGCCAATTTATAGAAAACTATGTGAAGAGCGATAATCTCATTAATTTAGTTGGTCAAACGACCATGGCTGAGTTAATCGAGTTGATTCGTCACTGCCATATTTTCATCAGCGCTGATACGGGGCCTTTACATATTGCCAATGCATTAAAGAAACCATTGATCGCTTTGTTTGGTACCACATCACCGCATAGAACGGGTCCGTATGGTGGCAGTCATGTGCATCTTATTATTTCCCCTACATCAAAGGCTACACCTGAACAGCCATTGGTAGATGATCCCGACTGTATGGCTCAAATTCCAGTCGATGCGGTGTGGGATGTATATTCTGAAATGTTGAGAAAGGATTTATGATGGAACTTGATTACAAACGTATTGTCGTAACCTTTCTCATGCATTTAGGTGATGTAGTGTTAACGACTCCATTTCTAGAGGTGTTGCGTAAAGCAGCACCTCATAGTCATATCACCTATGTGATTGATGAAGAGTTACAAGATGTGATGAAATACAATCCTTATATCGATGATTTGATTACCGTCGATAAAAAAGGACGTCATAATAGCATTAAAGGGTTAAATGAAATCGCTCGTCGCATTAACGACCAAGGTCGTCCAGATATCGTTATCAACCTGCATCCTAATGAACGTACATCATACTTGGCATGGAAAATTCACGGTAAGGTGACGACGGGGATGAGTCATTTTCTGTTTAGACCATTTATGACGAAATATACCCGTCTTGATCGCAAGACACGTCACGCTGCTGATATGTACATTAATGTATTAGAACAGTTAGGTGTCACAGACGTAGCTAATCACGGATTACATATAGAAACCTGTAAGGACTGGAATGATGAGGTTTCTCGTTTTTATGAAAGTCAGGGTGTTATGCCTCGCGATAAGATTATTGGATTCAATATCGGCAGTGCAGTGCCAGAGAAACGATGGCCTGCAGAGCGATTTGCTGATGTAGCTGATTATTTTGGCAATAAGGGGTATAAGACTGTGTTTTTTGGTGGCCCCATGGATTTAGATATGGTTAAACCTGTTGTGGCGCAGATGAAGACGTCTCCAATCGTGGCTACAGGTGCTTTTAAATTGGGCCCTTTAGCTGCGGCCATGAAATGGTGTGACTTGCTGATTACGAATGATTCTGGACCTATGCATGTAGCCATTAGTCAGGGTGTTCCTATCGTAGCCCTTTATGGACCGTCTAATCCATTTTTCTATGGTCCGTACCAAGCAAAATCTATCGTACTTGAATCGATGGACCATTATGAAATTGGTAAAAGCATGAAACAGGTTATAAAAGAAGGGAAGTACAAAGGTATTTCTGTTATTACCGAAGAACAAGTGATTAAGGCAGCTGAAACATTACTGCAGGAATCGTAAGTTATGGATTATATTATTTTTGATTTAGAGTGGAATCAACCGTATAGCAACGACATTAGCTTTATGAAGCGAGCTCGGATGCCGTTGACTGGTGAAATCATTCAAATCGGAGCTATTAAGCTCAATGAGAACTTAGAGATTGTGGATTCCTTCACAATGTATGTAAAACCTAAATATTTACCACATATGCATAAGCATGTGAAGGCCCTTACAGGGATAACAAATCAAGATTTGAATCGCGGTGTCCCATTTAGGGTGGCCTATAGTCATTTTCAACAATGGTGTGGCAAGGATTATATGCTTCTGTCTTGGGGCGCTGACGATATTCTTATATTGCGAGAAAATTTATTGCTCCATAAATTAAAGAGTATCGACTATGATTCTTGGGCTGATGCACAAATGATATACAGCTATCAACGATATGGCACGACACAACAGTATTCTGTTGCTCATGCGATGGAGGATTTACATATATCATTTGAAGAATTATCTGCTCATAATGCACTTCACGATGCTATATTTACGGCACATATTTGCCAAAAGCTAGATTTGCCAAAAGCATTGTTGCATTATGATTCCATACGAAAAGAGGCGCCAAATCCATTTTTATATCCACCGGGTTTGACCTTCTTTATGTACGATAACTTTCAAGAAAAGAAACGTATCGTTTATGATAGACGGGTGCGACTATCCTTTTGTCCCTATTGCCAATGTCGGTTGGAAACGACACGTCCTGAGCGGATACAAGGAGATAAGCATTTATCGATAGGCGTTTGTCCGAAACACGGAGAATTTGCCACTCAGTTAAAGGTTGGAAAATATACGATTAAGTCAGGAATTACCAAGTTTTATGTAACAAAGGTATTAAGTCATAGTACTGATGAAATCGGTAAATTATATAGAGAAAAATCGGAAATTAACCGAGAGAAAGAGCGGCTTTATTATGAGCGCCGTCAAAAAGAATTACTAGAAAAATCAAAAGCATAACACACTATATGTTGTGCAATATGCTTATATAGAAAGGAATGAAATTATGGAACGTAAATATGCTTGGCATAATTATGATGAACAAACATTACAAGATGTGATGTCATTAGGTGACTCTTATCGTCAATTTTTAGATAATGGTAAAACAGAACGCGAATGTGTCATTCAATCTGTGGAAGCTGCAAAAAAAGCTGGCTATGTTGATTTAAAAGACTTAATTAAATCTAATACGCCAATTAAAGCGGGAGATAAGATTTACTATACTCATATGGATAAATCTATTGCGCTATTTAATATCGGTACCGATGATTTAGACCTTGGTATGAATATCCTTGGTGCTCATATCGATTCTCCGCGCATTGACGTAAAACAAAACCCTCAATATGAAGATAGCAATCTAGTATTTTGGGATACACATTATTACGGGGGTATTAAAAAATACCACTGGGTAGCTATGCCTCTTGCTATTCATGGGGTTGTAGTCAAAACGGATGGTACGCGCATCAACATTAATATTGGTGATAAAGAAACTGATCCTGTATTCTGCATTACAGATTTATTGCCTCACTTAGGTCAAGAACAAATGCAAAAGAATGCAGCTAAGGTGATTGAAGGTGAAGCTCTAGATCTTCTCATCGGTAGTCGCCCTGTTAAAGATGAAGAAAAAGAAGGGGTCACTAAATTTATTAATCACCTTCTTGAAAAAGAATATGGATTCGTAGAACGCGATTTATTATCGGCAGAACTTGAGATTGTACCGGCTGGTAAGGCGCGTGATATGGGTTTTGACCGCTCCATGGTATTAGCATATGGTCAAGATGATCGTGTCTGCGCTTACACATCTTTGGTGGCTATGCTTGAAGTTGATAAGGTAAAACGTACGACTTGTTGTTTACTTGTAGATAAAGAAGAAATTGGTTCCGTTGGTGCTACAGGTATGCAATCTCGGTTCTTTGAAAATGCTGTAGCAGAAATCTTAACATTGATGGGTAAACCTAATTCAGTAAATGTGCGCCGTACATTGGAAAATTCTCGTATGCTATCCTCTGATGTTAGCGCTGGATATGATCCATTGTATGCATCTGCCTTTGAAAAGAAAAATGCTTCTTACCTAGGTATGGGCGTCGTATTTAATAAATTTACCGGTTCTCGTGGTAAATCTGGTTCCAACGATGCCAATGCGGAATACATGGGCTTTATCCGTCGTGTGATGGAATCAAATAATGTAACATACCAAACGGCTGAACTCGGCAAGGTTGACCTTGGCGGTGGTGGTACCATTGCATATATTATGGCACTATATGGTATGAATGTAATCGACTGTGGCGTTGCTGTTCTCAGCATGCATGCTCCATGGGAGGTTACTTCTAAGGCTGATATTTATGAGGCAAAACGTTGTTACGTAGCATTTTTGAATGCAGATGATGAAACAATCTAGTATGATGGGGCTTTTACCATTGGTGAAAGTCCATGTTATGTGAGGTATAGGATGAAACAAACGGAATTGGGGGCTGCCATTGAGGCGGCAAAGGGAGAGGCAACAGAGGTTAAGACGGTAAAGGTCGATATCTTTGATATTCCTGAAACAAAGGCAAAAGAATATATCGCTACCCGCGAAGAGGTTGCTAAGGCCGCTATGGAGGTTATGAAACCATATTGTGTGACCGTTAAACGGGAAACATTAGATGAAGATGAAGCCGTAGTGGGCTATTATGTAACCGGTGAGATTTTAATGTGTGTCATCCTTGACCCCTTTGAAGTGCCTGTTATGAAGGTTGCCCTCGATAAGGGGACATTAAAAGAATACATTTTAGCAGCCAATGAATTGACAGAAGACATGCTAGCTTCTCTAGATAAATAATAAATCTGTTAGTATGCAATATGTGCTCTACATAAGGACAAATGTAAAATACTTTAGTCTGATACATTGATGTAGTGCTCAAAGTTGTTTATAATAGAAGTATTATTATTTCGAATATAGGAAGGAAACACCAATGAACTTGAAAAAAGGCATTGCCCTCGCGCTCACGGCGGCAGCATTGATGGCTTTCACAGGCTGTGGCACAAATGGAACTACATCTAATGGAGAATATAAGGTTGGTGTTGTACAACTCGTAGAACATCCAGCACTAGATGCGGCAAATAAAGGTTTTGTTGATGCTCTTAAGGAAAAGGGCTTATCTGACAAAATTACCTTTGACCAACAAAATGCACAAGCTGACCAATCTAATTTGAACAGTATTGCACAGCGTTTTGTATCTGATCGTAAAAATTTGATTTTAGCGATTGCTACGCCAGCGGCTCAATCCATGGCGAATGCAACTCATGATATTCCAATCTTGGGTACAGCTATTACTGATTATGAGGCGGCTAAACTTGTTAAATCTAATGAACATCCAGGCGGTAATGTATCTGGTACATCCGATATGAACCCAGTAGAACAACAAGTAGATTTAATTTTAAAAGTATTGCCAAATGCTAAAACTATCGGTACTATTTATAGCTCTAGCGAAGTGAATTCTCAAATTCAAGTTGAGAAGATGAAAGCTTACGCAGCTACAAAGGGCATTAAGGTTGAAGAAGTTACCGTTTCCAATGTAAACGATATTCAACAAGCTGCACAAAACCTTGTATCTCAACATGTTGATGCCATTTATGTACCAACAGATAATGTGGTAGCATCTGCTATGAGTAATCTTGTAGCGATTACAGACCCTGCAAAAATTCCTGTATTCGGTGGTGAGGATAACCACGTAAAAGGCGGTGCGGTTATGTCCTTATCTGTAGACTACTACAAACTTGGTTACCAAACAGGCTTGATGGCGGCTAAGGTTTTAACTGGTGAAGCTAAAGTCGAAGATATGCCTATCGAAATGCAAAAAGAATTCAAATTAGTTGTAAATAAAGATAAATTACAAAAATTGGGCATCACCTTACCAGAGGATTTGATGAACAAAGCAACTATGATTTAGTACTTAACTGGTAAGGAGTTACAAATGAACTGGAAAAAAAGTATTGCAGTGGCACTTAGTGCCATTACTGTTATGGCAATGGTAGCTGGTTGTGGTTCTAATACTACTACTAGTGAACAAAAGAAAATTGGTGTGATTCAATTAGTAGAACATCCATCTCTTGATGCTGCTAATAAGGGCTTTGTTGATGGTCTCGCATCTAAAGGTTTTAAAGATGGTGAAAATATTAAAATTGACCAACAAAATGCACAAGCTGACCAATCTAATTTGAACAGTATTGCACAACGTTTTGTATCTGATAAAAAGGATTTAGTATTAGCAATTGCAACACCAGCGGCTCAAACAATGGCAAATGCATCTCATGATATGCCAATTATGGGGACAGCGATTACAGACTATGTAACCGCTAAACTTGTTCAATCCAACGAACACCCAGGTGGCAACGTAACTGGTACTTCTGATATGACACCTGTTGAAAAAGAGGTAGATCTTATCATTGCTTTAGTTCCAAATGTTAAGCGTATTGGTGCGATTTATACATCTTCTGAAATCAATTCCCAATTACAAGTTGAAAAAATGAAAGCCTATGCTGCTACAAAAGGTATTACAGTTGTAGAAGCTACTGTTTCTAATGTAAACGATATCCAACAAGCAGCAACAAATCTTGTAAATCAAGATGTACAAGCTATTTATACACCAACAGATAATGTATTAGCATCTGCTATGGCTAACTTAGCACAAATTACAGATGCTGCCAAAATTCCAGTATTTGCAGCTGATGAAGGTATGACAATGACTGGTGGCGTAGCAACATATTCTGTAGATTACTATAAATTGGGTTATCAAACAGGTTTGATGGCTGCTAAAGTTCTTTCCGGCGAAGCGAAGGTTAGTGATATGGCTATTGAAACGCAAAAAGATATTAAACTAACTGTTAACGAAGAACGAGCTAAAAAATTAGGTATCACTATTCCTGATGCCCTTCGTAAAGATATGAAATAATAGAGGAGAATTTAATGTTAGATTTAGTGGTAGGCACCATAACAACAGGGCTTTTATGGTCTTTGTTGGCGGTCGGTGTATTTATAACCTTCCGTGTTCTTGATGTGGCTGACTTGACCGTTGAAGGCACATTTCCTATGGGGGCGGCTATTTCCGCCATTTTAATTACTAGTGGGATGAACCCAATTCTTTCTATCTTGATTGCCGGCATTGGTGGTATGGCCGCAGGTGCTGTAACAGGTTGGATTCATACAAAATTAAAGATTCCTGCATTGTTAGCAGGTATCTTAACAATGATTGCTTTATACTCCATTAATCTTCATATTATGGGGAAAGCTAATGTATCTTTACTTCGTATGGATACGATTTATACAATTCTTGGTAGCGTACTTCATACACCAAATATGTGGTCTGCGGCTATCGTAGGTGTTATCGTAGCTGTTGTAGTATGCTTATTGTTATTCTGGTTCTTTGGCACTGAAATTGGTACAGCATTACGTGCAACAGGTGTGAATCCTCAAATGATTCGTGCCCAAGGTGTTAATACGGATAATATGATTGTTCTTGGCCTATTGATTTCCAATGGCTTCGTTGGGATGTCTGGTGCGCTTATTGGTCAATTTCAAGGTTTTGCCGACGTAGGGATGGGTATTGGTACCATCGTAATCGGCTTGGCATCTGTTATCATCGGTGAAGTTGTATTCGGTACAAAATCCTTCGTACGTAGTCTCGTTGCCGTAGTACTCGGTTCCATCGTATATCGTATCGTTATCGCTGCCGTACTCTACATGGGGATGCCACCAAACGATTTGAAATTATTCACTGCAATTCTCGTTGCCATCGCGCTTTCATTGCCTACTTTGAAAGCCAAATGGCTAGCTCGATAAGGAGGACACTATGTTAGAAGTAAAAAATATGGTAAAGACCTTCTTTAAGGGCACAATTAATGAAAAAACTGCGTTACAAGGCATCGACCTTTGCTTAGAAGAAGGCGATTTCTGTACTGTAATCGGTGGTAATGGTGCTGGTAAAAGTACGTTACTAAACTCCATCGCCGGTGTATTCCCAGTAGATGAAGGGTCCATTACAATCAATGATATAGATGTAACAAAAATGCCTGAATACAAACGTGCTAAATACATTGGCCGTGTATTCCAAGATCCTATGGTTGGTACGGCTGGTAATATGCAAATTGAAGAAAATTTGATACTTGCTATGCGCCGTGGTAAAAGCTTAGGTCTTAAATGGGCTTTTAAAGATAGCGAACAAGCATTTTTTAAAGAACGCCTTGCACTATTAGGTTTAGGCCTTGAAGATCGTTTATCTGCTCGTATGGGCCTTTTATCTGGTGGTCAACGTCAATCTATTACATTGTTGATGGCTACTATGCTTCGACCTGATCTTTTATTACTTGACGAACATACTGCCGCACTTGATCCTAAGACAGCTGAAAATGTATTGCAATTGACAGATAAACTCGTTGCAGAACATAACTTAACAACCCTTATGATTACACACAATATGCGTGATGCATTGCGCTTTGGTAATCGCCTTATCATGATGGACGCTGGTCGTATCATCTATGATGTAAAAGGGGAAGAAAAGAAAAAATTAACCGTTCAAGATCTACTTCAAAAATTCGAAGTAGCCGGCGAAGGTGCGTTAAGTGACCGTATGATGCTCGGTTCAAAATAAGTGCCTAAATAATATTTGGTCTAAAAAAGAGGGGATACTATCCTCTCTTTTTTATGAAAACCTTTACACTACCGGAATTATACTGTATACTTAACTAAGTCATAAGACATATCGTAAGCGAAGTATTCGAATCTCCAACGGTTACTTAAGCTTATCGGGATTATTATTTTTTAGGAGGTAACATTAATGTTAACTACAGAAGCTAAATTAGCAGTAATTAA
>CAJMLW010000018.1 GCA_905214495.1 uncultured bacterium | reverse complement strand
GTTTTAAAATCAAACCTACGATACCTGCAATGTAGAAGCCTAAGAGGCGCCACGCTTCCGCAGAAAGTCCTGCTGGCGGAGTTGTAAACCAGAGGATAATTGGGATTAGCACGATAACGGCTAATTTTACAAGTTTTTCCATGTTTCTTCCTTTCTTATAAACATAGGCATATACTGTTCATCCTAACACTACCCAAGTAATTCGTAATACGCGACTATTACTTAATGAATTCTTGTCTTTAGTATGATTTCATTATACGTTGATAATCATTTTCTGAAAAATAGATTACCTTTATAGGGGGCATAAATTTTTTTATAACTGTCATTCATACTTTTTATGCATTTAACTCATAGAATTTTAGACGTAAATGAAAAAAATGCATGCATACACCTCTAACAAGATGCATACATGCACTTACATGTTATGATTTATATTCTCTAAAAATACTATCGTCTACGACAGTGTGTTTTTTATAGTAATCTCGTACGTACTCGATAAATGTTTTGACAGCAATTAAATTGGCCGACTCTTTTGTGTATACCATATTGGTATCACGCGTAATATACGTGCCATCCTTGCTACGCAATGGGCTAACATAAATATCTTTGTCTTTACAAGATCCAAGCCCCATATAGGTTAGAATAGACCATCCGAGTCCGGCCCGCACAAAATGACGACATGTACTCATGGAATTGACGTCCATCGCCACAATAGGGGGCTCATCAAAATGCTCGGCACACCATTTTTCAATGATATTAGCCACCGATGCATCGGTTTGGTATCGAATAAATGGCACCTTCTCTAACGATTCTGGTGGCACTAACTCTTTATATACCAAGCAATACGGTTCTTCCAATAACAATTCTGAATTGCCTGATACTTCATATCCACCACGCGCAAAACCAACCATACAATCACCAGTATTAAACATCTTCACCACTTGATGGCTGAAAGCTGTCTTAACTTGAATATGCACATCTGGATACTGCTCGCGGAACGATTTCAACAAAGCTGGTAATTCATAATCTGCAAAATTGATGGATGATGCAATCTTCAAGGTACCTTGAATCTTACCAGTAGACGATGTCAATGCATGGTCTAAAGCCTCTCTATCATGCAGCATGCGTTTGCAATAGTCATAATAGATTTCACCTTGCGGCGTCAATGCAATGCCTTCTGTCGTACGAAGCAACAAGGAGTACCCTACGCTATCCTCTAAATGACGCAGTCGATAGCTCAAAGCGGGTTGCGAAACAAATAGCTTTTCAGCCGCTTTTGTTATATTACCTTCATCCACAACGGTTACAAAGGTACGCCATTCTTTATCATCCATAGTCGTACTCCTTTTTTATGACCAACCTATTTACATTATATATTGCTTATCTAGCATTCGCAATGCCTGCAAAGACTTTGCCCCGTTCACCATCGATGGTGACCTCTGCCCCCTCAAGCAATACGTCATGAGCATCTTTAGCGCCTAAAATGACAGGAATACCATAGGTAATGCCTGCAATGGCACTATCTGATGTATAACCATCTTCTACGGCTACAATACCGCCAGCTCGTTTAGCAATGTTCATCAACTCTGGTTCCATAGTCCCTACTACGAGGATATCGCCAGATTGGAAGCTTTCATAATCATTCTTATGGTTAGCTGCAATAAATACGCGACCCGTAGCGGATTTACGCAAAATACCATTGCCAGACAACAATACCTTGCCTGCAATATGAACGCGAATCATATTCGTGGTACCCGTAGAACCAGATGGCACACCAGCAGTAACAACAACTAAATCACCCGAGTTGATGGCATTCGCCCCAAGAGCACCGGTAATCGCTTGTTTCACCATTTCATCGGAGTTGATATTTTCACGCCCCTTGATGGCTTCAACGCCCCAGCACAATTGCATGCGGCGAATCGTTTCATCATGCGGTGTAATGGCGATAATTTTGCAATCAGGACGATGACGAGCCACACTAATCGCAGTATGCCCAGATTCGGTACATGTTAAAATCGCTGCCGCCCCTAAATCACTGGCGACGCGTACGCTAGCCAAACATACAGCCTCAGTAGTGGTCACATCAACGCTTTCCTGCGTTCTGCTCTTATGATCATAAATGACGGATTGCTCCGTTACCTCTGCAATACGTGTCATCGTTGTAACAGCTTCTACCGGATATGCGCCATTAGCAGTTTCACCGGATAACATAATCGCATCGGTGCCATCTAAGATTGCATTGGCCACATCACTCGCTTCGGCGCGCGTAGGACGAGGGTTTTGAATCATAGATTCCAACATTTGCGTAGCCGTAATAACAGGTTTACCAAGACGATTACATTTTTCAATCATCATCTTTTGCAATACCGGTACTTCTTCGGCAGGAATTTCTACGCCCAAATCACCACGAGCAATCATAAGACCATCCGCTACATCGAGGATTTCATCAATATTATTAACCCCTTCCGCATTTTCAATTTTGGCGATAATCTTAATATCCTTTTGTTCAGATTCTAAGATGCGACGAATAGCCACTACATCCTTAGCTCGTTGCATAAAGGATGCGGCTACAAAGTCCACTCCTTGTTGGCAGCCAAAGCGCAAATCTAATTCGTCTTGCTCGGATACAGGTGGCAAGCTAAGTGCTACACCTGGCACGGCCACACGTTTACGATTGCCAATTTCACCGCTGTTTTGAACGGTCGTAATAATGCTATTACCTTCAATGGCATCAATGGTCAATCTGACGAGGCCATCAGCTAAGAGAACCGTATCGCCAACGTGAACATCGCCTACTAAACCTTTATGGTTTACAGTACTAATCTCTGAAGTGCCTTCTACATCATCTGTAGTCAATGTAAATTGTTGCCCCGCTTCGAGGAACACCTTACCTTCTTTAAATAGACCAAGACGAACCTCTGGACCTTTTGTATCGAGCAACAATGCGATTGGTTTATTGACGATCATCGCCGCATCACGCACCATTTGCATACGCTCCGCTTGCTCTTCATGTGAACCATGAGAGAAGTTAAAACGAGCCACATTCATGCCAGCGCGCATCATATCTTCTAAAATACCGAACTTATCCGTGCCCGGACCTACGGTACATACGATTTTTGTACGTTTCATATATCCTCCTAAATTGAATATATACTATTGTACCTCTACGGAACCTTCACCTAAAACAGATTCAATACGTGCGATGATCTCATCTGTTGGTGCAAAGCATAATTGAGGTGATAAATTAATTCGTTTTCGTTGTTTATGTAAATATAATGCTGTCGGTACTTGCCCTTCTGCTTGTGAAAGTATTTCCTTCAACGCATTACTATTCTCTGGCGTATCATAGGCACTGCGAATATGGATGGCGATTTGTCGTGCATTGTTGTAGTTCACCTTTAGCGGTGCAATGCGGTCTGCAATAATCTGTACCCCCTTTTCATCCGCATCAACACGTCCTCGCACCTTAACAACCATATCGACAGCCAAATACTGTTGGCTCTGAGCAAATACCTTTGGAAATGCCACCACTTGAGCGGAACCAGTATAATCTTCGATGCGAAGAATACTCATGACATCGCCCCGTTTTGTAGGTCTATCCCCTCTTTCAGCAATGAGACCGCCAAAGGTAATCGTTTGTCCATCAAAACGCTCTGGATTTTCAAGGAACTGTCCTAATTCAAAGAGGCCTTTCAGTTCCTTGTTATAGCCTTGCAATGGATGGCCCGTAATATAAAAACCGGTGTAGTCCTTTTCATCCTTCAATTTATCATCTTCCGATAAATCAGGTAGATTAGGTACTGGAATCATATCGACATCATCCGTGCTTTCACCAAAGAGACTCATAGTCCCCATGGCAGCATCCTTTTGCTGCTTAGCCCCTACGGCCTGTGCACTTTCATACATATGCAATAACTGATTGCGGTTTTCCTCGAATCCGTCCATGGCACCGCAGCGAATCAAGCTTTCCAGCAACCGTTTATTAACGACCTTGCTATCTACGCGACGACAAAAATCGGTAATGCTCGTATAGAGACCGTTAGCCTCACGCTCTGTAATGAGTCGATCAATAGCATTATCCCCTACGTTCTTGATGCCCCCAAGACCAAAGCGAATGGCATCACCTTGTACGGCAAAGCTGCGCAAGGAATGGTTTACATCGGGACCGAGGACCTGCACATTATGTTTTTTACATGCATTAATGTAATAGGTAAGCTTATCCATATTTTGCATAAAGCTTGTCATTGTAGCAGCCATAAATTCTGGGAAATAGTGCGCCTTAAGATATGCTGTTTGGTACGCAATATACGCATAAGCCGCACTATGAGATTTATTAAAACCATATCCTGCGAAGTAAACGAGCAAGTCAAATACTTCGTTTGCAATGGACTCTTCAATGCCATTGTTGATAGAACCTTGTATAAAGGATTCCCGTTGCGCCTTGAGGACAGATTCCTTTTTTTTGCCCATCGCACGGCGCATCAAGTCCGCTTGACCAAGGGAGAAACCGCCCATGGCAGACGCAATTTGCATAACCTGTTCTTGGTAAAGAATAACACCGAACGTATCTTTCAAAATAGGTTCCAAAATCGGATGTAAATAGGTCACCTCTTTTTTACCATGACGACGGTCAATAAAATCTGCCACCATGCCAGATCCCAAAGGACCTGGGCGATAGAGTGCAACGAGAGGGATTAAATCCTCAAAATGCTCAGGTTTCAAGTCCATAACGAGCTTGGTAATCCCATCGGACTCGAGCTGGAATACACCGGACGTATCACCCTTAGTAAGGAGCTCACAAGCTGCTTTATCATCTAATGGAATGGCATCTAAGTCAAGATCAATACCTCGGTTTGCCTTGATGAGCTTAAGAGCATCCCCCATAACGGTTAATGTACGGAGGCCCAAAAAGTCCATCTTTAACAGGCCTAACTCTTCAATATTATCCTTATCATATTGAGTGACAAAGCCCTCTTCATTAGAGTTCTGTACAGGCACATGGTCATCTAGAGGGTCCGCAGAAATCACGACGCCCGCTGCATGAGTAGATGAGTTACGCGCAATGCCTTCTAATTTTTGACCAAAATCAAATAGCTCTTTTACATTAGGATCTGTATCATATAAGGTTTTTAAATCTTTACCCTTTAAAGCCTTTTCTAAGGTGATACCCAGTTCATTAGGGATCATCTTTGCAATGCGGTTGACCTCAGCTAATGGTAAATCGAGCACACGACCTACGTCGCGAATAACGGCGCGAGCTGCTTCCGTACCAAAGGTAATAATTTGAGAAACGCGAGCCTGTCCATATTTTCGAGTTACATAATCAATCGCATCGCCCCGCTTTTCATAGCAAAAGTCGATATCGATATCAGGCATGCTTACCCGTTCTGGGTTTAAGAACCGTTCAAAAAGCAAATCATATTGTAATGGATCAAGGCCGGTAATTCCCAGCAAATAGGCAACAACAGACCCTGCAGCAGAGCCACGACCTGGTCCTACAAGAATATCGTGTTCTCGTGCATAACGCACATAATCCCATACGATAAGAAAATAGTCTTCAAAGCCCATCGTTCCGATAACATCGAGCTCATAATCAAGGCGTTTCTTGAGCTCTTCCGATGTGTCACCATATAAACGAGGTATTTCTCGTTCACAGACCTTGCGTAAATAGGTCTTAGACGTTTCGCCCTCAGGCACATCAAAGTGCGGCAAATGGTGTTCATCAAAATTGAATTCTACATTGCATCGGTCTGCAATCTTTAATGTGTTTTCTAAGGCCCCAGGGATGTGTCCAAAGAGCTCCGCCATCTCGTCCCCAGATTTTAGATAGAACTCATCATTCGGGAATTTCAAACGATCTACTTCGGCGCGACGTCGGCCCGTTTGAATACAAACGCGGATATCCTGCGCATCAGCGTCGTCTTTCATAACATAGTGGAAATCATTGGACGCCACGATGCCTAGTCCATATTCGTCGGCTAATTGACATAGCACTTGCTGAGCACGTAACTCTTCAGGTAGACCGTGATTTTGAATTTCTAAAAAAAAATTGTCTTTACCATAGGTTTCAATGTACCACTCAACAGCACGGCGGGCTCCCTCCATGTTATCTTGCAAGATATATTGCGGCACTTCCCCTTGAATACATGCACTAAGGGCAATAATGCCCTTGCTGTATTGACGCAACAAATCATGGTCAGCACGTGGCTTATAATTAAAACCTTCCGTAGAGGCTTTCGATACGATTTTAACAAGATTTCGATACCCTTCCATCGTTTCGGCTAGCAAAATAAGATGTTTAAGTCGTTCACGACTACGTCCTTCTGGCTTATCAAGGCGGCTACCTTCTGTGACATATACTTCACACCCGATAATCGGTTTAATGCCTTGTGCCACACATTCCTTATAAAAATAGATGGCTGCATACATATTGCCATGGTCCGTAATGGCAAGGGCTGGTTGTTCTAGTTCCTTCGCACGGCGCACCATATCCGGCAAACGGCTGATGCCGTCCAATAAACTAAATTCCGTATGACTATGTAAATGTACAAATGACTTCATGGTACACCTCCTTACGGTCTATGTGCAAAATAGATATTTAATGATTTCTTACGAGCCTTCCAATCCGGTAAAAATTGGGCCACTAAATTGTGAAAGTTCTTGGAATGATCCAAGTATTTAAAATGAGCAAACTCATGAACCATGACATACTCAATATAGGCCTGAGGCCCTTCTAATAAACGCATATTCATCTTAATGAGCTGCTTAGCAGGCGTACAAGACCCCCAGCGACTCTTCATGCGTTGTTGTTTTACCGTTGGTATAGGCACATCAATATGTTGCTGGTGAAAGCGTTGATACACGACCTTTGCCCAATGGGAAAACACCTTTTCTCCTAGTTGGCGCCAAAAGGTTTGCATTAATTTATACTTATCTTCATAGGTATAATCTGTTTTAACGAACATCACCATACGATTAGAACCATCAAACTTAATATGCGGCTTACCAGATGTTTCAAGCACCTCTAGCGAAACAGGAATGCCCAAAATAGATACGGTTTCACCTGTTTCATATTGCAACGCCTCTATCCGTTGTGCCGTTAACGCCTCTAATTTAAAACGAGCCCGCTCAATAAAAGGTATGTTTTCAATAACAAACGCATCGATTCGATGAGCTGGTACATAAGCATTCGCCGAAACATGGACACTACCATCCTTGTGAACACGCATATTTATGTTCTTTACACGCTTGATTGTTAATTCATATTCAATTGTGTCACCATTATAGGTAATAGACCGAGTTGTTGAAGTATTCATATCTTCTATTTTATCATAAAACACTCATAAAATCGTAAATTTCTGGTTATTTTAATAGAAATTATTCGATATAAATAAAATAATAAAAAGGAGCCGTAGAAACAGCTCCTCAGTATAACAACTATCACTAGTTGTAATAAATAATTTAATTGTTATTATTCTATATTTAATCCTAAAAGAACATATTAGAATGAAAACAAATAATTATAAATGTAATAGTTCTAACCAATTATTACGTGCTAACACTACCGTATTTCATCCCTAAAAGTCCTCTATATTACCTATAGTGTCAATTTCTTCTTTGTAATATTAAAATCACCCTATTAGAACCTACTTCTTTAAATAACTCGATATAAACGTTAGCATCATAGTCATGTCCAACTATACGATTCTTACTTATTTCATTCCATCCTATATTTTGTTTTGAAAGTATCCCTTTAATATCATCAATTGTAATAGAGGCATATGTAATTTCAAGATTATTATTTTGAGATGCTCTACCAGATGCATAATACTCTTCATTTACTTTTTTTGAGGATATGGTTTCTAATTTTTGTTCATACAATTGAATACTTTGCATTTGCTCTGGCCTTTTAATATACGCATGTAAATACGTAATTCCCATTAATAGGAATACCAATAAGACAAATCCAATATAAAGTTTAACTACAAATGGAATCCTATTCAATTTAAAATAACTTCTAGTCATACTCACCAACCCAAGTCTAATTTTAATTATCATTTATAGCATTAAAAATAATTTTTAGTTGAAATATAACCAATATAGGTATTACGAAATAAAAATCTTTTTTAGCGTTTTTTATAAGCAGAGGCTTATTCTATTACCCAAGTGCAGAAGCGCCATTAACTACTAAATTTCTTAAGCATAATTCTAGGGCCTAATTCAATACACCTGTGCCAGTTAAAAATGAATTAAAGATATTCCCAGTTGCCATTTTCAATTAACTTGCGATATCTAAGAGGAAGATTCTCATATCTATCTATTATCTTTATTCTTCCAATAAAATCCTCATATTGTTTTTTATCAATATCAAATTCAAGGTTCACAAATATATAGTGATCTAAATATCCATCATAAATAATATATTTTTGATGAATTTGATCAACTTGACCAATAAAAATCTGATGATTATAAATTGATTTGTATATATAATAATTATCTGATTCTAAGGAGTTTATCAATTTGTATGACCTTATACCAGAGGCAATTCTTATCATTTGTCTATAGTCATACAAAACGCCTTCATTATTTAACTGAATCAGATAATCAGGCTTTATACCAACCATACTTCCTAATTCAGCATGAAAAAACCAAGAGTTAGTTAAAAAATAGACACCAATTAAAAACAGAGAAAGAATATTTCCTAATATACTAATTATCAGCAATCTCTTTTTCCACATCTACTTATTAACCTCAACTTCCGTTTGATATTTTATTATGAATAGTTCCCGATAATAAAATATAGGCAGTATAATATATTTTTAATCATAAACTTTTACAAAACCATCCACCCATTGGCGTTCGTTTAATACAACCTTCCCAATGCCAAAATTCTCTAACCCATGAACAATAAATATATCCCATGTACCATATTTTCTTTAGCTAATACAGCATATTCATATTCACTAAATACACCTAAAGTTCCACCAACTGTATACATTGAATCAACATCATACCCATACCACAATATAAATACCTCATTATTTTTTATAGAATCATCTACACCATAATGTCTTGGGTCGCCATCATTTAAAACGAATTCCTCAATACAAAAATTTTCATCACAAAACGCTCTAAATCCCGGAAGTTGTTTAGCTAACATTATTGCATTTTCTGCTAAATCTTTAGACAAAAAATATCCTAAACTAAAATACTCTGTATATGGTAATCTGTCATCTTTTTTATATTTAGCTAAGGCTTCATATATAGTTGTATTCATATTATCTAACCTTTCTATCTATATACTCGATCCGCGAAAGGCCTAGTTTCATATATATCTTCATTCAAAGTAACTAGAGCATATATTTGAATCTTTTTTAATAGCAGGAATTCTTAACCACATTTCTAGATTACACATTGTTACCATTCCCAACTGCAATAAAAATTTGAATGTTTTAGAATATCCCGAAAAAAGGGTATAGAGGAAAATTATTCCACCTAATATAAGCTCTGATGCTAATAAAAATTTCGATTCTTTGATTCTTATATCTTTCAATGTAAAATAATGATTTTTAATTAAGTACATACAAAATAAAAACACTAAAAATCCCACAAAAACTATTATTATCATGCAATTCTCCACTACTTATATTGCTCTTAATAAAATTATAAATTGTATGTTTTGCAAAAACAATATACGTAACATAAATAAAAAAGCTATTATATCCAAACTAATAGTATATGTTTAGATATAATAGCTTTAATGCTATCAACCTTTATTTAAAATCAGCGAGAGTCCTGCCGTTTCGTCACGCGACTCGCAGCAAGGTTAGTCCCCAACAGTCCTCCCCGATTGATATGGGGATGGCGATGTGAGGTACCTTCTTTGATGGATGTTATACGAGATCGTTGAAATTTTTCAAACACAGTATCTAATTCTCGCAAGAGAACCTTCTTTTGCGATGCTTTTAATTCATACAAGTCCCCTTTGAACTTAATATGTGTATCCTTCACAGCGGTGCTAATGTCATAAATGCGTTCTTGCTGTTCATTATTAACATTCACGAGTTCATCTAAGGTCAGCTCATAGTAACGAGCCAACGCACACAATGTATCGAGGTCTGGTTCTCTATAGCCAGTCTCGTAATTTGACAATGCTGCATTACTAATGCCTACAGCCTTAGCGACTTCGATTTGGCTCTTTCCCATGCGTACGCGAGCCCGTTTTAAGTTCTTGTAAAATTGCATGTTCATCACCTATATCGACTCTATTTAATAGTATTACATTGTTTCACTAATCATTTTGAAAGCTTCTTCTGCGACAGCCAATGTTTTATCGATTTCTGCGCCCTTATGACACATAGATACGAAGTTGCTTTCAAAAGAGCTTGGCGCATAGTAAATACCATGGCTCAAGTTATGATGGAAGAATGTCTTGAAATGGTCCGCATTGCATGCACTAGCGTCATCAAAATTGTGAACCGGTTTATTTGTAAAGAACAATGTAAACATGGATCCCACACGTTGTACTACAGCTGGCACATTGTATTTCTTAGCCAATTCTTCAAGACCATTACACAATGCTTTTGTGCTATCTTCCACTTGTTTAAAGATGGTTGGGTCTCGTTGTAACATAGATAATGTAGCAAGGCCTGCCGTTACAGCCACAGGATTACCACTCAAAGTACCGGCTTGGTAAATAGGACCGGATGGTGCTACTTCGCTCATAATTTTGCTAGAACCGCCAAATACAGCAAGAGGCATTCCACCGCCAACGATTTTACCAAGGCAAGTCAAATCGGGTTTGATATTGTATAGTTTTTGTGCACCACCGCTGCTAGCGCGAAATCCACACATAACTTCGTCAAAGATTAATAGGGCACCATGTGCTTTTGTGACGTCACGCAAGGTTTCAAGGAATCCTTCTACTGGTGGCACACAGCCCATATTGCCTGCAACAGGTTCTACGATAATACAAGCAATAGTATCGCCCATTTCATCAAATAATTGTTTAACCGCATCAATATCATTGTATGGCAATGTGATGGTATTTTCTGCAACGCCCTTTGGTACGCCTGGGCTGTCTGGCACGCCAAATGTAGCGAGGCCAGAGCCGGCTTTCACCAATAGAGAATCACTATGACCATGGTAACAACCAACAAATTTAACGATGCGGTCGCGACCCGTATACCCACGAGCTACACGCAATGCACTCATGGTCGCTTCTGTACCGGAATTAACGAGGCGCACCATTTCCATAGATGGCATGAAGGCTTGGATTTTTTTAGCCAATTCCGTTTCTAACAGTGTAGGCGCACCATAGCTTGTACCACGAGGAATGGCCTCTTGTAGACTAGCTACAACCTCAGGGTTCGCATGGCCCAAAATCATAGGGCCCCAGCTCAATACATAGTCGATGTATTCGTTGTTATCGATGTCATAGATACGGCTGCCACTAGCTGAGCTAATAAATGGAGGGTTTGAGCCTACGCTGCGATAGGAGCGAACAGGGCTATTAACGCCACCCGGCATATATCGTTTCGCTTCGTCAAACGCTTTTTCTGATTTACCTAGTTGTAACATAGTCACTCCTTATTGCTTAAGCCAACGTGCCACATCAAGGGCATGGTATGTAATGATAATCTTAGCGCCAGCTCGTTTCATGGAGAGCATCGTTTCCATAACAAGGCGTTGTTCATCGATAAGACCAGCAGCTGCAGCCGTTTTAACCATGGCATATTCGCCGGATACATTGTAGACAGCCAATGGCAATTCATAACGGTCACGCGCTTCACGAACAATATCTAAATAGCATAATGCCGGTTTAATCATGATGATATCCGTACCTTCAGCGATATCGAGTTCGATTTCACGCATTGCTTCCAATCGATTAGACGGATCCATTTGATACGATTTACGGTCCCCAAATTGTGGAGCCGAATTAACGGCGCCACGGAATGGACCATAGTAGGCAGATGCATATTTGGCAGCATAGCTCATGATAGATACATTGGTGAAACCAGCTTCATCAAGAGCTTCACGAATAGCACCTACGCGACCATCCATCATATCTGATGGCGCCACCATATGAGCGCCAGCTTGTGCTTGGCTAACGGCAACCTTGCACAATAGAGGTAATGTTTCATCATTCAAAATTTCATGATGATCAATCATGCCACAATGACCAGTGGAGGTATATTGACATAAGCATACATCCGCAATAACCAAAAGATTTGGTACTGCTTCACGGATGGCTTTAATTGCTTGTTGTACCGGTTGAGACATATCCCATGCGGAGGAACCTTGTTCATCCTTATAGGTAGGAATGCCAAAGATTTCTACACCACGAATACCGAGGTCATAAGCCTCTTGCGCCACCTTTACCGCTTCGTCTACGGATAAATGGTATTGTCCTGGTAATGAGTCGATTTCTTTTTTAATTCCTTCACCAGGAACGATGAATAATGGATATATTAAATCAGTTGTATCTAATGTTGTTTCTCGTACTAAATCACGCATTTCTGGAGAAGTGCGCAAACGGCGAGGACGATAGGTTAAATCGTACATAGTAAATTTCCTTCTTCCGTTTAATAATGACAGTATATTAGTTAGCGCAGTCTTTCACAATTGTATCTACAAGACCTTCTGTCGTATACACAGGACTAATGATATCTACCTTTAAACCAGCGCTCATAGCAGTAGCGGCCGTAATAGGTCCGATACAGGCAATTTTCGTATGTGCTAATAGTGAAAGTGCATCTTCACCCAATAAATCTAACGTATTGGTAACTGTAGAGGAGCTAGTAAATGTAATATAGTCAACATGACCATGTTGCAACGCATCTACTAAAGCCTCTTGTTGAGATGTGTCTTGTTGTGTCTCATACAAGCGCAAAATATCTACGTCAATATCTAGATGACGCAATTCACGTGGAATGACCTCACGAGCCTTCTTAGGTTGAATTAATAACACTGTATGCTTAGGTTTAACATGCTGTTTCAATGCATCTACAACAGATTCAGCCTTATAATCTACAGGGATGATATCTGGGGTAATGCCATAATTTGTCAAAGCTTTAGCCGTAGCACTACCGATTGCACACACCTTAGCATAACCTAAGGAACGAGCATCTTTACCCTCTCCGTATAATGCATCAAAGAAGTAGCGTACCCCTTCAGCAGATGTAAATACGACACAAGAATATCGATCTACACCATGTAATAAACGTTTATCTTCATCAAATAATTCTACAGGCATTGTTTTAATAGCTGCTGCTTGGATTACATTGGCGCCTTGGTTCATAAGCATATCGCGGAATTTGCTAGCTTGAGAGCGAGCACGTGTAACCACAATTGTTTTACCGAATAATGGTTTATTATCGAACCATTGCAATTGTTCACGCAAATTAACTACATCACCGACAACGATGATGGCAGGTGCCTTTAATTGTGCCTTTTCCACATCTTCCACAACATGTTCTAGTGTGGAAACGAGAACCTCTTGCGTAGGTTTGGTACCCCATCGAACAAGAGCCACTGGCGTATTAGCAGGACGGCCATGGGCCATCAATTTCTCAGCAATTGTAGGTAGATTACCTACGCCCATAACAAAACAAAGTGTATCGACTGCTGTTGCAAGGCCTTCCCAGTGAATACCAGACACCGATTTAGTAGGATCTTCATGACCAGTAACAACCGCAAAGGATGTAGCCATAGCACGTTGTGTCACAGGAATACCTGCATAAGCAGGCGCTGCGATAGGCGATGTAACACCTGGGACAAATTCAAAAGGAACACCAGCCTCACGAAGGGCCATCGCCTCTTCGCCGCCACGACCAAATACGAGTGGATCCCCACCTTTTAGACGGGCCACGATTTTGCCTTCTTTCCCCTTTGCCACCAATAATTCATTGATTTCCCATTGGTGCATAGTATGGTCCTTGCATTGTTTTCCTGCGTAAATCAATTCCGCATCAGGTCTAGCCCATTCTAATAGGTGAGCATCTGCTAAATAGTCATATACGATAACATCTGCACGTTCAATGCATTCTTTACCTTTTACGGTGATTAATTTAGAATCTCCAGGGCCTGCACCAATCAAATATACTAAACCTGTCATTTTATGATTCCCTCCTTAACAAGGGCTTCCACAATGTGTTTGCCCCCTTCTTCATATAAGGCTTTTGCAAGATTTTTGCCTAACATAGCCCCTTTCTTAGCAGGACCAGACAATTCTCCTTCATATACTGTTTTACCATCTAAAGATGCAATGAGCGCTTTCAAATTAAGCTGTCCTTTTTCAACAGTTCCATATACACCCATCGGCACTTGGCAGCCCCCATTGAGTTGATTTAGAAAACTTCGTTCTCCTTCTACGGCAAGGCGTGTTGGTTCGTCGTCGATTTTTGAAAGCATATCTAACATCTCAGTATCATCACTGCGACATTCAATAGCCAAAGCACCTTGCCCCACAGCAGGAATCATTTCATCCGCTGTAAAGACTTGTGTAATCTTATCAGCTAAACCGAGACGTTTAAGTCCTGCTTGAGCCAATACGACGCCATCGAGATTTTCTGTTTCAATTTTGCCAAGACGTGTTTGCACATTACCTCGAATCACTTCGATTTGTAAGTCTGGACGACGATGCAGTAATTGCGCTTGACGCCGTAAGCTACTCGTACCAATGCGAGCACCTTCTGGCAATTGATTCAACGTCTTGTACCTAGGGCTCACCAATGCATCAAAAGGCACTTCCCGTTTGGAAATGGCCCCTAGTGTAAGCCCTTCAGGCAATTCCGTAGGCATATCCTTTAAACTATGTACAGCAATATCGATGTCACCTGCATGCATAGCCGCTTCTAATTCAGCAGTAAATAAACCTTTACCACCTACTTCTGCTAGTGGCTTATCTAAAATGCGATCCCCTTTCGTATTGAAATGGACTAGTTCCACTGTAATACCAGGGTATAAGCGTTGCAATTCACTTTTTACATATTCTGATTGCCATAAAGCGAGAGCACTCTTTCGAGTTCCAATTCTAATGTGGTTCCTCATACTATGAGCCTTCTTTCTCGAGATTAAACATATCCTTGAATAAATCCCAATATAAACCTTCTTCTTGTGTGCCGGCGATTTCATTAAAATGAATCATCGGTTCTCTTAGCATTTTTCTAACAATCATACGACTCATAGAGTCAATGATGCGACGCTCTTTATCGGAAACATCCGGTAATTTAGCAAGTGCTCGATGTAATTCACGACGGCGAATGCGGTCAGCTTTATCCGTCAATAGCGCCATCATTGGGCGTACAGATAAATAACTAAACTTTTCTAGTATTTCATCAATAGCTTCGTGAATAATCGGTTCAGCCCTCTTTGCTTCTTCTTCGCGTTGTTGTTTATTTTCTTCTACAACGCTTTCCAGTGCATCAATATTAAATAGATAAACGCCATCAATATCTGCGACTACGGGGTCAATATCACGTGGTACCGCAATATCAATCATCACAATTGGTCGGCCCTGACGCAATGTAGCAATGCGTTTAGCCTCCTTTTCACCAATAATATAATGAGGCGCACCCGTTGATGTAATGATAATATCTGCATGCTCCGCTTGTTCTACATAGTTGTCTAATTTGATGGCTTGTCCATTAAACTTCTTTGCCAAGGCTTCCGCTTTGGTGAAAGTTCGATTTGATACGAATATGGTTTTTACACCCTTTGCTTGTAAATGTGTAGCCGTCAACTCACTCATCGTGCCAGCCCCTAAGATGAGAACTGTCGCCTCTGAAAGTGGTTTATCTAGGCTATCTTCAGCCAAGTTAACCGCCGTATAGCTAACAGACACAGGTGTATTCGCAATGCCCGTATTAGTCCGTACCTTTTTACCAACGCTAATAGCACGTTGGAATAGAATATTAAATACGGTTCCCGTAAAGCCCGCACTATAGGCAGCAATATAGGCACCTTTTAACTGACTAAGAATTTGTCCTTCCCCTAACACAAGGGAATCAAGACTAGCAGATACACGGAATAAATGATCTATACACGCCTTTTCTTCATAGAAGAAAAATGCTGTTTCATCAATTGTATCGGCATGTTTTAAATTCTTTAACACGTCTAACATATACGCTTTAGGAGATTGTACATCTTCTAATACGGCATAAATTTCTGTACGATTGCAAGTCGATAGAATGACGCATTCTGAAATTTTTTCGTATTCATAGAGTCGATTTAAGGCGCTTTCTACCTCGTTTTTTTCAAACGAGAAACGTTCACGCACCTCAACGGCAGCACTTCTATGATTTAGTCCTAATACCACTAATTGCATGGTGTAGTTTCTCCTCTATCAATGGCCACTGTCCCTTAAGAATGGCCTGAAATTCAGTTTCGCTTAGATGAGTCCGCCAAAAACGGCTACGTTCCTCTACGCTAGGAATGAGTAACTTTACTTCTTCCCTCATAATTTTAAGTCTCGGTATGGCAATTTGCAATATATTATAACGATTCATCATATCTTGTTTCACAAGACGATTAATACGGGGTCCCCCATTATTAGCACTAATGGCAACATGCAAATCACCCATATCGATTGTTGATGGTACTGTGAAATCACAAGCTGCAGCATTATCGGCACGATTGACTAGTATGCCATTATTACGTGCTATAGCTTCGATATAATCATTAACAGCTGTATTATCTGTACAAATAAACAATAATTTACATTGTTTTACAATGTCTATATGGTCATCACTAAATACAGTATTGTGCCAAATAAAACTATTATCCTCATGCCAAGCTTTCATCTGATCGGTTATAACAGGGCTAATAACAATGCATTGACAGGGCTCGTCTAAGCATAATGCTAGACGACGTTCAGCCACTGCGCCACCACCCACAAAAAGGATGGTATCAGCCGTTGTAGTTTTTAATGTTACAGAAATCATAATGAACCTCGCATAATTGATGATACCGCTTATGTATACCTACATATGGAGCTATAGATATACATAAGCGGTATAAAAAATCGGCTTGATGAATCAAGCCGATTGCATATTTGCTTACATAAATCGTTTAAGGTAAACGCCAATACGCCCCTTACGAGAAGTACCGGTAATAGCCTCTACCTTCATTCGGCCACGACCACGCATAGAGATAACATCCCCTTCTTTAACCTCTTGGGATGGTCCCTTTGCGGGTTGCCAATTTACTTGCAATAAACCGGCATTTACAGCACTCACCAATTTGGTACGGGATACGCTAAAGCCAGAGCTTGCGACCGCATCCAATCGAAGTGATGCAACGGTAGTACGCACTTCTTTTATTTTTTCTTCTTTAGGGGCTATCTCATCTAACTCCATCGGAGTTACGGATACAGCAACCATAGCAATCTTTGTAAAATTTTGTACTACAAAATCTGCTACAGCGCTATCCACGAGAATTTGTGCGCCCCCTTGGCCCATGATGATATCGCCAAATTTAGAGCGATCAATGCCAAGGCCCATTAAGGAACCAAGTACATCACGATGATTTAACAATCTAAATCGTGGATCCCAAGATACTTTCAACGGAACGATGCCCATATCTACTGTACCTTGAAAATGACTATCTACAAAGGCGATACGAATACGTTCCGCCCCTTCATAGCCGCCATAGGATTGAACGAGTAGTTCAGGATAGGCCGCCTTAATCGCATCGGCTATAACAAGACCGGCCGGACTTGTAAAATCACAAACGCGATATGGTTTTCCCTTTACTACTTGTTCTGCTAAATCAAGCATACGGCGCGCTTCTTCACCACTACCGCTTGCCTCAAAATATCTAATTAATTTACTAGTATCAGCCATTATTTCCCCAATTCATTGGAACGAGATAAGCATGCAACAACACCATCTTGTAGAGCACTGCGCAAGCCACCTTTTTCCATAGCCCCAATGCCAGCAATCGTAGTGCCGCCTGGACTAGTCACTTGATCGCGCAAAATAGCTGGATGACAACCAGTATCTACAGCCATCTTCCCAGCCCCATACATCGTTTGAGCCACCGCCTTAATGGCCAATTGACGAGGTAAACCAATGCGAACACCCGCATCAGCCAAGGCATCTAAAATGACAAACATATATCCAGGACCTGCACCAGACAAGGCGCCTAATCGATCAAGGTCAGCTTCACTGACCACAGCTACTTCACCAACTGCGTTAAATAAAGCCTCCACAGAAGTAGTATCAGCATCATTATCCGCTGTCAATGCAGTCATGCCACAGCCAATAGAGGCTGGAGTATTAGGCATTGCCCGATACAGAACCGCCATCGGTAACGCTTTACGCAATGTCTCTAGTGTTACACCAGCTGCTACAGATATAACCGTAGCACCAGCTTTCACGGACGTTAATTGGCTCAATACAGACGGTAATACCTGTGGTTTAACAGCTAGAATAATCGTATCGAATTGTACCATATCAGGCAAGTCTATATAACCTGTAACGCCTAATTCATCAATTAATTCATCGCGATGTTCAGCGCGACGCACCACAATGGATACATCACTAGCCTGTAATATGCCTTGTGCAAGTGCGCCGCGTAACAGAGCACCACCCATGGCACCAACACCTATACATACTGTTTTTCCCAACATAGTATCACCACTTCTTCTATACCGGATTATTTGTTTTGCCAGTTAAATTCTTGTTGCTCAGTTGTTCCACTTTCAGATTCATTATTATAATCAATAGATACATTAACAGGTACGCACATGAAAATGTCTTTGCCTACCTTTTCCAATTTACCATCTAATGCAAATGTTGCACCAGATACAAAGTCAACGATGCGAGCAGCTTCGTGAGGATCTGTATTTTCAAAATTAATCAATACAGGACGCATGTCACGCAATTGATGAGTAATGCTTTCAGAATCTTCAAAAACCTTAGGTTCGATAACAACTACTTTCATGGCTGTTGGACGTTGTGTCATAGTGGATGTGCCTCCTACCTTACGTGGATGGAACTCAGATGCAGCTGCTGTTGGTGCTACTGGTGGCACGTCTTCTGCATAGTCCTCATCATCTTCATATTCATACTCATCATCATAATCATAACGGTCATCATTGTTAATGCCGATAAAATTTTTGATTTTTTGCCATTGTTCTCCCATTGACATGGTAATCCTCCTAATATACTCACACTATTATATTTACCCGATTAGTTATATACACGTTCCCCAAAGATGGCAGTACCTACACGTACGATATTAGCTCCCTCTTGTAGTGCTATTTCGAAATCATGCGTCATTCCCATCGACAAATACTGTATATCTCCGTCAGGAAAATACCCTTTCATATCTTCGTACAAAGCATGTGCTACTCTAAATATAGGTCTTGCATCCTCCGGATTTTCAAAAAACGGAGCCATGCACATTAACCCTTTAACGCGCACATGCGGTAATGTCTTAGCATAGTCTCGTATATCAGGGAATTCCTCTACAGACATGCCCGACTTACTCGCTTCACGAGCTACATTTACTTGTAACAATATGTCTTGTACTTTATCATGCTTAGCAGCTACCTTTTCGATTTCATCTAACAACTTTTTGCTATCTACAGAATGAATCAAATCAAACATCGGTACCGCTTGACGAACCTTATTGACTTGTAAATGGCCAATTAAATGCCACACCAATTTAGGTCCCGTATAAAGCATTTGTTTTTCTTTTGCCTCTTGTACGCGATTCTCACCTACATGAGTGCATCCAAAGCGGGCCACATCTTCTACAGCTGTTACAGGATGGTTCTTTGTAACCGCTACAAGCAACGCCGTATCTGTACGCCCTACACTGGCCATTGCATCGGCCATGCGTTGTTGAATTTTATGAAGGGATTCTTCAATCATATGATCCTCCCATCTATCTACAAAAAATAAATATCCTATAGACTTATATTATATAATATTTAACCAATTATGTATATCTTTACCGTTTTTCAAGCATGCCAAACAAGGCCATACGCCCCGTTTTGCCATGTTCACGACGATAGGAGAAACAGTTTTCATCTGTCATGCTATCTGTACCGCTAATACAAATCTGACCCTTCGGAACGCCTCGTTGCAACAAATCTTCTTCGATAAAACGCCATAAATCCACATGAGGTGTCGCTTGCAACGCACCCTCTCGAACGATATATCGTACTAATTCATCGCTAGTAGTATCAGTTATTTTCTTCCATTCATCTGTAAAAGTATCCGCTAGCTCTTGATTGACCTCAAACGACTTAGGTCCAATACTTGGACCTAAATATACATAGCAATCTTCAAAACGAGTACCAAAATCCCGTTTCATCGCCTCTATGGTGATGACCGGTAGATGGCCTATAGCACCACGCCAACCGGCATGGACAGTAGCCACTACATGATGAACCGGATCATAAATCCCTACCGGTACACAATCGGCGGTAAATAAGAATAATGGTACATTAGGAATGTCCGTATATACCGCATCACAATCTGGAATAGCTGTATCAGGACTTAACGCACCCGCTCCAATTAATTCTTCTGTAATGCGTACCGCCTTAAGCCCATGTACTTGATTACCACACGTAATGCGGTCTGACGTTACGCCTAAATGATTAGCTACAATACTGCGGTTTTCTAATACGTCCTGTAATGAATCACCTATGTGAAAGGCTAAATTTAGAGATTCACATGGCGTCTTAGATACACCACCATGACGATATGTATCACCCATAACTAGAGAAAATTGATTAGCCCAGTTTGGCATTTCAAATGACCATCTACGATCATTTGTATTTACATTTACAACAGTAATACCCATACGACTGTTCCTCTACTTTTATTTCTTAAATCACTTACACACACCGCAACGCTTACAGCCTTCCATACAAGGTGGTGTGTAAGCTTCATCGACAGCTCGTTGCCACTCTTGTTCTAGATAACCCTCATTTAGGCCCATATCCAAATGAGACCATGGTAAATAATCGTCAAAAGTGCGTTCCCGATAATTACAGTGATCCATATCAAGTCCGGCTTTCTTCATTTCAGATTTAAAGGATTTGCTACCTCGATCTAGCGCACATGCAGCGAGGACCTTTCCTAAACGGCGATCACCTCGAGCGAGTACGCCTTGAATATAGGCCTCTTTTGGAGATTCTACGAGCACCTCGATACGGCGATTTTTTTGTAAGGATTTCTTTATGTATTGTAATTTCTTTTCTACACTCTTTTGATGATCCATAGCCATCCACTGGAATGGTGTAAATGGCTTTGGTATAAATGGATTAATGCTAAGTGTTAAGCGACCTTTACAGCCCACCTCCGCCATGTGAGCTTGTGTACGTTCAGCTAGCCCAATGATGGCATCTATATCTTCATCAGTTTCCGTTGGCAGGCCAATCATAATATAAAGACGCATATGTTGAATACCAGACTTAGCGGATAACTGAGCAGCGGTGCGAAGATTTTCTTCACTAATGCCCTTGTTTATGACGCGGCGCAAACGTTCACTACCCGTCTCAGGCGCAATAGTAATTGTCTTTTGTCCACTTTCAGCCAATCCATCGACAACGGCTTGCGTCAAAGAATCGGCGCGCAAGGACGCACAAGAATAACGCATATCCTTAGAGCGAATATAGGTTACGAGCTCATCAACCTCTGGATAATCGGAAATGGCCGCCCCCATAAGGCCTACCTTTTTCCCTAACTTTTCTGCTCTATCGACGCCTTCTTTCAAAATATCTAAAGGACGCACCCGTGGCACGCGGAAACAATAGCCAGCCATACAAAACCGACAATGACGGCCACAGCCACGAGCTACCTCGATAATATACATGGCGCCAAACTCAGTAAAATTCGTAGCAATTACCGTTTCACCTCCACTAGTGAGAGGTTCAAAATGGCGTCGTATAATTTTAGGGGCACCATCTGCTATATCATAGCCAATAAATTGTTCCTTATCGTCATATTGAGGCGTATATAAAACAGGTACATACACACCATCAATTTGAGCTAATGCAGCAATCGTTTCCTTCCGACTTTCACCATTCTCACGACCCAAACGAATTCGGTCTAACACGGAGGTAACAATACCTTCCCCTTCACCAATGATGAAAGCATCAATAAAATCTGCAAATGGTTCTGGATTAAAGGTAGCACAAGGTCCGCCGGCAATGACGATAGGATCAAAGTCAGTCCGGCCTACACTCATAACCGGCACACGACCATGACGTAGCATTAATGGTATGTGGAAATAATCCATTTCAAAGGTCACGTCAAAGGCAACCACATCAAATTGATGCATAGGCCGCTGTGTTTCAACACTCATAAGCGGTGTCTTAGTCTTATCGTACGCTTCTAATTCCTTTTTCTCCGGTAAGAAGATACGTTCACATACGCTGTCATGACGTAAGTTAATTTCCTCATATATAATGTGTAATCCTAGATTACTCATGCCTACAAAGTACGTATTAGGATACACTAACGCTACCTTTTGACTACTGTGAGGATTTATAGAAACACGACTTGCTTCATCTCTATATAGGTTTTGTAAATTATCGATTAAATCCTTACGATTCACAAGTTCCCTTTCTCTTTGTTATACCTTTTTAAAGCGTTTTTGCGCTCATAAGGATAAATAACAACTTTACCACCATTATATTCCGCAACATATACGTTCTTAATAGTATATCCTTGAGCTTGAATCTCTTGTTCAAGCCACTCTCTATCCTTTTCAATTACATCAAGAGTGAATTGATTAATTTGACCATCATCAATGAGGTCAAAACGAATATTATTCTTTATTATACCATATCCTATGCCAATATTTTCGATATAACACTATACGCTACCATAAAATATCTTATAAAAAAAACGACCCCAAACGGGGTCGCTTTCAGTAAGCCTATGCTCATCAAGAAATTACTACGGTAATCTCTTATTTTAACCAGCTCATCAAGTTGCGAAGTTCTGCACCAACTGGTTCGATTGGATGAACAGCTGCTGCTTCGCGATGTTCTTTAAGGAATTTTTGACCGTTTTTGGAGTCAGCCAAGAATTCATCAGCGAATTTACCAGATTGAATGTCAGCCAAGATTTGTTTCATAGCTTCTTTAGTTTCTGGAGTAATTACGCGAGGACCTGCATAGTAGTCACCATATTCTGCTGTGTTAGAAATGGAGTTACGCATTTTTTGGAAACCGCCTTCGTAGATAAGATCTACGATCAATTTCATTTCATGTAAGCATTCGAAGTAAGCGTTTACAGGTTCATAACCAGCTTCTGTTAATACTTCGAAACCAGTTTGAATCAATGCAGTCAAACCACCGCACAATACAGCTTGTTCACCAAACAAGTCAGTTTCTGTTTCGGATTTGAAGTTAGTTTCCAAAATACCTGCACGGCCACCACCGATACCGCAAGTCCAAGCTAATGCTACTTCTTCAGTATCCCCAGATGGGTCTTTTTCTACTGCGTACAAGCAAGGAACGCCGGAGCCTTCTTGGTATGTACGACGTACTAAGTGGCCAGGACCTTTAGGTGCTACCATGAATACATTAATATCTTCTCGAGGAACGATTTTACCGAAGTGAATGTTGAAGCCGTGAGCGAATGCTAAGTATGCACCTTGTTTCAAGTTAGGAGCGATATCTTTTGCATAAACGTCTGCTTGTAATTCGTCTGGAATCAATACCATAACGATATCAGCACCTTTAACTGCTTCTACAGTTTCTTTTACAGGAAGACCTGCCTCTTCAGCTACTGCCCAGCTTTTGGAACCAGCGCGAAGACCGATAGTTACGTCAAAGCCGTTTTCTTTCAAATTCAATGCATGAGCATGACCTTGGGAACCGTAACCTAAAACTGTAATTTTTTTACCTTCCAATTTACTTAAATTGCAATCTTCATCATAGTAAACTGTTGTATCTAAAATTTTACCTGCCATGTTAGACAACCTCCAATATTATATTCAATAGAATATCTAATATATATACTGTACACAATCTTGCAAATAATTGCAAGGTTTGCAGCGTATATCGTACTTTATCGAATAGTCAAATAGACTAATTCATAACTAAATTTGTACCCTCTTTGTATTAAAAAAATATGAATTCTGAAATTTTCATACCTTATTTAACGATAACCCAAGGGCGATCTTGTTCCCAAACAACAGATACATCAATACCGAAAACATCGGTCAATATATCGTCGGTTAAGATGTCCTGTTTTTTGCCTTTATACACGATGAGGCCATCTTTAATAATTGCTACATGTGTAATGCTAGGCATAATTTCTTCAATTTGATGAGAAACATAAATAAATGGCTTTCTCTCATCCCGTGCCATACTCTCTACGGTTTTTAAAAATTGCTCACGAGCGGGCAAATCAAGTCCAGAGCAAGGCTCATCTAAGATGAGCAAATCTGGATTCGCCATAATAGCACGGGCTAGTAGTACACGTCGTTGTTCACCTGCAGACAATGTATAGAATCGATGTCCTTCCAGATAATCTAATCCAAACTCAGATAATAATTGTATTCCTCGTTCACGTACCGCTGAATCTACCTTCTGATAAATACCAATACTATTAAATGCACCAGAAATAACAACATCTTCTACGACTTGTTTATCCAGTGTAGACTGAAATTGTCCAAGTGCAGAGCTAACAAAACCTAATCGTGCCTTAATCTTCGGCCAAGCATATTTACCAAATTCATGGCCAAATACGCGCAATAGACCTGTCGTCGGGATTTGATAGGCTGGAATCATACTGAGCATCGTTGATTTACCAGCCCCATTGAGGCCTAATAGAGCCCAGTTTTCGCCTTCTTCCACGTGCCAATCTACGCCTTTTAGGATTGCTCGACCATCGCGACGAAATTTGACATTTTCATAATGTAGTACTTCGCTACTCACACAATCATCTCCTACATTTTATCTCCACGGCTCATAGCAGTGATACCTGTTTTGGCAATTTCAAGAATACCATAGGTTTCCATAATTTGGATGAAACCGCGTAATTTTTCTACGCTGCCGATAACCTCAATAATCATAGACGTAGGAGAAATGTCTAGTACATTACCACGATATACATCGGCAATCTGTACAATTTGTGATCTTGTGGAAGCAGAGGCTTTTACCTTGATAAGCATTAACTCACGGCAGACTACATCATGATCGTCAAAAACTTTAACCTTAACAACATCGATTAGCTTGTAGATTTGTTTTTGCACTTGATCGAGGATGCGGTCATCCGCTTCAACAGTAATGGTAATACGCGCATAACCTGGCTGATTTGTAATACCAGAGGTCATTTTTGTAACGTTAAAACCACGGCGGTTAAAGAGTGCCAAAATACGTGTACCAATACCTGGCGCATTTTTTGCAATGATTAAGACTTGATGTTCTTTAGCCATTTATAGCACCCCTTTCTTACCCATCATACCGCTTACAGTGCCACCTGCTGGAATCATCGGCAATACATTGTCCTCTCGTTCAACACGACAATCCAAGACGATGCTTTCATCAGATGTAATATAGGATTTAAAATCTTTATTGAACGTTTCAACTGAATCGAAGCGAGCTGCTTTCAAATCAAATGCATCAGCTAATTTCAAGAAGTTTGGACTCATTTCCAAATCTACATAGGAATAGCGACGATCATTAAAGATTTGTTGCCATTGACGAACCATGCCAAGATAGCCATTATTGATGATCACAATTTTAATTGGTAAATTGTACTGGCGAACCATCATGAGCTCTTCACAAGTCATTTGGAAACCGCCATCACCAACTACGAGGATAACTTGTTTCTCAGGTGCCCCTACTTGTGCACCAATAGCCGCTGGCAAGCCATAGCCCATTGTACCAGCGCCACCAGAGGTAACAATAGTATGTGGCTTTTTATGAGTTAAGAATTGAGCTGACCACATTTGATGTTGCCCAACATCAGTTACAATGATGGCATCATCATTAGCGATTTTATTAAGCTCAGATAATACATATTGTGCATGTAACTCACCATTTGTAGACTCAGGAACCACCATAGGATATTCCTTTTGCCACTCGCGGATTTGTTCAATCCACGTCTCATGAGTAACAGGTTCAACTAATGCATTAAGTTCGGTTAATACTCGTTTTAAATCACCTACAATAGGTACGTTGATAGTAACATTCTTATCAATTTCAGCTGGGTCGATATCGATATGAATGATCTTTGCTTTTTTACAGAAGAAATCAGGATGACCTGTAATGCGGTCATGGAATCGAATGCCTGCCGCAATAACAAGGTCGGCCTCCTCTGTACAGTTATTAGCCGCTACAGAGCCATGCATCCCTACCATGCCAAGTGCTAATTCGTGGTCCCCAGGGAAACCACCAAGACCAACCAGTGTATTAGTCACAGGAATTTGAGCCTTTTCAGCTAACTCCTTAAGTTCATCCATAGCGCCTGATTTCAATACGCCAGCACCAGCAATGATAAGTGGACGCTTTGCATTCTTGATAAGGGTTGCTGCTTTTTTAATTTGCCCTTGATGGCCTTTGTATGTTGGATCATACCCTTCAAGATGAATAGGTACTTCGTATAATTTATTGTATTCCGTCATAGATATTTTTTCTGTTTGAATATCCTTTGGAATATCGATTAATACAGGACCTGGACGACCTGTACCAGCGATGAAGTACGCTTCCTTGATAATGCGAGGCAAATCGTGAATATCTTGAACTAGATAGTTATGCTTAGTAATCGGCATTGTAATACCTTGGATATCCGCCTCTTGGAAGGAATCCTTACCGATAAACGGACGACCTACCTGTCCAGTAATAGCTACCATCGGCACTGAGTCCATATAAGCCGTCATAATGCCTGTTACAAGGTTTGTTGCACCAGGTCCAGATGTGGCAAGGCATACGCCAACTTTACCAGATACGCGAGCATATCCATCAGCCGCATGAGCTGCACCTTGTTCATGACGCACAAAATAATGTTTAATTTCAGGGAAGCTATAAATTTCATCATAAATTGGAATTACCGCGCCACCTGGATAACCGAACATGTCGGTTACACCAAGGCGATGCAATGTTTCAAGGACAATGCGTGCCCCATTGATTGTTTCTCCGCTCATAGGAACCCTTTCGACCAGCTATTCAGATAAAATCTCGCTGGAATTTAAACGTTTAATAGTATAACCATTCTTTTTAAAAGTATCAATAATGCTTTGAATATGTTCTTCACCATTGGTTTCTACAGTAACTTGTAATTCCACTTCGTGGAAGCGGTCAAGATTTTTAAACTGATTATGGTCAAGTTTAATAACGTTTGCATCCGCATCTGCAAGCATTTGAGATACAGCAACCAATTGACCTGGTTTATCTGGAAGGTTTACAGAGAATGTAAAGATACGACCACGCAATACGAGACCTTTATTAATCATAGAAGAAATGGTTAGTACATCGATATTACCACCGCTGACGATGGCTACTGCCTTTTTCCCTTTGCAGTCTAATTTTTTTAGACCCGCAAGAGGCAAAATACCAGAGTTTTCTGCTACTAATTTATGTTTTTCAACGAGCAACAAAAAGGCTTCCATCAACTCGTAGTCAGAGACAGTAACAATTTCATCTACATATTTCTTAATATATTCTAATGCAGTTTCGCCGATTTGACGTACAGCTGTACCATCTGCGATAGTTGCCACCTCACTAAGTGGTACAGGATGATCTGCTTTTAACGCAGCTATTGCACTAGCCGCACCTTCAGGTTCTACACCAATAATTTTAATGCTTGGATTTTTTAATTTTGCAGCAGCTGCAATACCAGAAACAATACCGCCACCACCTACTGGAACAAGTAATACATCCGCATCAGGCAATTCCTCAAGAACTTCAAGGGCAATAGTACCTTGGCCTTCGATGACATCTTCGTCATCAAAAGGATGGACGAACACATATCCGTGCTCTTGTTGTAATTCCATCGCTTTTTGGTAAGCTTCATCATAAATCTCGCCCGATAATACGACCTCTGCGCCATACTGTTTTGTAGCATTCACCTTGATGAGAGGTGTATGTTTTGGCATAACGATTGTTGCCTTAATCCCTAGACGTTTTGCAGCAAGCGCTACACCTTGCGCATGGTTACCGGCAGACGCGGCAATAACGCCGCGCGCCTTTTCTTCTTCCGTCAATTTAGCAATTTTATTGTATGCTCCACGCACCTTAAAGGAACCTGTTATTTGCAAGTTTTCTGGCTTGATGTATACATCATTGCCACACTCTTCAGAGAACACATCGCTATGAAGCAGTTTAGTTGTTACCGTAATCGTGCTCAACCGTTCACGGGCTTCCATAAAATTATATAACTTATGCATAAAACACCTACTCTTGTAGTAATAACAATATTTCTCCTATTAGTCTTCTAAAATTTCAATTGCACCTTGTGCTGCAGAAGATACATGGAGAGCATATTTTTTAAGGTATCCAGTTACATTAGATTTAAATGGTTTTAATGCAGCCATACGACGAGCAATTTCATCATCGGATACGGCTAATTCTAATTTACCGTTAGGAATATCGATGTTGATGATATCACCATCTTGAACAATAGCAATTGTGCCACCAGCAGCGGCTTCTGGAGATACATGACCAATGGATGCTCCACGCGTAGCACCGGAGAAGCGGCCATCTGTCAACAATGCTACATCTTTATCGAGCCCCATACCAGCGATCATGGATGTTGGGGTCAACATTTCGCGCATACCAGGACCACCTTTAGGACCTTCATAGCGGATAACTACCACATCACCTTTTACGATTTTGCCACCTGTAATGGCTTCTACAGCCTCTTCTTCGCTGTCGAATACTTTTGCTGGGCCAGAGTGAACAAGCATATCATCATCTACGGCACCTGCTTTTACAACAGAACCGTCTACAGCAAGGTTACCTTTAAGAACCGCAATACCACCTGTTTCATGAACAGGATTATTCCATGGATGGATAACATCTTCATCCACAACATGAGCTGCTGTTGCAATTTCACCTTGTGTTTTAAGAGCTACAGTTTTGCAATCTGTATGCAAACGACCATTTTCTGCTAAACGTTTCAACACAGCAGATACGCCGCCTGCAGCATACAAGTCTTCGATGAAGTATTTACCAGATGGAGAAAGTTTGGACAATTGAGGTGTGTTTTGTGCAATGCGATCGAAGTCGTCCAAGGACAATGGTACACCTGCTTCGTGAGCGATAGCTGGCAAATGAAGTGCTGTATTAGAGGAACCACCCAAAGCCATATCTAGAGCTACTGCATTTTCAAAGGCTTCGCGTGTCATAATGTCTTTAGGACGAAGGTTTGCTTTCAATACCTCTACTGCTTGCATACCTGCTAATTTAGCAAGACGTAAACGTTCAGAGTATACTGCTGGGATTGTACCATTACCAGGAAGGCCCATACCAAGAGCTTCTGTTAAGCAGTTCATTGTATTAGCGGTGTACATACCAGAGCAAGAACCACATGTAGGACATGCGGTATTTTCGATTTCAGCTAACTCAGCATCACCCATTTCACCAGTTTGATGTTTACCTACTGCTTCGAATACATCAGACAAACCGATTTTTTTGCCATTGTGTACGCCTGCAAGCATAGCACCACCGGATACGAATACGGATGGAATGTTTAGACGAGCTGCAGCAATCAACATACCTGGCACGATTTTATCGCAGTTTGGAATGAATACCATCGCATCGAATGGAGTTGCCATTGCAGTGGCCTCAATGGAATCAGCAACAATATTACGAGTTACCAAGGAGTATTTCATACCAATATGGTTCATAGCAAGACCATCGCAAATACCGATTGTATTGAATTCGATTGGTACACCACCTGCGTTGCGGATACCGTCTTTTACGGCTTGTACAATATTTTTCAAGCCCACATGACCAGGAATGATTTCATTAAAGGAATTGGCAATACCAATGACCGGTCTACCTAATTCTTCGTCTACAAAACCGAGTGCTTTTAATAAAGATCTGTGTGGTGCACGTGCTACGCCTGTTTTTAAATTGTCACTTCTACAACTCATGATATTCTCCTCACTTCATTTGAAAGTATCCACTTGGACGGCTTTCACAATGAACAAAAAAAGACGATTCCAAAGAACCGTCTTAAAAGTTTACAAATGATATTCCTTTTGTTTACAGAATTCCTAAATACATACATAAAAACCTATGTACCCCATGGAATACATACAAATAAGAAACAATATAGTCATATCTTATTGATTGTATATTAAACCATTCGCGGAACTTTTAAGACAAAAACGTGTTAAGTTGTTGTTCATAATTCGAATGTTTTTAATAATCACGACCAGCGCGATAATCAACAAGCTAATGACTAAACCGAACATGTTTCCTCCTAAAATAATCTGTAACGATAAAACTATAATAACACGTTCTATAGTGTCATGCAATAAATATTCTATAGATTTATTATATTTTTTTAATGAAGTTCACCATACCCAATAGCTATACCCATATATGTTTATACACCAATATTTGATATACAAAAATCCCCCGCCGTAGCGAGGGATGTATATATTAAAAAATACCGAACAGCCACATACCAAATGTACCAGCCCAGAAGTGAATCATAAAGCTTACTACAGAAATAGCAAGACCTACGCGCCACCATGTGCCTTGAGGTACATAGCCTGCACCAAAGTAGATTGGTGTTACACCAGAACTATAATGCGTTAATGTACAGCCAGGGCTATTCATCAAACCAAAGAGCAAGATGGTAAATGGAATCGGCGCACCCATGGCAACCAAAATGGCTGCAAAGGCGGAGAATAATGCGGTAATACGCGCCGTACCACTAGCAAAGAAATATTGAGAGTATACAAAGGTTGCAGAGATGATAAAGGATGCCCAGAACCAATCGATACCTACGAGATGTTGACTTACAAAATTAGCAAACACAGCCACTACACCAAGTTTACCAAGAAGGCCAGCCATACCAACGAGGGTCCCCATCCAAATGAGGATATCCCAACCGGTGCGTTCACCTAATATGTCTTCCCATGTAAGGGAGCCAGTTACAACACAAGCAAGAACACCCATCATAGCAACTACTGTAGGATGTAATTTTGTCCAAATCGCCGTAGCCCAAAGCAAAATACACAGAATAAAGATAATAGCCACAGAAATTTCAGATTTCGTAATTGGCCCAAGTGCATTTAATTCCTTTTGTGCCATCTCAGCCGCCTCTGGTGTTTCTTTGATTTCTGGCGGATAGATTTTATAGATAAACCAGGGCATCAAAATCATACAGATAACACCAGGGATGACACCCGCTTGGAACCATTCCCACCAAGAAATATCATAACCAAATAATTTTGCACCTAAGGATGTGATCAATAGGTTACCGCTACAAGCAGTTAAAAAGATTGTTACTGTAATTGTATTGATGGTGTGGGCCGTCGTCATCAAATACGCCCCTATGCGACGTGCTGTATTGCCATGAGGCTCAGAGTCAAAGGCAAGGGAAATATTTTGGACGATTGGAAAAATGATACCGCCCCCACGCGCCGTATTAGATGGCGTAGCTGGAGAGATAATCAAATCCGTACAAGCTAATGCATAGGCTAACTTTAAGGAACTAGTACCAAATGCACGGATTAAAGTATAGGCGATACGCTTACCAAGGCCGGAATTAATAATACCTCTAGAAAAGAATACGGCTGCTACGATAAGCCACACATTGGCCTCTGCATATCCCCCCAAAGCTTGTACCATTGTAATAGAACTCGTTGCCACAGCGGCAACAATGCCAAAGAGAGCCATAATGCCCGTCGGCCAAGGGCGCAAAATAAAACCAACAATCGTAGCCGTAAAGATGGCTAACAAATGCCAACCTTCAGGCTTAATCGCCTCTGTATGAGGCAAAAACCAAATAACCAGGCCTACCAAAACGGTTAAGGCCACTCGTGTCCATGTACTCATAGTCCCTCCAAAAATTCCTTAATCTTAGGATTTTGACGTAATGTCTCCATTTGTTCATCAGTCAATAATTTAACCTTATCTCGATCTTTATTGACAAGACAGAAAAAACCTATATAGTCGCCTTTATTAGCTCTAAATTGATGAATTGTATTGCCTGGAATTTCTATAAAGTCCCCTTGTGCTACATCATAAATTTCATCACCTAGTAATACCTGCCCCTTACCGCGGCCAATCATAACCATATGCGTATGCTCATGATATTCTAACGTAGAGTAGCCCCTTGGCAAACATTCAAAATAACGAAATTGGCAAGGAATGTCATAAGCCCCATCATATAGCACTTGGCGCGTTACATCCTTAAAAGGACTACCATCTTGTTTATACACCAATGTATCGACGCCATCCCATTTAAAATTTTCCGAATCAAACTTGCGTATCATCTCATCACCTCACATTACAAAAAGGGCTGTATCGAAACGATGTTTCAATACAGCTCTATGAATTCGATTATTTAAAGAGATGTTTAATCGTACCTAGTAAACCATGGCTATGTTTATGAACACCATCAACCACAGACTCTACATCAAATCCAGTTCGTTCAATAGCTGTTGTAATCGTTTCAACAGATACCTTTGCTGGATCAAAAGATACAGTAGCCGTTTTATTTGGCAAATCAACTTCGGAGCTAAGTACGCCATCTAGGCCTAATGTAGCACCTTCTACTGTTTCCTTACAATTATTACACATCATACCAGGTACAGTGAATACCTTTGTTACAACGCCATTATCTTCACCACAACCGCAATCTTTGCACATAGTAATACCTCCTAATCGTTAGCTTCCTTATGTTTTTCATCATTTTTAGCCCCAGCTGTCACATCGATAGTGGTAGCAGATTTAACGGCTTCCTTTGTTTCATCGACAGCTTTCTTTGGGCCAGAAAGAGCATCTTTAAATTCGTTGATACCCTTACCAATCGCTTTACCCACTTCAGGTAATTTACCAGGTCCGAAGATAACTAGAGCAATCACTAAAATAACTATTAATTCAGGTGTTCCTATAGACCCCATTTGTATCTCCTTTATATTTACTTAATACTACATCCATCAGTGTACATCATCATACGCATCTTTGTCCACATACCACGTCATAGGTTCTTGTGAAAGCACAGCACCCGGTAGTACACGACCGATACGTTTATCCCATGATGTATCTTCATAATCCTCACGTTGGTACAAAACCTTTGTAAGGGCAGTCCGTTTACTTTCACCAGTCACAGTGAACCAAAGGACATCTGTTTTCGCCAAAAACGAGAAGGTCATGGAAATACGTTCCCACACCTTGCCATCCTCAACAGGCACAACGTTGCGATCTGCTACACGCAGTGCATGAGAGCCCGCAAAAAGTCCTGCTGTATGACCATCTTCACCAAGATCTAGAATCGCCAAATCTAGGCCAGATTTTTTACAAGCTTTAAGAACATTACCTATTTCTTTCTCATACTCGTCAGCTGCCTCAATAACAGTTTTCGAATTAGTATTAATAGGGAAAAAATGGGCCGCCCCTTTCGCCTTACAAAGCAGATATGGTTTTACACGGTTGAAATAATTATCTTCATGAGACTGAGGCAAAAATCGCTCATCAGTCCAGACAAAAAATATCCGTTCCCAGTTAACACGCTCAATGCACTCAGGGGAGTTCAATGTCTCTAACAAACCATTGATGACTGTGCCCCCAGTGATACCTACAATGCATGTTTCGGTGCGGCTGATTTCTTCATTGGTGAAAGCAATAAAATCCTCCGCCAATGCAGCGACCACATCACTAGGGGTATCATAACATTTAATTGTATCTTGAGCCATAAAATATGGACCTCCTAAAACTATCTTAATAGTTCTATTATATACGTTTTGTCAATGTATGAAAAGGAAAAACCGATGTAACACACTATCTGAGCTACATCGGTTCTAATTATATGAGTATTCAGTTCTAATTTACATGTGATTTAGCACATTTCATTACAAAATAGTATTACTTTTGGCCAAATTTAGGACGACGACGTTCTGTAAATGCTCTTACGCCTTCTTTAAAGTCTTCGGAAAGACCTAAAGAGCATTGATTTTCTACTTCGAATTTCTTATATTCTTCCCAGCCTGCTAAGAAGCTTCTCCACATCATTTCTTTCATAACGCGATAAGACTGAGCCGGGCCTTTTGCTAATTTTTCAACTAGACGTCTTGTAGCAGTTTCTAAATCCTCTAGTTCACAAACTTTATATACAAAGCCAAGTTCTTTACCTTTTTCAGCGGAAACCGCTTCGCCAGTCATGACAATGTGCATAGCACGATTCATGCCAATGGATCGAGTCAACAAGAATAAACCGCCTGCATCAGGAGCAAGACCTACGTTTACGAAAGCTTGAATAAAGCGTACGTTATTAGCAGCTACAACAAAATCGGCAGCCAACGCCATATTAAAGGCCGCACCTGCTGCAGCACCTTGAAGGCTCATGATAACAGGTTTAGGCAAACGTTTCATAGCCATAGAAATCTGAGCTACTAACTCAACGATTTCAAATAAAGACTCTGTATCCCCTTCGTTTACAGCGCGTTCCATTTCTGTTAGGTCGCCACCAGCAGAGAACACCTTGCCTTCAGCATTGATAAGCAATGCGCGAACACTCTCATCATTATGTGCTTTATCTAAGACTTCAAGGATCTCCTTGCACATTTCGATGTTAAAACCATTCGCCACTTTAGGGCGGTTAAATGTTAGTGTACCGATGCCGTTGTCCACTACGTATTGAATTGTATTATAAATCATATGATTTCTCCTATATGAAAATCTATTTTCGAAAAAAATCGATTATATCTTTATTATAGGAGAATTAAATATAGATGTAAACAGGATTTCCTATATATAAAACGCAAAAACACCTGCAGACATTGTCTGCAGGTGTAATAACCTGTATTCCAAATATTAACGTTTGGAGAATTGGCTTGCTTTGCGGGCTTTTTTAAGACCGT
>CAJMLW010000017.1 GCA_905214495.1 uncultured bacterium | reverse complement strand
TAGACTTCAAATCCTACTTCGGCGATTATGTACCAGAAGCTCCTGCTACAATGTTTAAAGGTAACTACTAATATCTAATTAGTGTTGGCCCTAACACGGACATGTAGTTAGTACAGAGGGGGACATAAACACTGTTTATGTCCCCTCTCTTATATTTTTTAACCTCATAAGCTATGAGGTTAAAAAATTTTAAGAGATATATCACTTTTTCTGATAAGTATATCTGTTATTTTATTGTAATCTTTTATTATTACTGAACTTTTACAACTTAATCCAATAGCGAATTACTCATCAATTAAATTGATTATTGCTACATCGTCCTGTTAAGCATATATTTTTATTTTTCTTGAAAGGATGATTTTAGAAATGAGTGCTCTCACCGTTCTATTAGCGCTATCTCCAATCATTTGGTTGATCGTAGCGTTATCCATCTTGAAATTACCTGCATGGCAAGCAACAAGTGTTGCTGCAATCGGTTCTTTCATCATCGCTATTACAGCATTCCAATCCGACCCATTTATTATGGTCACTGGTGCCCTTGAAGGTGCCGCATTGGCAATTTGGCCTATCCTATTAGTTATTACAGCGGCTATCTTCGTTTACAACTTGGTAGTACATACAAAAGCTATGGAAACTATTAAAACCATGCTTTCCTCTGTAACATCTGATACTCGTGTACTTGCATTATTACTTGCATGGGGCTTCGGTGCTTTCATGGAAGGTATGGCTGGCTTCGGTACAGCCGTTGCAATTCCTGCAGCTATGATGGTTGCCGTAGGTTTCGACCCACTAAAATCTATCATCGCATGTCTCGTTGCTAACTCCGTACCAACAACATTCGGCTCTATCGGTATTCCAACTACTACATTGGCATCCTTAACTAACCTTGATCCAAGCCATTTAGGTACATTCATTTCCGTACAATTATTCTTACTTAACCTTATCGCTCCATTCTTCGTTGTTATGATCATTGGTGGCGGTATCAAAGCGTTAAAAGGCGTATTCCTTGTAACATTACTTTCCGGTTTAGCATTAGCTGTTCCTGAAACTATAATCAATTCCGCAATGGGGCCTGAATTATCTGTAATTTCTGCATCCATCGTAATCATGGCAGTGATCATCGCTTGTGCAAAAATTATACCTCCTAATGATCCTCAATACGCAGTTAAACAAACTGGCGAAGTTCCTAAAGTTTCTGGTGGCGAAGGCCTTGTGGCTGCAATGCCATTCATCTTAATCTTCGTATTATTGTTATTAACTTCTAAATTGTTCCCAGCAATCAATGGTCCTCTTGCATCCATTAAAACATCTGTACCTATTTACCAAGGTGCTGGTGCAAAACCTTACACATTCGTATGGATTGCAACTCCTGGTATCATGATTTTCATCGCTGGTATCGTTGGTGGTTTCATCCAAAAAGCAAAAGCTGGTGAAATCTTCGGTACATTGGGTTCCACAGTTAAAAACTTGAAATTCACATACCTTACAATCATCACAGTTGTTATGACTGCAAAATTGATGACATACTCCGGTATGACTGCAGACATCGCGAAAGCAATGGTTGCAGGTACAGGTTCCTTGTACCCTCTATTCGCTCCTATCGTAGGTGCATTGGGTGCGTTCTTAACAGGTTCCGGTACAAACTCCAACGTATTGTTTGGCCCACTTCAAATCGCTGCAGCTCAAGGTTTAAATCCTACAAACTTCGAAGACCTTGGCTTCTGGTTGGCAGCAGTTAACTCCGGTGCAGCTGGTATCGGCAAAATGTTGTCCCCACAATCCATCGCAATTTCTATTGGTGCCGTAGGTCCTGCTTTGAAAGCATACTTAGAAAACCACAAAGAAATCAGTGCGGAAGAAGCTCGCAACTTAGAACATAAAATCGAAGCAAGTGTTATCATGAACAGCGCGTTCAAATACTTCATCATTTTCATCATCATGCATGGTTGTATCTCCTTCTTCGGTCAACATTTCATCCATGAAATTCACCACATCTTCTTCTAAGAATTGGTAAAATAAAAGAACAGCTCATTCGTGAGCTGTTCTTTTTATGTTCACATATAAATAAGCAATACCTCTGTTACATACACATAAATCTATAGCTTTTTCTCAATAATCATGTTACAATACACCTTATTAAATTGATAAAATTAAATGCAGTCTGCGAAGTGCGATTCGCAGGCTTTTATTTTTCCCTTTTTTAATATAGGAGATTTTATGGAGTCTACAAAGAAAATTTCTTTATTCATTGTCGTATTTCTAGGGCTTCTTACAGCTATCACACCACTAGGTACTGATTTATATTTGCCATCATTACCAATCATGCCTCATGAACTTAACACAAATGCATCCCTCATTCAGATGACAATTGGTATTATGACTTTTGGTATCGCTATCGGTCAATTGATTGGTGGTCCACTTAGTGACTCATTTGGGCGAAAAAAACCACTTATCATTGGCAATATTCTATGTGTAATTGCTAGTGTACTCTGTGCTATTGCGCCCGATATTGAGATTTTACTAGTGGCACGATTTTTACAAGGTTTAACAGGTTCTATCGGCGTTGTTATTGCTAAGGCCATCTCCCGAGACTTTGCATCTGGCAAGGAATTAATGCGACTCATGTCTCTACTCATGCTCGTTAACGGATTAGCTCCGGTTATTGCACCACTTATAGGTGGTCAGCTTCTACTATTTTCTACATGGCGCTTTATTTTTATTGTCCTCGCCATTTTCTCTGCCGTGTTGCTTATAGGCTCTTTCTTTTTTACTGAAAGCCTACCACCAGAAAAGCGTATTTCCGGAGGTATAACAACAGCATTTAAAAACTACGGTACTCTACTAAAAGATAGCTCTTTCTTAGGCCAGACTCTAGTTCAGCTATTTGCCTTTGGTGGTTTCTTTGCCTATATTTCGGGTTCATCCTTTGTATACCAAAATATATTCAATCTATCTGCCCAAGAGTTTAGTTATATGTTTGGGATTAACAGTTGCGGTATTATCCTCGCTAGCGTAATCAGTGCCAAAGTAAGTAATGTTGTAAAAATAAGAACCATTTTACATACTAGTCTATTGCAATTAACGATTGGCTCTATCCTATTCCTTTGTGCGATGTACTTTAATTGGTCCTTTATTGTAACTAGTATCATCCTGTTCTGTACAGTTTGTACCGTATCTGTATTTGGATCAACAGGTTTCTCTATGGCAATGGCCAAATATGGACGCCAGGCAGGTAGCGCCTCTGCTATTTTAGGATTTGCAGGCATGTTTTCTGCTGGATTTGTATCACCATTAGTCGGTATTGGTGGAAGTCATAATGGCATTCCTATGGGGATTGTTATGGTTGTATGTGCTGTATTAGCATTAGTATGCTTTTATACCATGATTAAAGAAGATTAATTAATTTCATAAAGAAAGCGTCCCTAGTGATATGATATGTACCCCTTTTCCTGAATAACCAGTAAAAGGGATAGATATCAGGGACGCTTTTTTCTATATATGATGATTATATAATTGACTATTACATTATCATTCGAACATTGTTGCTAACAACAACTTCAATCGATTTGCTTGGTTTACCGCACTGGAACCTGGGTCATAATCGATGGCTGCAATGCGCACATCAGGATATGCTTCGGATAATGTTTTTACCATGCCTTTACCACTAACGTGGTTAGGTAAGCAGCCAAATGGTTGCAAGCAAACTACTTGTTTTGCACCTTTTTCGATAAGATCAATCATATCACCTGTAAGGAACCAACCTTCACCGCATTGATTACCAAGGTCAATATAATGAGCCGCTTCTTTTGCAACCTTCGTCATCCGTTGCAATGGATCAAAATGCTTAGATGCTGCAACAGCTTTTGCATATGGCAAGCGGTATAATTCTAACGCTTCGCGAGCCAAGGATCCAAAGAATCCGGAAAGCCATGTACCATCTAAGTGTTTAGCACGATATGTACTATCCATCGCACAGTACAAGAAAAAGTCTAGTAGACCAGAGGTTACAACCTCGCCGCCTTCTTTTTCTATAAGTTCATTAATATGGTTGTTCGCACTTGGATGGAATTTAACGTAGATTTCACCTACCACGCCAACACGAGGTTTCGGCTTAGATTTATCGACTGGTAAATTGTCAAAGTCTTCAATGATGTTCTTAATATATTTACTATATTGGAATATATTAGCTTTTGTAATACGTTCCCGTAATTTTTTAACCCAATAATCGCACAATGCATCTGCAGATCCCGGATTAATTTCATAAGGGCGCGTAGCCAATACACATTGCATCAACGCATCGCCGTATACTACGGCTTGAATCATGCGATGTAAGAAGGATTTAGTCAACTTAAAGCCAGGTTGACGTTCCATATCACTCGCATTAAGTGACAAGATTGGAACTTGTTTCATACCTGCATCGATGAGGGCTTTACGCAAATAGCCAATGTAATTTGTTGCACGACAACCACCACCAGTTTGAGAGATGATAACAGCTGTTTTATTAACATCATACTTACCGGACAATAGGGCGCTCATCAATTGGCCTACAACGATGATAGCAGGATAACATGCATCATTATTGATATACTTTAGACCGATTTCTACATCTTCACGAGTTGGAGCAGGCAACATATCAAAATCATAACCTTCAGACTTAAGCACCGGCTCCAACAATTGAAAATGAAGAGGTGACATTTGAGGCACCAAAATCTTATAGGTCTTACGCATTTCTTCGGTAAAGACAACACGTTCATAATCATATGCTGGTGTATCATCAATAACGGTCTCTATAGGAGCCTCTGGATTATGGTGTTTACGCATACTCCGTTCCATTACGGATTGCAAGGAACGTAAGCGAATAGTGACAGCGCCTAAATTTGTACCTTCATCAATTTTAAGCAATGTATGAATCTTATGCTTTGCAGATAAGATATCCTTTACTTGGTCTGCCACAATGGAATCAAGACCACAACCAAAAGAGTTCAACTCAACAATTTGGAAGCCTTCCGTACGACTTACAAATTCGGCTGCATGATATAGACGACTATGGTATGACCATTGGTCTACAACGCGAAGATGTTTAATATCCTTACCTAATGGTGCTACACCATCTTCGGTAAGAACCGCCATACCAAGAGAGGTAATGAGCTCAGGGATACCATGATTAATACCGGAGTCTAAGTGATATGGACGACCTGCCAATACGATGGTAGGCACTTGTTCTGCTACGAGACGAGATACAGTTTTCTTTGTCATCTCGCGATAGTCAGCCTTACATTTTTCTTGTTCGGCCCAAGCGGTCTCAACGGCATTAGAAATTTCAGATTTAGAGAATGGCAAATCTTTTAAGGCTTTCACCAAGGCAGGCACCAATGATTTCTTATCTGCTAGTGGTAAAAATGGCGCATAAAATGGCGTTTTTCCCATCACATCTTGCATATTGTTTCGAATCAATTCTGGGTAGGAAATAACCATAGGGCAATGGTAATTATTGTCGCGGCTAAATTCCTTTGGACCATGTTGAATACATGGATACCAGATTAAATCAACTTGGGCTTGGGCAAGATCACGAATATGACCATGAACGGCCTTAGCAGGATAACATGCTGTATCAGATGGGATGGTATCAATTGCCTTATTATATTGATCCTTTGTCGTATAATCGGACAATACCACTTCGCAGCCTAATTGATTGAAGAATGTAAACCAGAATGGGAAATCTTCGTACATATTGAGGACGCGAGGAATACCAATACGCAATTTACCTTCAAACTCAGGAATATTTTTCTTTAAGAAGTAATCAAAATAACGGCGTAATTTTACGTCTACCATATTGGGAACAGGCTTATGTTTCTCTTGAATCATATCACCAGCACCACGGTCGCAACGATTGCCTGTTACATAGGTACGGCCATCGGAGAATGCATTGATGGTAAGCATGCAATTATTAGAGCACAATCCGCAATTACGCATGGATGTAGACACTTGCAAGGATTTCAAGCCGTCGCTATCAAGCAATGTGCTATGTTGATTTTGTAACTCTTCTGCCGCTTCAGAAGCGAGCAATGCCATACCATAAGCACCCATCAAGCCGGATACATCAGGGCGAATTACTTCAACACCCATTAATTTTTCAAAGGCACGAAGCACCGCTTCATTATAGAATGTACCGCCTTGTACGACGATGTGGTCACCTAATTCCTTAGGATCTTTTACCTTAAGCACCTTATACAATGCATTCTTGATAACAGAATATGCAAGGCCAGCGGCGATATCCGGTACAGTAGCCCCTTCTTTTTGCGCCTGTTTTACCTTGGAATTCATAAATACGGTACAACGAGACCCCAAATCGATTGGCATAGGTGCCAATAAACCTTCTTTGGCAAATTGCTCAATCGGCAAACGCAAGGATGTAGCAAAGGTATCAATAAAGGAACCACAACCAGAGGAGCAGGCTTCATTCAATACGATGTCTTCAATGTATCCATCGCGTACCTTTGTACATTTCATATCTTGACCGCCAATATCCAAGATGAAGGATACATCAGGGCAGAAGAATTGAGCAGCGCGATAATGGGCAATTGTTTCTACTTCCCCAATATCGATACCAAGAGCGCGTTTCAAGAAGGCTTCGCCATATCCAGTTACACCAGAATGAGCGATGTAAGCTCCTTTTGGCAATAAGCTATAGATTTTCTCTATTAGTTCTTGGGATTTTTCTAATGGTTTACCATGATTTGGGCCATAGTGAGAGAAGATGATTTCATTCTTGCTATTGATCAAGACTACTTTCAACGTCGTAGAACCCGCATCGATACCGAGGTAACATGGGCCTTCAGCATCTTTAATATCACCCTTCGGTGTTACCGCCTTAGCATGACGTGCACGGAATGCCTCTAATTCTTCTTCATTCTTAAACAACGGATCCACACGATCGGTAGCTTCCATTGGTACACCAATAAGCGCACCGATTTCCTTCGTCAATTCACCTACTGTAATATCACGACATTCATCATTCATAAGAGCTGCGCCTAGGGCAATAAACAACTCACCATTTTCAGGGATGATACGATGTGCTTCATCGAGTTCTAAGGTGTCACAGAAGCATTGACGTAATTCGGATAAGAATGTCAATGGACCACCGAGGAAGGCTACATTCCCTTCAATTTTATGACCACATGCAAGGCCTGCAATTGTTTGGTTTACAATAGCTTGAAATACGGACTTCGCAATATTTTCATGAGATGCGCCTTGGTTTAACAACGCTTGCACATCTGTTTTCGCAAATACGCCGCAGCGAGCAGCAATCGGATAAATAGTATCCGCATTCATCGCTAATTGATTAAGACCGGATGCATCAGTTTGCAATAATGTTGCCATTTGATCTATGAAAGCACCTGTACCACCGGCACAAGAACCATTCATGCGATGTTCTGCAGTACGACCTAGATACGTAACCTTAGCATCTTCACCACCAAGCTCTATAATAACATCTGTTTGTGGGTACAATGCTTTTATCGCCTTTGTTTCGGCAATTACTTCTTGTACAAAAGGTATACGCACCTTATCAGCCATCGCCATACCGCCAGAACCTGTAATTGCTACATGTACTTTTGCTTCTTCATAGCCCACTTGAGCCTCTTGTAGCAATGTATGAACAGTATCCAAAATATTGGCGTAATGTCGGATATATTTTTTATACAAATAATTATCTTGTTCGTCCAACAAAACGACCTTGACCGTTGTAGAGCCAACATCGATCCCCATACGTAAGGATTTTTGCATATATACCTCTCTTGAAAAAACGAAGAATTGGTACGCTCCCACCATTTTTCTTCATACATTTAAGTAAAAGTTAAATAATAAAGCTTTTAACTACACATCTAAAAAATTAAATATTAAATATATTATACAACAAACAGAGATTAATTCTAGGTTTTACCATATTCCAATGTGGTATATAGAACATGACTATTCCTAATAAAATATATAGAACTCTATATGTTGTGTATTTTTTATTATACCACTTTAAAGTGAAAAATATTGTACGTAAAGATACATAAACCCTAAAATTACTTATTTATATATCTAAATATATCGAATTTCCTTTTTGTTTATAAATAATTTTACTCTATAATGTTATAATAACTATTAATGAGTCATATATTTCATTAACTGTAATTGATTTATCCATTAGTATGGATCATGTAGGAGACCTATGGAACTGACAGACATTCAAATTCCTAGCGATTTGCGCGACTGTTCTCTCACAGAACTCGAGGTCATCGCACAACATATACGCAATTTAATTATCCATAGAACATCACACATTGGCGGTCACATTGGTTCATCTTTAGGAGCCACTGAAATTATTGTTGCCTTGCATCATGTGTTCAGCCCTGATGATGCTCAATTTATATTTGATATTTCCCATCAAAGTTATGCTCATAAAATTTTAACAGGCCGTTACGAAGGCTTTAAAAATAAAGACAAATTTCACACCGTATCCGGTTATAGCAATCCTGATGAAAGCACCTACGACGCATTTCACTTAGGCCATGCTTCCACAAGCCTCAGTTTAGCTTGTGGGCTCATGATTGGACGCGATTTACAGCATAAAACACATCCAATTATTACTTTAATCGGCGACGGAGCTCTCTCTGGTGGCGAGGCTTATGAAGCATTAAATCACTTAGCCACAATGTCCTCTCAATGTTTGATTATCATCAACGACAACGACCAATCTATTGTAGAAAATCACGGCGGTTTGTATAGCCATCTGCAACAATTACGCGAAACTAATGGTGAAAGCCCTAATAACATCTTTAAAGCTCTAGGCTTTTTGTATCGTTACGTCGACGATGGTAATTCGTTGCCACCCGTAATAAAGGCTCTAAAAGAATGTAAAACAGAGACAACACCGATAGTGCTCCACATCCATACGACAAAGGGCTATGGTTACAACAAGGCTATTACCAATCCTGAAAGCTTTCATAATCCATCCGGATTTGATATTGACACAGGGGAAACAAAAAAACGCTATACCAACAGCTATGAATCTATCGTTGCAAAACAACTCATTGATGCACTGGAGCAAAACAAAGCTGCATGTATCGTTACAGCTGCTACGCCTGGCGGTTTCTGTTTAACCAAAGATATACGTGAAAAATTAGGTGCTCAATACATCGACGTAGGCATTGCAGAGGAACATGCTACAACATTACTTGCTGGCATTGCCCATAACGGTGGCACACCGATTTTACCGATTTACAGTACATTTTTACAACGTGCCTATGATCAAATTATTAATGACCTATGTATTAACAATAGCAATGCACTAATCCTCGTATATCGTGCATCCATTTATGGTAACAAGGACATGACACACCTTGGATTCAACGATATTACCATGCTCGGCAACATGCCAAACCTCATGTACCTGGCACCTACAACAGTAGAGGAATTAGAATCTTCCATTCGTTATGGATTAGAACATCACAATCATCCTATCGCCATCCGTATTCCTGTAGGGTCACCGATTTACGAAACTAGTCAATCCAATACAACAGGATGTCCTGTAACGTCGTATGACATAACCCAATCGGGTAGTACGATTGCCATCATAGGTGTCGGTAATTTCTACCATAAGGCTGTCGAACTTAGCCACGCAATACATGACGCCATGCATATCTCACCGACGCTTGTAAAACCACTTTGTATTTCTAGTTTAGCCACCGATACATTGAATAAGTTAAGAAAGAACCACAATATCGTCATCACCTTGGAGGACGGTGAACTCGAAGGTGGCTATGGTCAAAAAATTGCTAGCTATTATGGGAAAACGTCCATGAATGTCTTAAACTATGGCATTTCCAAACAATTCTACGACCGATACAAACCAGAAGATGTATTACAACAAAATCATTTTGATTTTAAACACATCTTAGATGATATACGAAACATCCAACATTAATCCAATACATATATGCCAAAAAGGGGCTGTAACAAAACAGCCCCTTTTCATATCTATAGAATTTGTCATAAGAAGGTATTGTATCAGATACATATATTATTAACGATCAATTAGAACGCTAGGATGATAGCTCCCTTATAGAGTTGACGTTGTTTGCTCGATAGAAATAGTTACAGGTGCTGATAATTTAGCCTCTAACCAAGCTTTTATTCGTTCCAAATCTGCATCAGATATAATGGATGTAGTATGGATAATCACCATATAGCGACTCGCTTTAGGCTGTTCTAGGTTATCTATTAAAGGCATGCCTTCCACTTTGCTTACAAACGGAAATAACGCCTTTGCTTCAGCTTCTGTCGTTTTCATAGTATTTATAGTTTCACTTACTAATTGATAAGTCGGCTGGTATAGATTACTCAAGTTTTTATATGTTTCAAGATTCTCTGAAGATTTATTCAAGTTCGTCTTATCCATAGTAGATTTTTTCTCATCTACGCTATTAACAAATCGTAATGTATAAGGCTGCAAGTACTCATCCTTATGTAACTTGTCATCCAACTGGGCTTGCTCCTCTGAAGTCACAGGAGCTCCTATAACTACTATGTCTACTAGCTTATTCGTTTGATCCAATGAATAATCAATCACTTGTCGACGTCCCTCTTGATTAATATCATGCTTAATAAACTGCTCCATATGATTTGACGCAGAATACTTGATGGTCATATCATAGCCTGCATAAATACTTGGTATAGCCATAATAAGACCAATCACGAGAAATATTAGCTGGTTACGACGATTAACCTCTTCTGCTTGCTTATAGGATGGCAAACTATATACACCCTTTAAAACAATGAAAGATGCAAAAAAGATGAAAAATGCATTTATAAAGAATAGATAACCAGCCCCAAAGAAATAATGCCAATTTCCATTAGCAAGTCCATATCCTGCCGTACATAATGGTGGCATAAGTGCAGTCGCAATCGCAACCCCTGGTATAACATTATCTAAAGTCTTACGCGTTTGCCCAATAATCCCAGCTAACCCACCAAATATAGCAATGAATACATCAAAAATACTCGGTTCTGTACGCGCTAACAGTTCAGATGTAGCCGTTTGAACGGGGGAAATATAAAAATATAAAGCAGATGCCAAAACAGCAATCATAATCTGTAAGGATAATCTTAAAATACCGCTTTTCACAACTGTAAAATTAAGCGTAGCAAAACCAAAACCAGTTGCTAAAATAGGTCCCATCAACGGCGATATAAGCATAGCACCAATAACAACTGCTGTACTATTCATATTCAACCCAATAGAGGCAATAAACATAGAGAGGATTAGGATAACCAAAGCAGGTCCCTTAATCTTAGCCCCACCTATCAGTCTTTTAGCGATAGTTGCATCATCAGCGCGCTCAAAATGTATATCAAAGTATTTATTTATTTCCATTCTTTCCCCTTATAATTTCATCAAATCTGCAAAGGTCCCTACGTTTACAAACATATGCTGTGTCGTTTTCAACATTTGAACCATTAAGATAGCTCCTGTCCCTTCCCCCATTGACATGTGGGCTTGAATAGGAACCATGTCTTGTGTAATATCTACCTCTGCTAAAGCTAACTCTGTGCCTTTTTCTCGAGAGTTATGAGATGGCAATGCATAATCCTTAACACGATCATTCATATGTACCGCACAAGCTGCTGCTACAGCTGTAATAAAGCCATCAATGACGAAGGGCTTTTTAAACTCAACACAAGCGAGCATAGCCCCAAGAATAGCAGCAATATCAAAGCCCCCTACATGGGCTACAATTTTACGAACTCTTTCAGCTTCACTGTCAGAAACGATACTAGCCTTATGCTTATCTAATACAGCGCGCACAAAATCAATTTTTCGTTTCATCAAATCTGTTTTATCGGGCCAAGAACCGGGGCCTACTGTTTCAGTGGGATCAGCCCCAGTCAAAGCAGACAACACACAGGCAGAAGTCGTCGTATTACCGAGTCCCATTTCACCAAAGGAAAAAAGATTTATCCCTTGCTTTACATAATGTTCAACTCGTCCATAGCCAGCTTGAAAGGCACTATTAAATTCATCCTCACTCATAGCAGGATGGTTTAATATATTCTTTGTCCCCTTTGCTACCTTGCAATTCACTCCGATGCCATCATCTGAGGCAATTCCTACATCCACAACTTCATAAGGAATATTGTTAAAGTTACAAAACTGTGTAGCCGACGAACGACCCAAGAGCATATTACGAGACTGCTTTTGCGTTACCTCATAGTTATAGCCTACATAACCTTCCATATTACACCCATTATCGGCGGAAAATATGATGTGCTGAGGTCTAATTTCACTAACGATACGGCCCCAAGCCGTACAAATTTTACGAAAATAGGTTTCCCATAAACCAAGGCCACCAGGTATTAGGCACTTAGGTTGGAGGAATTTATTCAATTCTTTATCAAATGAAGTTATTTCGTTATCTTTCATTTTATATAGTATTACCTTGTCGATATAAATCTAAGAAATTTTTGAGGACTCGACCTGTTAATCCCCATATCGTATATTGCTTATAGGGATAAAAATAAACAGAATAGTTCTGCCGAATTTTCCAATCTATTTGATACCCTTCTAATAAATGGAACGGAAAATCTCGTAATGGTTTAGTTCCGATATCTAAGTGTCCTACCGTTGGTTCCATATTCAATAAATACGAAAGTGGTACCGTAAAAATTTCACCGACCTCATCAATATTAGGGCGAAATTCATCCGTATGTAAACGTACCGCCACTGCATGTAATTTAACACCAATGGCAGATACTAAACAATCTAATGCGCCTAATAATTCAATTTGCTCTGTATCTATCCCTAATTCTTCCGAGCATTCACGAATAGCCGCAGCAGCTCCAGTTTTATCGGTGCTTTCACAATGTCCTCCAGGAAAGCTAATTTCACCTGGTTGTCTACGTAACGTTTGACTACGAACGGTAAATACAATATGATCTTCACCATCAATTTCCAATAAAGGTACTGCTACAGCAGCAGTAATTACATCAATATCCGTAGCTACTTGTGGTTCACGATTAAGCAAAAATTCAGCTAATTGTCTGTCCATAGCAATCCTCCTTATCTTAATTATACCAACTATTATTTTCATTGAAATAGTATAAATCGCACAAATCATTAAATTCGACGAATATACGCAAAAATAGGTTGCCCCATATCTAAGAGGCAACCTATTCATATATAGTATACGATTATCAAGTACAATCTACGCACCTTGGAATTGAGGCATGTCATCATGAGAGTCAGGATCGTCTAATGTACCTTTCAAATCATTATCAACCATTGCACATACAGATGCATCAGACCAAACATTTTCAGCCGTTTCAATCATGTCGATGATTGTATAGATTGGCAAAATAATACCGAGCAAGCCGATTGGTGCACCGATGGAGCTCATTAAGGACAATGTTAAGAAGTAGCAACCCATTGGAACCCCTGCATTACCGATAGCTGCAAGGACAGCGATAAACAACCAAGCTACCATAGTACCCGCTGTTAATTCAATACCTGCATTTTGCATTACGAACAAGGATGTAACAAGAATGAAAGCTGCGCAACCATTCATATTAATAGTTGTACAAATTGGCAATACGAAACGAGCTACCGAAGGATGTGCTTTCAAATTATCTTCAGCAGATGCCAATGTTACAGGCAATGTAGCGGCAGAAGATTTAGTGAACAACGCAACAGCTACAGCTGGAGACATTTTACGGAATACATCCACAGGGTTCAAGCCACGGAACAACAAGAATAATGGAATAACGATAAAGAATTGAATTAAGTTACCACCGATAACAACAGCAGTATATTTACCTAAAGCACCAACGATGACGCCCGCTTCAATTTGTGCAGATAATTGACCTGCGAAGGCAAGGATACCGATTGGCAATACATAAAGTAATCCTCTAATCAACGTGAATAGTAACTCTTGTAAACCGAATAACACTTTCAATACTGCTTCACGACCTTCTGTACGAGGCATAAAAGCAAAAGCTAAACCAACAGAAGCAGAGATGAACATAACGGATAATACGTTACCTTCTAAATACGGTTTCAAGATATTGTTAGGAATAACGGATAAGAAATGATCGTAATATGTTACGTGACCTAATTTTTCAGGTACTTGCGCTGCACCGGCACCGATTACATCAAGTGGTAAGTTACCTGGCGCAATCCAAAGGAATAAACCAAGTCCAACAGCGGCTGCACAAATTGTTGTTAACAATGTATAGGTGACAGCATGACCAAAGATACGGCCTGTATCCTTCTTAGCACCTAACATAGATAATGTAGTAATAACTGCTAGTGATACAGTAGGTATTGCAATGAATTGGAATAAATGCGTAAATACTGCAGCGATAAAATTAAATAAGTCATTAAGAACAGGAATATGTTGCCATCCTAAAATAGCGCCGATAATGAGAGCACCCATCCATAAAATAAACTGACGTAATTTACCTTGTCCTCGACTTTTCAAGGTAATCTCTTGCGCTAAGGCATCAACATTTTTGTTATTTTGATCTGCCATAAAAACACCTCTCTACTAATAACACTACTAGAGACCAATAAAGAAACCCCAGCCCTAGGGGCTGGGATAATTAATCACGTCCGAGTCTCTTCATAAAACCCATTATAAAGATATGTTTTAGAATTGTCAATTACAATACTTGAATATATTGTAATATGTTCAAGTATTGTTCCAAATTATATATATACTCTGGCAAAATCTAATGCCAAACATCTATATCCATAGTAACCATCCGAGTTCGCTCTGGATTAAACATAAAGTAAATCACTCTTGGCTGGTCATAATCAAAGTTATGGTAAACAACATATACTATATATTTCTCAGCTGATATTCGAGTACTATAATAATAATTCCTTTAGATACATTACACACTGTCGCATTTACTCTCTCCTATTATGACAACACTTAGAACATTTTCTTATACAATACTTCAATATCTTCACGGCTTATTTTAGCTACTGTATTAGCTATATTGCCTGTAGCTACAACGTATACATTATCCACGAGCCATGGAATGTCTTTTTTCGTAAATCCTAATTCTGTAAGATTTGTAGTAAGGTCTAGGTCATGTACGATTAGGCGTAATGCTTCACCCAGCTCAGAACCATCACCATGGTTGAATATACGTGCCAATGAGTTGAATTTTTCAGGGTTAGCACTCCATGTGTATTCCACTACAACAGGTTCAATAACTGCAAGACCAACTCCATGGGTAATATCTTTAAGGCCACTAGCAGGGTGTTCCATACCATGACCAAGTGTGACGCCTGCTGTATTGATAACCATACCGCCAATAGTACTAGCCAATGTAACGGACTCCCATGCTTTTGTTAATTGTTTTTTGCTAAGTACAGCTTCTTGACCATTCGCAATCGCTTTCACATGTTTATATAGAGGTACAAGATATTGTGCTAGTAATGTTACTGCATAATGAGCTAGTGCATCGGTGAAAGGTTGCGCAGTTTTAGATGTGTACGCCTCGATGTTATGGCACAATGCATCGAAACCAACAGATGCCAACACATGAGGAGGCACAGTCCCCATTACAGCAGGATCCACGATAGATACCTTAGGCACGATGGCATTACAGCGTAAAGATTTCTTATCCCCTGTTTCAGGGTTCGTGAGGACACCAAAACCATTACCTTCAGAACCTGTGCCACAAGTAGTTGGAATCACAATAAGCGGTAACGCATTATCACTCGTTTTACGGTTAAAGATATAATCATTAATGTCGCCGTCATTCACAGCCATAAAAGCAATGCCCTTTGCACAATCCATAATGGACCCACCACCAATGGCAATAACCATATCGCAACTTTCAGATTTAGCTAGAGCAGCACCGTCTAAGGCTGTTGTAGTCAATGGATTGGCATCCACTTGATCAAAGAGAACATGTTCAATATGGGCCGCATCAAGTTTAGCCACTACACGGTCATATAAACCAGATTTTTTTGCACTAGTACGACCGGTTACAATGAGTGCTTTTTTGCCGTATGGTACAGCAAATTCAGCAACACTATCTACTTTATTCCAACCAAATTGAATATTTACAGGTAAAAAGTACGAGAATTCCATATAATCAACCTCTTTTCTTTACATCATTATACCTTTATCGTAATGTACGTAAAAACGTTCGTCAATACGTTACGGTCTCAAAAGACAAAAATAGCAGTACTCTTGTGTAGCACTGCTATTTAACGGTTTAGATTAAATCTAATACATGCTTAGCAAATTGACTGGCGGCCTTGCAATCATCCTCATTCGGGTGCACTGCCGCTTGTTTATGACGTACATCACGATCGGCCGATTGGCCATGACTATGCCCCTTTGGAAACATTTTATACATCATTTCTATAACCTTAGGGTCAACCTTACCTTGGCAGATGAAAGTATCTACAGGCACCACACCTTCTGGCAAGCAAGCTGCTGCATTAACAAGACTTTGCTTAGCATGTTCCATTTGCGGAGGCACGCCAGCCGTTGCAAACAATGCAATATGTGGATTATGTAATGTTCCTAGTATATCGCGAGTTTCTTTATTAGCTGTCCCCTTATCAACCCAAAATCCAGCAAACACCAGATCATAGGATGCTATATCTGAGGGTAGTTCCGACATAGATACACATAATGTGTCCGCTGGTAATACTCTGGCAATGGCCTCTGCCACTTGTTTTGTATTTCCCGTAAGGGACGAATATATAATGATAGATTTCATAGCTAACCTCCTATTGTAAAGCTATATTTATTATAAATCATATAGTATCTATCTATAATAAAATTAATCACAAACCATATCGATAAATTTAATCCAACCATATTGATAAATTTAAAAAAAAGTCAATATTGAATATATAGATTTTTTTCGCTATAATCATTACATAATGTATTTAGTAAATAAGAAAACTACCATATATTGTAGTTTTCTTATTTTTCTGATTAGAACTAATTTAAAAGGATATATCTGATTTACGCTAGTTCTATAGATGATTTTACATAGATTTACGATGTAAGGGGAACCATAATGGAGATTATGATCAAGAAACGGGATGGCCATTTTGAACCGCTATCCGTAGAGAAAACAAAACGAATGATTGCCTTCGCATGCTTAGGGTTAGATTCTTGTGATCCACTAGAATTGGAAATGGATGCGAAGTTACAATTCGTTGATGGCATGACAACTAAAGAAATTCAAAAAACTTTAGTACAAACAGCTATCGAAAAGGTTATCTCTAAAAAAGACGACGGTTTCGGCAACCAAGTTAATAAAATGAACCAAGATTGGCAGTTTGTTGCAGCTCGCCTCTTCTTGTTCGATCTCTATAAAGAAGCAGCTATCACTCGTCGTTATAAAGCATTCGGTTATGGCAACTTCCCAAATCTTGTACATATGCTTGTAGAAGAGAAAAAATACGCTGATTTCTTCGTTACAGAATATACACCTGATGAATTGCAAGAGTTAGGCGATTACATCAAACCTAAGCGCGATTACCTCTTCAACTATGAAGGTCTTAAATTATTGGCTGACCGTTACTTGGTAAAAGGCTTCAACAAAGAAATCTTTGAATTGCCACAAGAACGCTTCATGGCTATAGCAATGCACTTGGCATTGGTAGAGGGCGAAAACAAAGTAGAATACGCTAAGAAATTCTACGATTTGATGAGCCAATTAAAAATGACAACAGCTACACCTACATTGGCAAACGCTGGTACACCATTCCATCAATTGTCCTCTTGCTTCATCTCTGGTGTAGATGACAACTTATGGTCCATTTACGACGTAAACAGCAAGTTCTCCCGCGTATCTAAACACGGTGGTGCTCTTGGTATCTACCTTGGTAAAGTTCGTGCATTGAACTCCGATATCCGCGGTTTCAAAAACTCCTCTGGTGGCGTTATTCCTTGGATCCGTTTATACAACGATACAGCGGTTGCAGTAGACCAATTGGGTAAACGTAAAGGCGGTGCTACAGTAACACTCGATATTTGGCACAAAGACTTCTACGAATTCGTAGAGCTTCGTACAAACAATGGTGACGACCGTCGTAAAGCACACGATATCTTCCCTGCAATCTCTGTTCCAAACATCTTCATGGAACGCATGATTGCCCGTGAAAACTTCACCCTCTTCGACCCTCATGAAATCTTGGCTGTAAAAGGCTATGCTCTAGAGGACTTCTACGACACAGACGATAACAAAGAGTTCACAAAACGTTACCTTGAATGTGAACAAGATCCGAACTTACACGGCATCGAAGTACCAGCACTAGACATGATGAAAAAAATCATGCGCTCTGCTGTTGAAACTGGTACACCATTCATCTTCTTCCGCGATACTGTAAACGCTGCAAACCCTAACAAACATGCAGGTATGATTTACGCGTCTAACTTGTGCCACGAAATCGCACAAAACGTTGGATTCACTAATCTTGCTGAAGAAATTATCAACGAAGACGGCACTATCACAACTAAAACAAATACAGGCGACATGGTTACATGTAACTTGAACTCCATTAGCCTTGGTCGCATTTCTGACGAAGAATTAGAAGAAAATATCGCTCTTCAAATCCGTATGTTAGACAACGTTATTTCCATCAACCAAGCGCCAGTGCCTGAGTCTCGCATGACTTCTGATAAATACCGCGCTATTGGTCTTGGTACTTCTGGGTACCACCACTACCTTGTAAACCACAATATCCAATGGGAATCTGATGAGCACATCGAAGCAGCGGACAAACTATTTGAAAACATTGCATACTATGCCATCAAAGCTTCCATGGAATTGGCGAAAGAAAAAGGTGCATACCCTGCATTCAAAGGTTCCGAATGGGAAACTGGTGAATACTTCACACGTCGTGGCTACACATCCGATCGTTGGAAACAATTGGCTGCAGACATTGCAAAATACGGCATCCGCAATGGTTACTTGATGGCCGTAGCTCCTACAGGTTCTACTTCCAATATTGCGAACACAACGGCTGGTATCGACCCTATCTTCAAAAAATTCTTCATCGAAGAGAAGAAAGGTTCTTTCACACCAAAAACGGCACCAGATTTGAACGACAAAACATTCTGGCTATACAAAGAGGCACATACAATCGACCAACAATGGTCCATCAAAGCTTGTGGCGTACGTCAACGTCATATTGACCAAGCACAATCTTTCAACTTGTATATCACACCTCAAATGAAAGCAAAAGAAATTCTCGACCTTTACGTTGAGGCATACAAACAAGGGATTAAAACAATCTACTACATTCGTAACCAATCCCTTGAAATGGACGAGTGCACTAGCTGCTCTTCATAGAAACAGAGTAATCTTCACAGATAATATAAAGGAGTCCCCTATGGATAAAAAACTAATTTTCAACGAACACGGTGAACGTGGTACGCAATCTATGATTGGTGGCAACACCACAAACCTTCGCGAATGGAATCGTATCAAGTACGACTGGGCAAACCAAATGTACCGCACAATGCTCAACAACTTCTGGATTCCTGAAGAGATTTCCTTGAACGAAGACGTTAAGCAATTCCCATACTTAACAGATTACGAACGCCGTGCATTCGACAAAATCATTGCGTTCTTGAACTTCCTTGATTCTATTCAATCTGAAAACTTGCCTAACTTGAGCCGCTATATTACGGCCTCTGAAGTGGCATCTTTATTGAATATCCAAGCATTCCAAGAAGAAATTCACGCTCAAAGTTATTCCTACATTTTAGACACTGTAACCAACCCTATTACACGTGACAAAATTTATGATGAATGGCGTACAGATAAAACATTGCTTGAACGCAACCGTTTCATCGCCGATGCATACCAACGATTTAGCGATGATCCTAGCGAAGCAAACCTTATTCACACAATCATTGCAAACTATATCTTGGAAGGTATTTACTTCTACTCTGGCTTTAGCTTCTTCTACACATTGGCACGCCAAGGTAAAATGACAGCTACATCCACTATCTTCAAATATATCAACCGTGATGAAGTAACTCACCTTGTATTGTTCCAAAACATCATCCGCGAATTACGTCGTGAACGCCCTGACTTGTTCACACCAGAACTAGAAGCGAAAATCACTGACATGATTCGCCAAGGTGCAGAAAACGAAATTGCTTGGGGCCAATACATCACTGATGATAAAATCCTAGGCCTCAACAACGTTCTTATCGAACGCTATATCAAATATCTTGCGAACATCCGCTTAGAAGCAATCGGCTTGCCTCATCTATATCCTGAAATCAAGGATAATCCAATGGAGTGGATCGAAAGCTTCTCCAACTTGAATAGCACAAAAACTGACTTCTTCGAAGCAAAAGTTACAAACTATACAAAAGCAGCAGCATTTGATTTTGATGACTTAGTATAAAAGAAAGGAGTGTTTTCACAGCAAATCTGTGAAAACACTCCTTTTTATAGTCCCCAACGCCACCCTCATCAAAATAGTTGACACATGGTAATACATTATAAAAAATAACCATACATTTATACGCCATAAGGGCCTACACAATACATACCTTCAATGCCCCGTACATGTAATGGAATATCATCTTTTTACGAATTAAGCAATCGTGGCTTTGTATCCACCCTATCTTGATTACCAACTTATGATTAATACTCTATTAAATCAACCGTCCAATTAGTTAACTGTAATAAATTATCTAAGATACGAATCTCCTTGGATATTACATCTGCTGTTTTTTGTAATTCACTTACATTCACAGTTGCTATCATTTTAATTTCCGAACCACGAGCACGATAATTGATAGCACTTGCACTATCTGCTAAAGCACGATATGCAGATAGACGCATATTTGATTTAAACGACCTCGTAAATCACTAATTTTTTTATTTAAGTCAGCTCGTTCTTGTAATGCCTCTGCTAGTTTCATATTCACTCACCTCGTAACAAAATAATATGGACATCAATTTATTTAATACAACCTATCTAATTATTCATATTATACAACGACTTATAACTGCTTCCGCATCAAAATATGAGGACACCCTTCATCAAGATATTCCTCTCCTTCAGCTACATAACCAAGGGACTCGTAGAATGGTCTAGCTTGAACTTGTGCTGATAAGGAACAAGTTTTAAACCCATCACGGCGGATACCATTTTCGGCAGCGTGCATGATTTTCGAGCCCAAATTCTGACCACGATATAATTTGCGTACCGCCATACGTCCAATATGAGCATCTCCATCTATATTGCTTGGAAAAAATCTACATGTACCAACAGCTTTCCCATCTATAGATAAAAGTACAAATTTTGCGGTTTTATCGATATCATCAAATTCATTTTCAAAACCTTGCTCATTTATGAATACATCTATCCGAATTTGTTTAATATCATCGTTAATTGCATTTAAAATTTGAATAATCATAACGCTCCTGATTAATTAAGACCTATAACAACCAATGTAGCAGTATTTTCTAATAATAATTTTACCACCCATATACTGACTTTTCTATGATGAAACAATATTTTTCTATAGAATTTTTACATTTTTCAAAAAAAGTACTTGCATAAAATTCTCAAATGGGTTTATACTGTACACATCAAATTTAGAAAGGAGCAACAAAAGATGACTAACCAAATTAGCACAGTAGCAAAACAATACTTTTATTGGTTCTTTATCCAACGTACGGGTAAGGAACTATTTGAGCTACGCTAATTTAGAAATCATCAATCGTTGCTTAGAATAGTAAAAGGGTTACCCGTATTAGAATACGGGTAGCCCTTTTTTATTTGCTATCCCGTATGGTTGGCCCCACTATTAGCATTGTTATTTGAGGAGGACTTATTATGATCATCACATTAAAAACAACAGCTACAGAAGCAGAGGTAACAAAATTACGCAATGAATTAGAAGCGAAAGGTCTTGTTATCCATCCTGTAGAAGGGGCCCACTATAATATCTTAGGTCTAATCGGTGATACAGCATCCCTTGATTCCCGTCAAATTGAATCCCTTGATTTCGTAGATAAAGTAACACGTATTCAAGAACCTTTCAAAAAAGCGAACCGTAAATTCCACCCAGAAGATTCCGTTATCAATGTAGGCGGTGCACTTATCGGTGGCGGTCACTTCGCTGTAATGGCTGGTCCTTGCTCCGTCGAAACACCAGAACAAGTACTCGCATCTTGCCAAGCATGTAAAGATGCAGGTGCTACAATTCTTCGTGGCGGAGCGTTCAAGCCTCGTACATCTCCATATTCCTTCCAAGGCATGGGCCCTGAAGGTTTAAAGCTATTAGAGTTAGCTAAAAAAGAAACTGGTCTTCCTATCGTATCCGAAGTTATGGATATTTCCCAACTACAATACTTCGACAATGTAGACATGCTTCAAATCGGTGCTCGTAACATGCAAAACTTCACACTTTTAAAAGAAGTAGGCAAATTGAAAAAACCTGTATTGTTGAAACGTGGTCTATCTGCTACATACGAAGAATGGTTGATGGCTGCTGAATACATCATGTCCGAAGGCAATGATCAAATCGTATTATGCGAACGTGGTATTCGTACATTCGAACCTAAAACACGTAATACTTTAGATGTAACAGCAATTCCTATGATGCATGAACTATCTCACTTGCCAATCATCATGGACCCTAGCCATGCTGCAGGCATGAGCCGTATGGTTCGCCCACTTTCACTTGCCTCTGTAGGCGGCGGTGCAGACGGTCTTATGATTGAAGTTCACAATGATCCATCCAAAGCATTGTGCGATGGCCCTCAAGCATTACGTCCAGATCAATTCACTAGCCTTATGAAAGAAGTATTCGCATTGCGTAAAGCATTGGTAGAATGCATTAAATAATCTTAAATATCACACAAATAAGCTAGTATCCGTTATAATAGATACTAGCTTATTCTTTTAAGAAAGGAATTATTATGACTCGCATCCATATTAACGCATCCACGCCGTATGACGTCATCATCGAGGAAGACTCTTTACAACGCATCAGCGATTATATAAAACCGTTAAAATCAAATTGCCGTGTTATCATCGTCAGCGACAGCAATGTAGCACCGCACTATTTGGACTCTGTGAAAGCTAATATGGAACATGCGGGTTATACTGTTTGTGACTATGTGTTCCCTGCTGGTGAAAGCTCCAAAAATGCCCACCAGCTCATTGATTTAGTGGAATATATGGCGGCTCAATCATTAACTCGTAAAGACCTTCTCATTGCCCTTGGGGGCGGTGTAGTAGGTGATATGGCGGGCTTCGCAGCAGCTACATACCTACGTGGTATCGACTATGTACAGGTTCCTACCTCTCTATTAGCTGCCGTAGACTCCTCTGTAGGCGGTAAAACAGCAGTTAATCTTGAATCCGGTAAAAACCTGTGGGGAGCTTTCAAGCAGCCTATCCTCGTTCTCTGTGATCCTACTACACTCAATACATTGCCAGACATGGAATGGAAAAATGGATGTGGCGAAATTATCAAATACGGATTCCTCGATGTACCAGGCTTATTAACCCAACTCGAAAACAAACCGTTAATAAAACATCGTGATAGCGTTAGTGGCGTAATTGCTCGCTGTGTTCAAGCAAAAGCAGATATCGTAGAGCAAGATGAACGCGAATCTGGTGTTCGTGCCCTCTTAAACTTAGGTCATACCTTTGGTCATGGCATCGAAAAGGCAAGCCATTTTAAGGTTCATCATGGTTATGCTGTAGCGATTGGCATGGTCCTCATGGCGCAAGGCGCTGTGAAACATGGAGAATTAGATGCAGAGGCGTTAGAAAAATTAAAGGCTCTCATCGAAGCACACGATTTGCCAACCACAACGACCATAACAAAAGAAGAGATTTTAGCAGCTGCTAAACACGATAAAAAAAGCGAAGGGGCTACCATTAAAATTGTAGTTCCTACTCGCTATGGCCACAGCGAACTCAAAGTGGTAACACACGAAGAGCTTGCAACCTATTTAGATTAAGGAGATTTATATGCATTCTGTAACGAACGCCATACCTACTGGGACTATCGCGTCCATTCCCGCAAAGGCTCATGCGCATCGCGCGTTAATTTGCGCCGCCCTTGCTAGCTCACCGTCTACTATATTACTGAGCCGCACCTCTAAGGATATCGATGCTACTATGGACTCCTTACGTGGCTTAGGTGCTCACGTAGTATATGAAAATAAAGTTGTTACCGTTACTCCTGGCCCTGCGCCAACGAAGGGCGACGTAGTACCTCATGAATCGGGTACTACATTGCGCCTTTTATTGCCTGTAGCAGCGTCCATTTGTAACAATGTAGATGTAGATGCAAAAGGTCGCTTACCAGACCGCCCGCTAGAACCTATGCTCAGCGAAATGAAAGCTCATGGCGTAATATTCTCTCAAGATAAACCACCATTCACTATGACAGGTCGTCTTCAAGGCGGTAATTTCTCCATGGTCGGTGATGTGAGCAGCCAATTCTTCTCCGGATTATTGTTGGCAGCTCCTCCAATCGGCTTATCTACCATCACGTCTACTACCCCACTACAATCTAGTGATTATGTGACATTAACGACGGAAACCATGCGTGATTTTGGCGTGGAGGTAGAGCATACCTTACCTGACACAAACATCAATGAAGCTTTCACAGTTCCATTTGGTGCATCCTTCATAGGTCGCGATAATTACCAAATTGAAGGTGACTGGTCTAACGCAGCAATCTGGATGATTGCAGCCGGTATGACTGGAAAACCAATTACGATTACTGGTATGAACAAAAATTCTGTACAAGCGGACCGCCGCATCATGCAAGTTATGATTGATGTCGGTTGTGATGTTGTTTGGGATGGTATGAATGTAACTGTCACAGGTCGCGCCTCTAAACCTATTCATGCAAACCTCGAGCAAATGCCTGATATGTTACCTGTTATAGCAGCCCTCGCCTGCTCTATTTCTGGTGAAAGCTCCTTTGTTAAAGGTGCTCGCCTACGTTTGAAAGAATCTGATCGTCTCGTAGCCGTTGCCAATCTCGTAAGAGACTTGGGCGGTACAGTTCACGAAGATGGTGATGACCTATATATCATCGGTAATGGTATACTTAAAGGTGGACAAGGTGATTGCGTAAATGACCATCGCCTCGTCATGGCCGGTACATTGATGGCCCTCATCAGTGAAAGCCCCGTTACGCTAAAAGATAGCGAAGCTATCACAAAATCCTATCCAGATTTCTTCGAGGACTGGAACTTATTAGGAGGTGATGCTCATGGCATCTAATTTCGGTAAAACTATACAAGTATCTACCTTTGGCGCCTCTCATGGATATGCTATTGGAGGCATCGTAGAAGGTCTACCATGTGGTCACACAATCGACACCAATGAATTACAAGCGTTCTTAAATCGTCGTGCGCCAGGACAAAATCAATTAACAACACAACGTAAGGAAGCCGATGTGCCTGAATTTTTAGCAGGTATAGTGGACGGCATGCTCAGTGGCTCTCCATTGGCATTTATGATTCGCAATACATCACAGCACTCTAGAGATTACAATAACCTTCGCGATATTCCTCGCCCATCTCATGCGGACTTTACGGCTCGTATGCGCTACGGTGACAAGGTAGATATGCGAGGCGGCGGCCACTTCTCCGCTCGTCTAACAGCTCCACTCTGCGTAGCTGGTGGTATTGCTATCCAACTATTACGGGAAAAAGGCATCGAAATTCACGGCCATTTAAAACAAGTGGGAACGATTCAAGATGCTCCTATCAACATGGTTCACCCAGATATGAAAGCATTAGCTAACATCGCTACAGAGCCAATTGCTATGGTTGATTCAGAAAAGCGCACCGAAGTAGAAAATCTTGTTATGAACCTCAAAAAAGATGGGGACTCTACAGGTGGTATAGTTGAAGTTGTTACTACAGGGCTACCAATTGGCCTTGGCAACCCAAACTTTGACGGTATTGAAAACCGCTTAGCTCGCGTAATCTTTGGGGTGCCCGCCATTAAAGGCGTATCCTTTGGCGGTGGCTTTGATATGTGTGCACAACTTGGTTCCGAAGTGAATGATGCTTTCACCATGGACGGCGACAAGATTACAACCACAACTAATAATAGCGGTGGTATTCAAGGTGGTATAACTAACGGCTTGCCCCTCGTTATGCAAGTAGGCATCAAGCCAACACCATCCATTTATAAAGAACAACATTCTGTGTCACTTTCCCGAAAAGAGGACACATTGCTCACAATCCAAGGTCGTCACGACCCATGCGTAGCGCTTCGTGCAGTACCTGTAATCGAAGCTGTTACGGCCCTTGTTATTCTTGATTTCTTAGGAGATATTGACCATGAACTTAGATGAAGTACGCGTTAAAATTAACGATATAAACGACCAAATGCTCGCCCTCTTCAAAGAGCGCATGGAACTCTCTAAGGACGTTGCGGCGGCGAAAAAAGAAATGAACAAGGCTATTTACGATGCCAAACGGGAACGAGATATCCTCGACAAAGTAACTCGAGATGCAGGCCCGGACCTCGATCTATATGCGCGCCGTTTCTTCGAAGCATTATTTAGCTTGAGCCGTACCTATCAGTCCGAACAATTATTCCAAGATAATGAGTTCACAGTAAAAATGAAAAAAGCCATTGAGCAATCCCCTACCTTGCCTCCGCAACGAGGCAGCGTAGCTTGTGCTGGCGTGTTCGGCAGCAATGCGCAAGTGGCATGCGATAAATTATTGCCCCTCAGCCAAATTCACTATGTAACAGGCTTCCGTGCTGTATTCGACGCTGTAGAGTCTGGAGAATGTCAATTCGGCGTATTACCTATCGAAAATAGCTCTAATGGTTCTGTAAAAGAAGTGTATGACCTTCTAGAAGAACGTAAATGCTATATCGTGCGCGGTACGCGCCTTTGGATTTCTCACGATTTACTCGTGAAAAAAGGAACTAAATTAGAAGATATTCATACCATCATCTCTCATCCCCAAGCATTGGGCCAATGCAGCCACTTCTTAGAAAAATTAGAAGGCGTAGAGTTGCGTTCCTTCGATAACACGGCTCGTGCGGCACAACTCGTAGCAGCCAGTGACGATCCAGGTGTAGCCGCTATTGCAGCACCTCAATGTGCAGACTTGTATAACTTGTCTCCTTTGATGCGCAATATCCAAAATAGCGATAATAACTATACGCGCTTTATCTGCATCAGCAAGGACTTCCATGTATACCCAGGGGCTAATAAAATCTCCGTGGTAACTACAGCAAGCCATGCTCCAGGTGGCCTTGGTACATTACTTACCAAGTTTGCAAACATCGGCGTAAATCTTACCAAGCTCGAGTCTCGTCCGATTGTAGGCCATAACTTTGAGTTCTTGTTCTACCTCGACTTAGAGGCATCCCTAGCAGATCCTAAGGTATTATCCGTTCTAGCAGAGCTTCATACATCACAAGATAAGTTCCGCTTACTTGGTAATTACCCTGAAAATTAATAAATAATTGACCTAGGAGGTCCTATGAAATTTGGTTTACTTGGCCGTACGTTGGGCCATAGCTTTTCCCCTCGCATTCACAGTGCATTAGGGAATACAAATTATGAATTATTTGAACGAGAACCAAGCCAACTACAAGAGTTCTTCGCTGATCCTGAACTACAAGGTATCAACATTACTATTCCTTACAAGGTAAATGCCCTTGAAGCTTGCGAGGTTGTAGATCCTCGCGCCGAACGCATTGGCTGTGTGAACACGATGGTTCGCAAGGATGGTAAATGGCATGGCTATAATACAGACTACGATGGTTTCGTATTTACCTTACAACATGCAGGTATCGATGTCGCTGATAAGGAATGTCTCATCCTTGGTGATGGTGCATCTTCCGCAACGGTTCATGTTGCACTTGAAGATTTAAACGCTAAGAGTATCACTCATCTATCTCGTAAAACAGCTCCATTCTACAACGATGCACCTAATTACTACGAAACAGCGCAGATTATTATTAACTGCACACCTATCGGTATGTATCCTCATAATCCAGCTAACCTTATCGATATTACACAATTCTCCAAATTAGAAGGCGTTGTAGACCTCATCTATAATCCACGCCGTACGATTTTGCTTTTACAAGCAGAAATGATGGAAATTCCTCATTGTGATGGCTTGCCATTCCTCGTTGCTCAAGGCGTTGAGGCGGCTAATCATTTCCAAGGTGAAAGCTTTGGTACAAAGGAAATCGAGCAAATCTTACGCGATATGCGTCGTGAAAAGGAAAATATTATCCTCATCGGTATGCCTGGCGTAGGTAAAACAACGGTTGGTAAAGCCCTTGGAGAAGAAATGGGCCGCACTTGCGTAGATGTAGATCAAGAACTAGAAAAAGAAATTGGAGATATTTCTACCTATATTACGGAACAAGGGGAACCGGCCTTCCGTGAAAAAGAAGCTGAAATGATTGCAAAACTCGGCACACAAACAGGCCTCGTCATCTCCACTGGTGGCGGCTGCGTAACAGTACCTAAAAACTACGCACACCTACGCCAAAATGGTCGCATTTACCAATTAACACAACCCGTAGAAAACCTTTCTACCTCTGGTCGTGTCCTTTCTAGTGGCAGCATAGAACGCTTACGCGAACTGGAAGCAACTCGTACACCAATGTATGAAAGCTTTGCGCAATGCATCGTAGAACATAATCGCAATGCACCAGAAACAGTGTCTGCTATCCTAGAAGATTTCGAAGCAAACTTATTATAAACTATATAAAAAAGTCGGCTCTCGCCGACTTTTTTTAATGTACTTTTACGCATTTATGTTGCTGTTCATCAAATACACCATCTACATCAAGAGTATCTAAGATACGTTTTAGTTCATGTACATCGATTTGACCTGGTGCCGATGCTTTGCCCGCTGAAGCAAAGGTCATAGCATTGCCAAATAGAGCTCCTGCAGCGCGTGTAACAGCACCTAGTGGACCCATAGCCATCGTAATGATTGGGTCAGATGGATACAAGGCTTTAACTTCAGCCGTTGCTTCAAGAAGTGTTAATACATCACCTGTTGTATGAGGCATAACGGCTATCTTTGGCACATCCGCTAAAAATCCTTTCATTTGAATGAGTCGATTTACAATAACATCTCTACTTGGTGTACCATTAAAATCATGATTGCTCATGACGATTGTTACACCATGAACCTTGGCGAATTCTATGGTTTTGACCATTCTATCTTGATCAAAGAATAACTCAATATCAATAGCATCTATCAAGACCGTGGGGATAAGGCGTTCTAACATTGTAAAGTAATCTTGTGAGGAGATAGATTTCTCGCCTCCCTCACCCTTCGTGCGCCACGTAAACAGCAGCCCACGACCTTTTAATTGAGGTTTCATGAGCATCAATAGTTCAATAATAGCATCAATGGAATGAGCTCGTTCGTAATAGTCAATGCGTAGCTCCACCACATCACAAGGTGTATTGCATGCCACCGCAGTAGCATCTAGAATTTCTTTTACCGTTGTGCCCACAATAGGCACGCATATCTTTGTACTCTTTTCTCCAAGTACAGTTTGACCGATACGAACCATAACAACTCCTTTGCATCTCATACGAAACAAATGATTTCCTTAATACTATCTATGACTCATCATAGTGCTATTCATGTTTTTTAGATAATTTTCTTGACTGAAAGCCCATATATAACAATAACAATCCAGTAATACTGAATACGTAGGATATGCCCACATAGGTCGATACAATACTAGCAAATACAGGACCTACCATAGAACCAAATTGTTGAGCTGTCGTCGTCATACCAAACATACGACCTCTAAAGCTTGGATCTGTATTAAGGGTTACTGCTGCACTCAAGGATGGGTTAATCCCTACAATACATGAACCAATTAGAACCTGTAAAACACCAAACCACCATATACCCACTGGTAAGCTTTGCAGCAATAGAACGATACCACTACCCATCATACAGTAGGAAATGGTCTTAAAATAACCACGACGTTCACCAAGGCGAACCCATAGATTAGTCGTTAAGGAGCCTGCTAAACCGCCGATACTTAGGATAGTACCTGAAATAATGGCGGCCCCTTCCATGGTGCCTTGCATATCACCCACATAAAGAGCCAAGATAGGCTGTAGCATCATGATAACACATTGCATGAAGAAAAAAATCCCAAGCAATCGTACTAGTACAGGTTGTTTTTGAACGGCCTTAAAGTCTTCACGTAAAGATGTAGATTTAGTAGGTTGATCCAGCTGTTCTTTTCCATCAGTACCTGAAGCATGTAATTTTGGTTCTTTTACAAAGAACAATACAGCCAATGTCGCAATAAGTACAGCAACACCAGATACATAGAATACAGGACGCATCCCTACTACACTTTCAACAGCACCACCTAAAAATGGACCAATGACATTCCCCAAGATAAGCCCCGTCTGGAAGATACCTAGAGCTCGACCAACCTGTTTCTCATCGACACTGAGGGATACCATAGTCATTGCCGCGGGATAGAATCCATTGGCAAATCCAACGAGCGCACGCCCCATGAGTAATTGATATTGGTCTGTAACTAAACCAATTAATACATAACAGACAGCAATGCCAAAGCCAGCGCGCAAGGCCATCCGTTTTTTTCCTTTATTATCAGCGATTTTCCCCCAAATCGGAGCCATAATGCCCGCAATGAGGAATGTAATCCCAAAGACAAGCCCCGACCAAAGAGCTACATCGGTTTTCGGGACACCTAATTCCAAGAGATATATAGGCAAAAAAGGAATAATCATGGTGTAACATATAGCTAATACAGTCATGGCAGCCGTAATAATCCATACATTTCTCATGCCACCGCGAGTATCATCTGCGATTGTACTCATCTTTCGCCTTCTTTCCACATATAAAAGTGTATAAACATATACTTTTACAAAATTATATAAAGAAGAGTCGCATATAAAACGCGACTCTCTCAATTATTCCGCTGGAAACTTGTGGTCCATTACATCTTGCAATGAAACGCGCTCCATAACATGGCGGAACTCATCTTGTAAATACTGCCATAGTGGAGCAGTCAAACAATCATTAAACATAGGACACGGCTCTACGTCATCCTCTAAACAGGATACGAGAGCAATGGAGTCCTCTGCAGCATATAAGATTTCATATACATTATATTCAGCAGGATCTTTAACCAATCGATATCCACCGTATTTACCACGCCCACTTTTTACGAGACCCGCAGCGGATAAACGAGATACAATTCCTTCTAAGTATTTATCTGAAAACCCTTGGCGTTCTGCGATTTCACGGATTGGTACATTTTTCTCCGTTCCGTGTTCTGCAATATCCGCAAGGATTCGCAAGGCATACCGCCCTTTTGTAGATATTTTCATAAGTTAACCTCTAAGTCATTCACAATATATGTATAGTATAACATAAATTCATACAAAAAATGGTGGGAAATATGATACACTATAGGTATATCGAAATATTTTTATTTGATATGATTTATAATTTCATACAGGGAGGATTTATCTAATGTTAGATAAACTATTTAAACTCAATGAACGAGGTACCTCCGTTAAAACCGAGATTTTAGCGGGTATTACCACGTTTATCACGATGGCGTACATCCTATTTTTGGCGCCAAACATCTTGAGTCTTGCTGGCATGGACAAGGATGCCGTCCTTATCGCTACAGCTTTAGGTGGTGGCCTCGTAACGATTGCTATGGGTTTATTTGTTAACTATCCAATCGCACTGGCTCCAGGGGTTGGCCTCTTAGCCTTTTATTCCTTTACCGTAGTTCTCGGTATGGGCGTATCATGGCAAACGGCACTAGGTGCGGTATTCATTTCTGGCCTCGTATTCCTCGTCTTAACGCTGACATCGATACGACAAATGATTGTTGTAGGTATACCGGCTTCTATGAAAGTCGCTATTACCGTTGGTATTGGGCTATTTATCTCCATTATTGGTTTAAAACTATCCGGTTTGATGGCGATTTCCATCAGTTTATCTCCTAACACCTTAGGCCAAGTTGTACAAACACATGGCAATCTAGTACCTCCAGCATCTGAAGCATTGTTAACACTAGGTAACTTGCACAGTGGCGAAACATTGTTAGCCCTATTCAGCCTCATCTTTACCGCTCTATTGATGGCTCGTAAGATTCAAGGTTCACTCTTGATTGGTGTGTTGGTAACAACAATTGTGTCCTATGTAACGGGACTATCTACAATGCCTGAGAACTTCACAGTATTGGCAGTGCCTGACTTCTCAAAAGCCGCATTTCTTCAATTAGATATTCCTAGTGCGCTCCACATGGGCTTGATTACGATTATCTTCTCCTTCACCTTCGTAGAATTGTTCGACTCTATGGGTACTTTAATCGGTACTGCTACAGAGGCGAAAATTGCAGATCCTAAATCTGGTAAATTCCCAGGTCTTGGTAAGGCGATGACTGTCGATGCTATCGGCGTTAGTGCTGGTGCGTTGCTCGGTACATCTACGATTACTGCCTTTGTTGAAAGTGCAGCAGGTGTTGGCGCTGGTGGCCGTACAGGCTTAACAGCTGTTACAACAGGCGTATTATTCCTAATCTGCTTATTCTTGGCTCCATTGGTATCCTTGGTACCAAATGCAGCCACATCTCCTGTTCTTATCATCGTTGGTGCCCTCATGTTAGGTGCCATTCGCAATATCGACTTTGATGATTGGACAGAAGGCTTCCCTGCATTTCTCGTTATCGTATTAATGCCATTCACATACAGCATCGCTAACGGTATCTCTGCAGGTCTTATTGCATACCCTCTACTCAAAATCATTGCGGGCCGTGCAAAGGAAGTTAACTGGATTATGTACGTATTAGCACTACTCGTTATCATACGCTACGTATTCTTCTAATTAACGTATGCCCATAATTATGCTATTAGTGAAAGCTGCTTTATATTGATAGCTATAAAATCACTAATACGTAAGAACAAAATATATGTAAATTACATCCACTAAAAGAACCTATCTCCAAAGATATTACTCTAATATCTAGTATCTAGGAGATAGGTTCTTTTTATTATGTACTCTTTTACTAAATGCTAACGTCGTATGGCATTACCGAATCGTGCTATAGAGTCTTATTAGGGTTTAAAATTAACGAATTGTTTTTACACCGATTAAGTCTGTACGACTTGAATCGATTTCTTTTAATGGCCCTACTGAATCTACAATTTTGCTTACATAGTTTTGGTTTCTTGGAGAAGCAAAGTAGAGCATATAAACTTTGTTATCTTTTTCCCAATAAGCAATTTGAACAGAATCGTTGCTAGAGCCTAACGTATGTACAAGGATTTCATTAGGGGTAGTAAAGCTAACCGCATCATCAGCATTGTATTTTGTCTTTTCCAATATAGGCTTTACTACGGTATCGATAGCCCAACCCATACGATATACAATATCTGTATTAGAGAAGGTAAGTTTAGTCCCAAACATTCCAGGAGCTCCAGTTTCTGTATATACGATTTCTAATACGTCATGATCCCTTGACTTTACATTGCGTACTACATAGTCTTCAGGCATATAAGATGGAATTTGTAAATCATATCCAAAATACTTTGTACTTGCGTCAATATTAAGCTGTACTATATCACCATTATCAACTTGATCATACCATCGATAGCGATTCATTAGCTCTTTATTCTTTTCCACTGTATCGATGGTAACAGTATTTCCATTTTCATCCACTAAAGGGGATAACGCACTAACTGGTTGTACTCCAAAGCTACTTACCACAGCAGCGAGTATTCCCATGGCTAATAATGATTTTGTTGCTTTCAATCTCATAATTTCATCTCTCTCTAAATTTAGATATTTCATAAATATATTACCGAGGTAATCACTTATCTATTACATTTTTTAACTCGGATCACTGACTTTCAACAGTACTACGTAATCTTAATAAAACACGCCAGTCTTTGCTTTCATAGGCACTACATGTTCCTGTTTTATTTCTTCAATAGTTTTAATCGGATAATTACCAACTAGTTCATAACGAAAGATATCAATACTTTTCAACGGTACCACATGCTCCTTATAGAATTCCGCATCAGCCTCTTTCACCCGTTCTAAGAAAAATAGGAAGTAAGCCATACCATCCTTCACCCACGTAATGCTGCGAACCATATGCGTTTCAGGATTACCTGTATAATAAACCTCACCAGAATCACCTGATTTAGACCATTCAAAATCGCCGTACTCAGATGGGACATATGGTGTATCTCTTACAGTATCCAAGGAATATCCCATTCTATAGGCCATAATACTGTCTATATATTTTTTCCCATCCCGATAGATAGTCGCACCTTTTTTGTAGTATACAACCTCTAATATATCATTTCGATCTTGACGTGCTGTATAGAGCTGATAACCATAAGGTATATAACTAGGCGCCTCGACCTCATACGGCAATTGCTGTGCAGCTTCTACTATTCCTTTCCAATTACGAGCTCCTTCTTGTGTTTTCATAGGCCACTCTAATAAGGTCTTTCTTGGCAATGCTTTAATTGCTGAATCAGGATGAACTCTAGGCATATCATTTGTAACGGTAGCTGAAACACCAATATTATCAGTAGATATAGAATCATTAACAACATCAGCTGAAACATATCCCGCAGACAATAAGCCTACAGCCATAGCAGCTAAAACGGACTTATATAGAAGCTTCCTCATGATCTCTCCTTTTATAAAGACTTGATATATACTTTACACATATAATGATATATTTTCTTATTTATATCAAAAACATGCCCCCCGATTCTGTTGCCCTAGCTACTTCATAAAACTTTTATCTTTCCTATTATGAAAGTATAGTTATGAGCCAATAACTGCTTTAATTCTTACTAGTTATACATAATAAAGCATCCTACTAAACGCTATATTACAATAGAGTTCAATAGGATGTTTTGCCATTATTTATTTAATGGAGGCATAATAATATCTTGTTCAATCTGTCTTCGTCTCTTTGCGGTATAGTCTACAACTTTAATTTGAACTACGCCCACAGAGTTTACCATGGCATCAGTAAAGGTAAATTCTCGACCAGTCTGCTGCTTCATCAACATCTGCAAACCATGAGCTTTTTCATCAATATTCGCTAAATAAACAGCCTCTCCTCGTCCCATTACACTGGAATAGACTGAACTATATTTACAAGGAATATCTCCACCTGATACAAGGGCCTCATCATTACCGTCAATTTCGATAAATACATGGGGGTTCACTTTAATCAAATTAAACTTCTTCCCCTCATGATAGCCATGTACATATATGTAGAGTATATCATCTACAATTTCATAACCGAAATGTAAAGGTACTACATAAGGGTAATCACCATCCATCATGCCTAGGTGAATAATACGCGTGCTGTTTAAAATATCTTTAATTTCATCTATATTTGCAACCATACGATCTTGACGTCTCATTTCAACCTCCACAAGAATTGATGAATTAATACACCTTACGCTTCATGTAATCTGCCAAGAAGATGTTTAAATTGAGCTTCATCACTCTTCAGCTTTCCGAAAAAGATTTCATCAATTTCTTCGACTAATGGGACTGCCTTTTGTAATATTGCACTCCCCTCTTCATTCAAAAGAACCGCTTTCGCACGTGTATCTCTAGAGTGTTCTTTTCGCTCTACAAAACCACGTTTTTCCAATAAACTCAATATTTGAGATACCGTCATAACATCTATTCCTGAAAGTTTTGAAATCATAACTTGTGTAACTTCGTTATCATGTTGTGATAGATATGCAAGAGATGCTAAAACAACAAACTGAGGATGTGTTAAGTTCAACTCTTTTAATGCTTGTTTTATAGTAAAATGCCATTTATTGTACACCCTCATGAACAATAATCCTG
>CAJMLW010000016.1 GCA_905214495.1 uncultured bacterium | reverse complement strand
TTTTTGATAGCCATACGACACCTCCTAATTATTGTACCTAACAACCTCATATTAAACACACCAAATAATAATGCGTATTAATATCTTAAATTATTATATCATGAGAGTTCATAATTTCAACAATAATTATCATTTTGTTATTCAAAATATTTATACTTATTATTAAATATGATTATACCTATTTTAAAATCATACCAAACGTACTTATAAAATAAGGGTCTATCCATTTTAATATTATATACACAATAAGATTTCTCATTACTGAAAATGATAATTAAGGTTATCTTGTTATCAATTTATTATATATTCATTCTCATTTTCATACTTATGTTTCAAAAATTGCTTGTCATTATTAAAACTTCTAATCTCAATTTCGCCCATCAAATTCTCATTTTTGAATTTTATTCATTTAATTAGATATTATTCAACACTCATTATCTCCACCAGAATATTCCATAATGATATAAATTTGCTCCACTCTAATAGATTGGGTATAATTAATATAATATGTATTAAAGAAAGGACGACACATGAAATCTTTTAAATCCTTAGGCGTTTGCGACGAACTTATTAGCACCTTACAAAAACAAGGCATCAAGGAACCAACGCCGATTCAAGAACAATCGATTCCTATCGTCTTCAAAGGCAATGATATTATTGCAAAGGCACAAACAGGAACAGGAAAAACACTAGCCTTCCTATTGCCGATTTTGCAACGCGTTCACACAGATGTACACCAAGAACAAGTACTGATTATCGCACCAACACGGGAACTCATTAAACAAATTTCCGACGAAGCAAAGGTGCTAGGCGCTGTGTTGGATGTCGATATTCTTCCGCTCATCGGTGGTAAAACAATTGAATCCCAATTACAACAACTTGGTAGACGTCCTCACGTTATCCTAGGTACACCAGGTCGCTTATTGGACCACGCTAAGCGCGGCTCACTCCATCTCGATTCAATCCGTCGCGTAGTATTAGATGAAGCGGATCAAATGCTTCACATGGGATTTTTACCAGACATAGAAAACCTAATCGGTCAAACAGATGCGAATCGACAATTGTTACTCTTCTCTGCTACAATTCCGGACAAGATACGCAACCTAGCAAAAGCATATATGACAAAACCGGTATCTGTAACAGCGGAGGGCAAACACATTACACTAGACTCAATTGACCAACGCGTATACATGATGAATTCAGAGGATAAAACACCTCGCCTCATCAAGATGATCCAAGACGATAATCCATATTTGGCAATCGTGTTCTGTAACAAGCGAGAAGGCGCCATTCGACTATCCTATGAGTTGACAGCTGCAGGTCTCAACATTGCTGAAATGCACGGCGACCTAACACAGGGCCGACGCACACAAATACTTCGAGACTTTGCCAAGGCAAAAACACAAATTTTGGTGGCTACCGATATTGCAGCGCGCGGCATCGATATTGAGGGCATCACTCATGTATACAACTATGATGTACCTCATGATGTAGATTACTACATCCATCGTATCGGTCGTACAGGTCGTGCAGGTAATTCTGGTATAGCCGTTACATTTGCTACGCCAGCCGATGAATCTTGGTTACGACGCATAGAACGTGCGATTCAAGCAACCTTAACAAAATACACAAAAGATGGGCAAATCAAAACTAAAGGTAATGCCAGTACTGCGCCAAAACGCAAAAAAGCAACATCAAAACCTAAAATCACAAGTTCCTATCAATCTACAAAAGCAAAAGCCCATAAGGCTCGAGGCCATAAGGGTTCCAATACTCGACAACGCCGTGCCTCTACATCACAAACAGGTCGACGTGGCAATCGATGATAACACAAAAATGCGTGTAGCATATTATAAGCTACACGCATTTTTTATGTGCCATTATTTATTTTGATTTGCATAGATACTCGGTACACCCTCTACATCCATGCACTGCGTCTTGCAAGCTAAACGATTACTACAAACCCATGTAGTACGACCTCTCATCCGTTGCTTTACAAAATATCCCTTTTTGCATCGAGGGCATATATATTGCTTTGACTCTTCCGGAACCTCTAGATTTGCACTTACGTTTTGTTCACCGCCAACAGGTTGAGTATATCGACAAGACGGATAATTAGTACAACCTAAAAAGGCGCCAAACTTACCGTTACGTTGTTGTAAACGCCCCTTTTTACAGGATGGACATTCAGGTAAATCCTTTCGGTTGACTTGATTGGCATCCATTGGTCGTTTTGAATTCTGATTCGAAATGGTACGGACCACATTTGGCATCATTTGGTCGCGACATACCTGTTTATCAAAGCCAAGTTTATCGATCAAGTGTTGCAAGAATTGAATTTGATCTTTCAAGAACGATTCCAGTGTATCCTCACCTTCACTCATCAGAGCAAGTCGTTCTTCCCAGACTGCGGTTTCATCAGGATATAATAATTCATCAGGCAATGCATCTACCAAGAGATATCCCGTATCGGTAGGAGATAACACCTGCTTCTTGCCCGACGTCTTCATAAACCCACGACTGATTAATTCATCAATAATATTTGCCCGCGTCGCTTCCGTTCCGATACCGGATACGGCCTTCAATTGTTTCTTGAGTTCTTCATTTTTTACAAACTTATGAATTTCCTTCATCGCCTGCAATAATGTGGACGGCGTAAATCTGGATGGTGGTTTTGTCTGTTTTGCCTCTACAGATGAATCAGTATATTCCACATCATCATTCTTTTTAACAGCTGGTAAATGATCCGCTTCTTCGATAGCATCCTTTTTAGGTCCCGCTTCAGCCCCTCGTTCATCGGTTAAGTCCGGTTCATCACCATCTGCGTTAGTCTTAGACTTTTGACGCTTATATAAGGACTTCCAGCCTTCTTCAATAACAACGCGACCATTGGCAACGAATTCTTCCTCGCATTGACCAACTACAATCCTTGTTTGCTCATATACATGTTCTCCATAAAATTGAGCAATATAGGCCTGACTGATGAGAAAGTAAATATTACGTTCTGCTTGAGTTAGACTGTTTACATTACAAGTAACTGTAGTTGGAATGATCGCATGATGGGCAGTAATCTTTTTTTCATTCCATGCACGACTTTTAATATTTCTATCCGCATTTTGTGCCCATTGTGAAAGTTTTTCATCCCCCGATTGCGCTAAATTGCTGAGAATAGCCATGCGGTCACCATATTGATTAGGTGGCAAGTATTCACAATCAGAACGAGGATAGGTGGTCAATTTTTTCTCGTATAATTTCTGTGCCGTATCAAGTACAGTTTGAGGGTCATAAGAGTATGCCTTCCCTGCTAAGACTTGTAGAGAGGACAATGATAATGGCAATCGTTGAGGGTCCTTTTTCTTAGACTTTGTAACGGACTTTACAATGCCGCTAGGACTTGCCGACAAGCGTTGGACCAAACTTTCAGCAACATCCTTATTAATGAGACGACCATCTGGATCTAACCCTTTCTGTTCGTCCTTTGGTTGCCACGTTGCCCAAAAGGTACCATTCTCATGGGTATATAAAATTTTAACGGTAAAATAATCAACCGGTTTAAAATCGGCTAATTCTCTTTCACGACGTACCACGAGTGCTAATGTTGGTGTTTTTACACGGCCTATAGGCAATGTTACCTTATTACCTTTATACCTTTCAGATAATGTATAGGCCCGCGATAAATTCATCCCAATCAGCCAATCGGCACGTGCTCTAGCTAATGCAGATTGATATAAATTGTGAAAGTCCTGATTATCACGCAAATCACCTAATGCGGATTTTACAGATTTCTCATCCAAAGCATTTAGTAAAATCCGTTGCACCGGTTTTGTATTGCCTACAAAATACAAAACCTCATCGACTAACAACTGACCTTCTCTATCCGGGTCACCTGCGTTGACAATGATATCGGCCTTTCCAATCAGCTCTTTTACAGTTTCAAACTGTTGACGACTGCTATCGGTTATGAGTAATTTCCACTCAGTAGGTACAATTGGTAAGTCTTGAGGACGCCAACGAACATATTTATCGTCATAGTCACCAGGCTCGGCTTGATGTAATACATGCCCTACAACCCATGTAACAACATCATCACCTTGGATAAAATAACCATTGCGTTTTTGTATATTCTTATTTACCGGCAAACATTTACTGATTTCTCGAGCCATAGATGGCTTTTCTGCAATAAATAACCGCATGGTCCCCTCCTTAACGTACATATGGCGACAATCCCCTTAGTCGCTCTTTGAAATCTCATTATACTACAATTTAGTGGTCATAACTACCAAAATCATGTATAATTTTAAAGATATGAATGATGTGAAAATTGTACAATACAATTAAACTTTCACAAGCGAAACAACAGAGGTGAATTATGACATTTTTAGAAGAAGTACAACGTCGTCGTACGTTTGCTATCATATCTCACCCGGATGCGGGTAAAACGACACTAACAGAAAAATTACTTTTATACGGTGGTGCCATTCACTTAGCGGGATCCGTTAAATCTCGTAAAACGGCAAAACACGCTGTATCTGACTGGATGGAAATCGAAAAGCAACGTGGTATCTCTGTAACGAGTTCCGTATTACAATTCGACTACGATGAATGTCGCGTAAACATCCTCGATACACCTGGTCACCAGGACTTCTCCGAAGATACCTATCGTACATTAATGGCTGCCGATAGCGCAGTCATGCTTATCGACGTAGCAAAAGGCGTGGAAGCACAAACTAAAAAACTATTTGCCGTTTCTAAAGAACGGGGTATTCCGATTTTTACATTCGTAAATAAAATTGACCATTTTGGTCGTAATCCATTCGATTTGATGGAAGAAATCGAAAACGTTCTCGGCATCCGTACATGCCCTATGAACTGGCCTATCGGTATCAACGGTGAATACAAGGGCGTATACGATAGAGAACATGAAACGATCGAGCTCTTTGCTAAGGATGAAACACATGGTCAAGAAAAGTTAGCCTCTGAAAAAGGTGCATTAACTGACCCTCGCATGAAAGAATTATTAGGTGACGATGTATATCAAGCATTGCTTGATGATATCGAATTATTAGACGTTGCAGGCGACCCATTCAATTTTGATAAGGTGCGCGCTGGCGAATTGACACCAATGTTCTTCGGCTCCGCCATGACAAATTTTGGGGTAAAACCATTCTTAGAAAAATTCTTAGAACTCGCTCCATCCCCTGCGCCACGTCAAGCAATCGAAGAGGTTGTACAACCTACAAGCGAAGACTTCTCGGCATTAGTATTTAAAATTCAAGCCAATATGGACCCTAATCACCACGACCGCATCGTATTTATGCGTATCTGCTCTGGTAAATTTGAAAAGGGCATGTCCGTATTGCATCGCCAATCGAATAAGACGATTCGCTTATCACAACCACAACAATTCTTGGCTACAGAACGTACCATTGTAGAAGATGCGTATCCTGGCGATATTATCGGTGTCTTCGACGCCGGCACAATGGGTGTAGGCGATACACTATGTGCACAAAAGCACAAGGTTACATTTGGCGACTTCCCTGTCTTCCCGCCTGAATTCTTTGCTCGTGTATCTCCAAAAGATACGATGAAACGCAAACAATTCCAAAAAGGCATGACACAACTTGCCCAAGAAGGGGCTGTTCAAATCTTTGAACAACCAGGTGCTCTTGACTCCTTCGTAGTTGGCGCTGTCGGTATGCTTCAATTTGAAGTATTGGAATACCGCCTAAAAAATGAATACGGTGTCGATTTATTAAATCATACATTGCCATACAGTGTAGCTCGTTGGATTGACGGAGACGTAGATACATCCACACTAAAAGGTCTAGATAATGCAATGATCGTAAAGGATAACCGTGACCGCACCGTTGTACTCATCGCCAACGAATGGCAAATGGGTTGGGTTCTAGAGCGTAATCCTGATGTTACTTTCTTAACAACACCAAAACTACATAATGAGATTTAATTAAATCTTAGTTCACTATATAAATGGCGAAGGTCCTTACTATCGAGCCTTCGCTATTTTATTCTCACATTTATACAATCAAAAATTTTTCTATTCTCATTAGAGGAATTTATAAGGAAGACGTAGAATATATAATCTATACATATTTTGTATACATGATAAATTCTATAGTATTTAATTGGTTGTTCATGATACAATGTAATAAATTATTTTTATTTATTAAAAGGAGTGATTTTATGCCACTGATTGACCTAAAGTTAGTCAACGATGTATGGACACTAAACCTGTCCATGATTCAAACTGTGGGCCTCGCTGTAATTACCTTATTCATAGGTACTTGGATTAATAAACATTCCAAGTTTTTACAACGCATGTGTATGCCAGCACCAGCTGTAGGGGCTCTACCATTTGCATTTTTAACTGCAATTCTTTCTTACTATCATATCTTGGATATTAAATTTGAAGGTTCCTTGCAAACCTTCTTAATGCTTGCCTTTTTTACCACCATCGGATTGATGGCTTCCTTAAAGGTATTGAAAAAAGGCGGTATTTTCATTATCTTCTTCTTCCTTGCTTGTGCCGTGTGGATTGTGGTTCAAAATACTGCAGGTATTGCCATTGCAAAAGCATTGGGTATTGAACCAATTATCGGTATCATGGCCGGTTCCGTATCCATGATTGGTGGTCTTGGCACGGCAGGTGCCTTCGGTCCATACTATGAACAATTACTTGGTATTCCAGGTACTGCATCCGCAGCCGTTGCAGCAGCTACATTTGGTATGGTAGCAGGTACAATCTTAGGTGCCCCAGTAGGGGAACGCATCATCAAAATGCATAAAGTAAAAACACCTTATGACAACCCTGAAACTATGGATGATGATAATATCGATTACATCGAAGATCGCGTTGAAAGTGGCGGAAAGCAATTCAACTCTCAAGATTTGTTAACGATTTGTATGTGGATAGGCCTTGCTCTTGGCATTGGTACCATCGTAAGTGCTGGTTTATCTATCTTAACTCCATTACCTGCATACATTGGCTCTATGATTTGTGCAGCCATCATTCGTAACTTTGGTGACTTTACAAAATCCTACAAGATTAACGATGCTGCCCTTGATGCTGTATCTAACGTAGCATTGTCCCTATTCGTTACAATGGCAATCAACAGCTTGAAACTTGTACAATTAATCGACCTTGCATTACCACTTATTACAATCTTAGTTGCACAAATGGCGCTTATCTGTATATTTGCATACATCATTTACTTCCTATTTGGTCGCAACTACGATTCCGTTATGCTCGGTGCAGGTGCTATCGGTTTCGGCTTAGGTGCTACGCCAAACGCATTGGTTAATATGTTATCCTTAGCAAGTAAACACGGCCCATCCCCTCGTGCATGGCTCGTTGTATCCTTGGTAGGTGCATTCTTAATCGACTTCGCTAATGCCTTTATTATTACAACAATGGCTGGCATTCTATACTAACACTAAAGGACCCATTCGGGTCCTTTTTTATGCCAAAAAATCCTAAGGATAATCCTTAGGACCTTTTAATTATATTATTTAATGAAGGCCGCCCACGCATTGGCTACATTGGCAAATTCTTGGAGGGTAAATGTCTCCCCTCTTCGTTGACCATCGATATTGGCTTTTGCTAAAAGCTCTTCAATTCGATCTTTAGAAAGCCCCGTCGTCTTCATTGTATTAGCAAATGTTTTACGTCGTTGCGCAAAACCGGCTTTCACAACGCGGAAGAATAATTTCTCATCAACCACATCCACAGGAGGTTTATCACGCAACACACAGCGAATGACAGAACTCGTTACGGCAGGTGCTGGCAAGAAAGATTTTGGCGGAACATCTAGTACGATATCAGACTTAGTATAATACTGAACAGCTACCGATAATGCACCATAGTCCTTTGTACCTGGTTTTGCCACCATCCGTAAAGCTACTTCCTTTTGTACCATTACAACAAGGCGCTCTATAGGCAATCTACTTTCTAAAAGAGACATAATAATAGGCGTTGTAATGTAATATGGCAAATTAGCAACAACCTTGAATGGTTTATGATTCATAATGGACGGCACATCCAATTTCAACACATCCCCATGAACAATAGTCACGTTACTATATTGAGCTAATGTCGTATCTAAAACCTCTAATAAACGCGTATCGAGCTCAATAGCCGTTACATTAGCACCACTTTGTGCTAAGCCTTGTGTAAGCGTGCCAATACCAGGACCAATTTCTAAAACAGGTTCTCCTTCTTGTAAATCTGCAGCCTTTACAATTTCATCAACAATGCCACGCTTAATCAGAAAATTCTGGCCCAACTTTTTGCTCATTTTAATATCAAAACGTTTACAGATATAATGAACTACTTCTGGACTCGCAATGATAGATTCAATCATGAATACTCCTATTCTAAATTTTGTTACGAATTTAATACTATGTTTGTTGAAAGTATATTAACATCTTGAAACGGCTTGTTCATATTCATCACGACTGATGCCATAATGATTGAGTCGATATAAAAACTGTTTGCCATTTCCATATCCTATACCCAAAGCAGCTCCAACGACAGCTCGTTTATCAGCACTATTAGAAAATCCAGAAAGGCCATGTTGTACAAGATCTGCCATCGTAAATTCCTCACTGGATACCAATGATTCCGTATGAAGTACAGATAAAGCCTTTATTATAGATTCTGGTGAAGCTTGTTCAATGCCAATATCATCATTAGCAAAGGCCTCATCACGAGGAACAAAGGCATGTTGTGCATTAGGAAATTTCTTCGTTAATACGCGGCGTATACGTTCACCAGCCGTATCTGGATCGGTAAGAATAATAATGCCCCGCTTCTCATAGGCTACGCGAATCTGTTCAATAACGCCCTTGCGCAAGGTAAATCCTTCCGTAGCAATACAATCAGCGTCAATAGCTTGGTGTATACGTTGTATATCCGATTTTCCTTCTACTACAATAACCTCTTTTAACATAGGACCTCCTTATATCTATTATATTATTGTAACATATATAGCATTGCTTAAATAGGTGTAATAGTTTAGTATAATATTATATAAAACTGTAAAATAAGGAGATAATTGTGACATTACAACAATTGCGATATGTAACGACAATTGCCAATATTGGCAGTATTAGCGAGGCTGCAAAACGTTTATTCGTATCTCAGCCAAGCTTGACGAAAGCCATAAAAGAATTAGAAAAGGAAATGGGCATTACTATCTTTGATCGAACCAATAAAGGTATTACCGTATCTAAGGAGGGTGAACGTTTTTTAGGGTATGCGCGCCAAGTATTAGAACAGGCTACACTACTAGAAGAACAGTACAAGAGTAATAAAGGCGGAAAAAAACAATTTTCCGTATCTACACAACATTACTCCTTTGCTGTAAATGCTTTCATCGATCTTATCAATCAAAGCGATGTAGACTCTTATGATTTCTCGTTACGGGAAACACAAACCTATGAAATCATTGATGACGTAGCACATATGAAAAGCGAAATCGGTCTTTTATATTACAATGATTTTAATCGCCCTGTTCTAGAAAAATTGATTCATACCAATGAATTAACCTTTACAGAGCTATTCACGGCTAGCCCTCATATTTTTATTGGCAAACAACATCCATTAGCTACTAAAAAAGTGGTCTCTATGAATGAATTGGAACCATATCCTTATGTATCATTTGAACAAGGCGACCATAATTCGTTCTATTTTTCCGAAGAAATTTTTAGTACTGTTGTGCGTCCAAAACATATACGCGTTCGCGATAGGGCCTCCCTCTTTAGTCTATTAATCGGCCTCAATGGTTATACTGTATCAAGCGGTGTTATCGATAAGGAGTTCAATGGTGAAAGTATCATCTCCGTGCCCCTAGCAGAAGAAGGCATCATGCATATCGGCTACATTACTAACAATAAAATGCAGCGCAGTCGTTTAGGACAAGGATATATTAATGCCTTAGAGCAATATGTAAACAATTATGGCAAACATATTCAATTGCCCACCGAAAAATAAATATTTTGTTCTACGAAAATAGGACTAACAAACTATATTAGTACACCCTCCACACAAGGGTGTACTTTTCTTTATAACTAATACCCTATTATATGAACGACTCCATAACTCTAATCTATACCAAACATTAACATATAGATATTTTTAAATATAGTTAGACTTAGCTATAATAAACCTATCGAAATTATCGGTTATACCGTTTATTATAGGAGGTCTTATTATGTCTAACAATTTAGCACCATTTCATTTTGATATTGTAGGTTCATTCCTACGCCCAGCAGAATTAAAAGAGGCACGTCAAGCTTTCACAGACGGCAAAATCAGTCATGAAGATTTAACAGCCGTCGAAGATCGCCTTATTACAGACCTTATCAAAAAACAAAAAGCAGCAGGTCTACCTGTGATTACAGATGGCGAGTTCCGCCGCGCATATTGGCATTTGGATTTCATGTGGGGATTCAATGGTGTAAAAGAAATTGAACTTGAACATGGCTACAAATTCCACGGCCAAGAAACAGCACCAGGTTCTCTTGCACTTACAGGTAAAATTACAGGTACTAATCACCCATTCGTAGAACATTTTAAATTCGTAAAACAATTCGAAGATGAACATACAATAGCTCGTCAAACCATCCCTGCCCCATCTCAATTCTTAGCAGAATTATTCCGAGAAGATAATGGTACTGTAACACGTTCCTTCTACCCAGATTTAGAGGAGTTAATCCAAGATATTGCAGCAGCCTATCGTCAAGTTATAAGAGATTTATATGATGCAGGTTGTCGCAACATTCAATTTGATGATTGTACATGGGGTATGTGCTGCGACCATGGCTATTGGACTGGCCGTCAAAAAGATAAAAGTGTAACCATCGAAGGAGAAACAGCAAAATACTTACGCGTAAATAACTTGGCTCTTGAAGGTCGTCCTCAGGATCTAGCTTTTACAACACATGTATGTCGCGGTAATTACAACTCTACTTGGGCTGCTAGTGGCGGCTATGAACCAGTGGCACCAATTCTATTTGCCAAAGAAAACGTAGATGCATATTACTTAGAATTCGACGATGAACGGTCCGGTGGCTTTGAACCATTGCGTGAAGTATCATCTAATAAAAAGGTCGTATTAGGCCTCATTACAACAAAACATCCACAACTAGAAGATAAAGAAGTGATTAAGGCTCGCATTAAGGAAGCTACGAAATACATTCCTCTCGAAAGACTTTGCCTATCCCCTCAATGCGGATTTGCATCCTGCGAAATCGGCAATCAATTAACCGAAGAAGAACAATGGGCCAAATTAGCATTAGTTAAAGAAATAGCACACGAAGTATGGGGTGATTAGATGAAAGAACGCACAATATACTTAGGTGGTGGTTGTTTCTGGGGATTACAAGGTTATATTCGCCAAATTCCTGGCATAGTATCGACTGAGGTGGGCTATGCCAACGGCCCTACTACAAACCCAAGTTATGAAGATGTATGTCATGACAGTGGCCATGTAGAAGCACTAAAAGTAATCTATGATACCGATATATTATCATTAGATCATTTAATTCAGTATTTCTTGCGTGCTATCGATCCATTTAGCATCAATAAACAAGGCGGGGATGAAGGAATCCAGTATCGGACAGGTATATACTATACAGATAGTGCTGATAAAGCAATTATCGAGACTACATTAGCTCGTGCTCAATCCTTTGAAAGCAACCCCTTCGCCATCGAAGTCTTGCCATTAGAAAATTATTACTCAGCAGAAGAATATCATCAAGATTATTTAGACAAAAACCCTAATGGTTATTGTCACATTCCTCTCGGCTTATCCCAAGAGCCGCTTATAGACGATAGCGCCTATAACAAACCGACCGAAAAAGACTTGCAAACTTTATCACCGCAAGAGTTTGAAGTAACTCAGAATGCTGCTACAGATGCACCATTTAGTCATAAATTGACTGATGAGTTTAAATCAGGACTCTATGTAGATATTACAACGGGTGAACCACTATTCGGATCATCGCGTAAATTCGAATCACATTGTGGTTGGCCAAGTTTTACAAAACCAATAGCAAAGGATGTTATTCGATATTACAAAGATAACTCACACGGTATGCAGCGTATTGAAGTGCGTAGTCGAATCGGTAATGCCCACTTAGGTCATGTTTTTGAAGATGGACCTAATGGATCATTACGGTATTGTATCAATGGATCTGCGCTCAAATTTATACCTAAAAATGAATTATTAGGAACAAAGTATGAATACCTAATTCCTTATATTGACTAATATCTATACAATAAAAGGACGATATATTTCCTCGTTGGAAACTATCGTCCTTTTCTCATTAGGTTAATTATACAAAAAGGAGATATCACTTGGATATCTCCTTTTATTATTAATATGAATTAATCGAGTACGTAAACTGTTACATCACGTCGACCAAAGTCCATGGCTTCACCATAGGAGTCCATAACAAGGTCAATACGATTCCCTACGATAGCACCGCCTGTATCAGCTGCTACGGCCTCACCATAGCCTGGAATAAATAAGCGCGTACCTAATGGAATCACATCAGGGTCAACAGCAACTACACCGCGTACTGCAGGAATACCTGTAGCAGTAATACCAGCACCGTCGCCATCACCTGCTAAATAAGCAGATGCTTCCATAACGATAGAACGAGATGCACGGCCAGATACATTACGGGATGTCGTTACTTCACGAGTACCTTCTTTAATAATTGTAGGTACCATATTTGTCATTACAGACTTAGACAATTCATTCGTTCTAATAGCGGTGCCATTATTATATAATGTCTCAACCTGAACGCGTTCAGTGCCCGGTTGACCAACTTGAACAACTTCTTCTTCACCTTGAGCCATTGTGTCATCTTTTTGACGAATAACTTGAACTGGGATTTCTTGATCCACAGTATTCACTGCACGGCTTGTAATACGTACAATATCCACAGTACTACCAGCTTGAATAGCACCACTAGCTGCAGTGGTATAATTAGGAGCTTTAAAGCCTAATTCTTCTGCTAAGTCCTCTGCTGTAGTTTGTGTAGTATAAACAGTTCTAGTTTTTCCATTTACTGTAACAGATACTGGGAATGCTCTTACTACTGTAAGTGTTGTCCCTTCTTGTACAGAATTAGAATCGCTAATTACTTTATCTTTCGGATTTAATTTAATACCTGCGTTACGCACGATACCTTCATTCGAATTTAAATGTGTTTTAACAGTATGAGCTGCACCATCAGCCATGACTGTAACAGTTTTATCGTTGTAAGAAAAACCAGTTAAGGTTATTGCTGTTACCATCAATCCAGCAACCACAGACGATATATATCGCTTGTGCGTCTTTTGAATTCTCATTACGAAATACCTCCTGTAACAATCATATTCTACTACAGTTAGATATAACCTGTCAAACGCGCAAGGTTAACAATCGCCAATAAACCATTATAATATATGGTTTTTATTATTTTATTTTTTTGTTTTTTTTACATTTTGTCCACCGTGTAAGAACATATCTATATTTTTCGATAACATACTATATAAGCAAAATTGTAGAGGTATCTCAGATGTCACTACAATATATAGTATACTATGTATATATTATTCTGTTAATGAATATTTATGAGTTTTTCTATTGTTACCATAAAATATATTAAAGTTTTAAATTTTCATTTACATTTCATATTACAATAAATAAAATGGCTAAAATATACTTAGATTGGGAATTTACAATCTATATTTATACATCAATATAATGCTCTTTTAGAACTTCATTATTCTTTCATCTTAAACATCGGTTTAAATCGCTCTATAACCGTCATTTGCTCCCTACTATCTTGTGTATTGGCGGCCTCCATTAACTCTTCTTGTGCAGATAACGGCCCCTCTATATTAGAAACTTTATAATAAGAACCATCGGCTCTCATGAGATGTGCTTTTAATGTATCTACTAGATATAAATCTAGAATACCTTTAATTCGTGCTTTATGACGTTTATCCTCAATAGGAATCATCAATTCAACCCGTTCATTTAAATTGCGAGGCATCCAGTCCGCACTAGAAAGAAAGATTTTTTCATTCCCCCCACTTCGGAAATAGAACAATCTATGATGCTCTAAGAAACGTCCTACTATGGAACGTACCGTAATATTATCACTAACACCTGCAATGCCAGGTCTAAGAGTACAAATGCCCCGTACAATCAAATCAATACGTACACCATTAGCAGATGCCTCATATAATTTGGCAATGACTTTTTTATCCAGTAAGGAATTCATTTTTGCAATAATATATGCATCTTCACCACGTTTAGCACATTCAATTTCTTCGTCTATAAGATCCATAATTCGCTCTCTCAAATTTAATGGTGCTACGATAAACTTATTCCAAATCGGTGGGTCAGAATAACCAGAAATCAAATTAAAGAAGCGAGATGCATCATCACCATATTCATCATTGCATGTAAAAATGCCACAATCCGTATATATACGCGCCGTTTTACCATTATAATTCCCCGTTGCTAAATGCACATAACGGCGTATACCATCTTCTTCACGGCGAACTACCATTGTAATCTTAGAATGGGTTTTTAACCCCTTTAACCCATAAATAACATGACAACCCGCCTTTTCTAATCTACGAGCCATAGTAATATTATGCTCTTCATCAAAACGGGCCTTTACTTCCATCAAAACAGTAACTTGCTTACCATTGTCCGCTGCTTTTATAAGAGACGCAATAATGGGTGATTCTCCACTAACGCGATACAAGGTTTGTTTTATAGCTAATACATTTGGATCTACCGCAGCTTGTGCTACAAATTGTTCAACCACACTAAAGGATTCAAAAGGATGATGTACGAATATATCTCTATTACGAATCACATCGAGTAAATTTTCTCCTTCGAAGCCAATTAAATCGCTTGGTATTTTAGGCTCAAATGGTTTATAGCGCAAATTATCATACCCAGGGTAATTTGAAAAATCGAAATACATACGACAATCTAAATGACCATCTATATGGTATACATCTTTTTCTTCAAGTTCTACACTTGCCAATACGGTACGCAACAATTCAGGAGAACCACCTCCAACAACCTCTAAGCGAACCGCATCACCACGGCGTCTACGCCGTAAAGAGGCCTCTACTTCGGTCAATAAGTCCTTTGCATCTTCTTCATCGATTTCTAAGTCCGCATCACGAGTCAAGCGGAAAATCATGGCCTCTTCTATGCCATAACCTTGGAAGAACTGGATTGCATAATAACTAATTACATCCTCTAAATAGACAAATCTATGTTCCTTGTTCGATGAAGATGGTACTTCTATAATTCGATCTAATACTGATGGTATTGGCAAAATTGCAATTTTATAATCCTTTGTACCATCAGGTTGGACTTGAAAAATACGAACAATAGCATTAATCGTATTATTAGCTAAAAAAGGAAATGGATGTCCTGAGTCAACGGCCAATGGAGTGACCACAGGATAGATTTGTTCCTCAAAATAATGACGTAACCAGGCCTTTGTCTTTACATCTAACTCTTCAGGATGAAAAAAACTAAACCCTTTTTCCTTTAAATCTGCTAAAACACGATGTAAATAGGTATACTGTAACGAAACTAAACGCTGTACAGACTCATCAATAGCTTTGAGCTGTGCCTTGGCATCCATATGAGCAGCATCATATTTAATAATACCATTCATAGCTTGATGACGTAATCCCGCTACGCGTATCATAAAAAATTCGTCTAAATTAGAACTGGCAATAGCGATAAAGCGTAAACGCTCCATTAAGGGATTGCTCGTATCCATCGCTTCTAATACAACCCGTTGGTTAAACTTTAACCAGGATAATTCACGGTTAAAATAGTACTTTGGACTTGTAAACAACTTATACACCCCCTATGGTCAAGGAAATTTCCATACCAAATATTTCGCTAAAATAGATAGAATCTCGATTAAATGTCCACCATTCAAGAGAAATATTTTCCCTTGTCCGTACGTGAACAATTAATTCTTTATCCTTCTCTTCTAATCGTATCTCGTCTATTTTTTGATTACTTCCCGCATCTAATGAACAGGCTACACGGACGATAGCAACAAGCTTTGTAACCTGTATTTTTTGTAATTCTGTTAGCACTCTAAAGTAATCATCATCATCTGAAGGTGTCCCTTTATAGTGGTAATAAACTACATTCGCAACTACTTGTTTTTCTTCCTCTGAAAGTCCAAATATATCAGTTCCCATGACGATATGATACGCATGCTCGCCATGATTTCTAAGGCTTACAAATTTGCCAACAGAACACAAGATTGCCGCTATGCGACACAAATATCCCCACCGCTCTGGCAAGCCTTTATGACGCAATGCATTACAAAAGGCTAAACTAAAACGTTCAACCTCCCTATCATGTATAGAATCCGTGTGATAACGAGCCGCTATAGCACGTGCTAAGTCAGCATTTTGCTCACGTAACTGATACATATACGGATGATTTTGAGATTCTACACCGTAAAACCAACTAATACCTTGTGAAAAAGAGTAACTACTAAATATTAAAGACTCTGGTTGAATCGCATTAATGATTTCTGCAAACAAAATCATTGTAGGCATAAGAATATTAGCTTTAAATTCCGGTATCTTATACCGATTCATCAATTTGGTGGCCGTAATACCATCAAAGGAGTCTACTAGCTCTTTAAATTGCTGTGGGGTAATTGTTATAATAGGTTCACTATCACTATATCCCATCAATTGTAAGATTAAACGTGCTTCATCACCGGAAAATATGACATTCTTAATATTAAATAATTGCAATTCTTCTCGCAATGGACTAATCATACGATGCAAATATTCTGTAATAGCAGTGCTAAACGATATAGAAGCCCTTTGATTTCTGTTAAAAGACTCCATAACACGAAGAGAACCACTATGCATATTTTGTTGAAATAACAAAGATGCTCCTCTCCAAGCTGTTAGACCAACTCCTCCAGATGTAACATCTGCAAAGAGACAGGCTGTATCCTCATCTGTCGCCTTATGATGATACATCATTTCGTAATATACAAGAGCGTACTTAAAATATACCTCTTTAGGCATATCTATCACTTCAACACGCATGCCAGTTTGTATAAAAATCTGATCCAATATAGCCCTTCTATTAGTGGCCTCCCGAATTACGGTAGTGCCATATAAACGGCATCTAGACACACCATAATCAGCCATTAATTGTTTATAGCCCTTAAGAATGTCACAAATCTCTTCAATCGTTTTAAAGCTAAGACGTGAAGTTTGAAATAATTCTTCTCCAAAGGTCACTTCTCGAGCTGCATAATCGATGACACGCACATCATCAATACTTTTGTATTCTAATATTGTAATGCTCATGCTACTAGACCCAACATGTAAAATAGCATATCTGAGCACTTTTGATAATGTCATACCTACCTCCTACTGAGAGGACCACTCAATTTCTAACTGACGTTTAAATTCCTTTTTAAAAGGCTTCACTAATTTTTCAACAGCCCCTTTTGTTATATCAATATCACGATGCTTTGGATACTGTATAATCAAATGCACCTCATCTGGACTAATTCGACTATCTAAATTCATAACCAGCTGTTCATGGCTTTCATCAAGAGCCTCAGCAATAGCTAGAATAATTGACAACTTTTGCCCTATCGAACGCTGCTCATCATCCAGTAGTTTACCGTACAAGAAGTTTTTATATTCCTTAGGTGTTAAACCATGAGAATTCATAACGAGAAACGCACTAAAAGCCTGTTCAATATGTGTCATTCCGTATAGATTACTGTTAACCAGCATATAGCAACCATGTCGAGCATGACTATAATAATTCACACGTTTGCCAATATCATGCAATAATGATGCTACTTGCAAACAACGGCGCAGCGTATTATCGCCCTTATGCAAGGACCACCATTGTTCAAATAATGTATCAGCTAATCTACAAATATATTTAGCATGAACAAGCTCATGACGTGTCATCTCCAATAAAACATTTTCTGCAGAGTGAATCAATATATCTGGAATAATAGGATTACCACCTAAATAGTTATGCCCATAATAATCATAAAATAAGCCTTCTCGAAGGCCAGAACCACCTACGACTAAGGTTTTACAATTCACATAATTAAATAATTCATAGACGATACTCATTCCCGCAATTATGATATCAGCTCGCTCGGATGAAAGACCATTTATTTTTTTGCGTTGCCCTAACGGTTTAGATCTGACCTCATCCAATAATTCTGTAAAACGATGGTATGGAATCTCATAATTATGTAATTTAGTAATAGGATACGATAATTTACGTTGATCCATTTTGGCTATATTTCGTGCAGTACCACCAATACCTAACAGAGGCATTTTAGTGTTCTTAAGCCAAGGCTGTTCCTCTATGGCCTTTCTAATGGCCTTAACCATTTTATTGTACTCTTTGTCTGTAAACTCATCGCCCTTCTGATAGGTTCCGGTTAATGTTAAAGCACCAATAGGTAAGCTAACAGACTGTTCAATTTGACGATTTCTTACTAATGTAATTTCAGTACTGGCTCCGCCTAAGTCAAAAATAACAAAATCCTTGAGACCAATCGTATTAATAACACCCAAAAAGCCTAAACGAGCCTCTTCTTCTCCTGAAATACATTCTAAATCAAGCCCGGTCTCACGTTTCACGGTTTCAATAAATTCATCACCATTTTTAGCTAATCGAACAGCTGCTGTAGCAACAGCTTTAATAGAATTTACCTCAAGCGCTTTTGCCATATGAACATAAGACTGTAGCGACACTAAGGCACGATTCATGGCAGGTTCTGTCAGTTTATGATTACCCCACATATTTTCGCTTAAGCGAATGGAATTTTTTTCTTGATAAATTAAACGATAACTACCTGTATCTGATATTTCATAAATAACGAATCGAACGGAATTCGATCCTAAGTCAATAAATGCAATGCGTTCCATCTTATCATCCTTTGTAAGGCCAAATCGATATAGACTATATATTGTTAGTATACCATAGAAAAACGCGATCCTTTCTACGAAAGAATCGCGTCCTACCAAGAATATATGTATAACATATAACAAGTCCACATATATCCTATAACTAGCAGTATTTATTTTATTCCAAATACACGTTTGCCATTTTCATAAGCAATCGAAGCAAACTCATCCACATCCATACCGCGTAACGATGCAATTTCCTGTGCCACAAATTGTGTTTTACTTGGATCATTACGACGGCCTCTAAATGGAGGCGGTGTTAAATACGGTGAATCCGTTTCAATAAGAATACGATCGAGTGGCACTTGTTTAGCCACTTCTTTTAAATTAGTCGATTTTGGGAATACCACAGGCCCCGCAAAAGAGATATAAAAGCCCAATTTAATAGCCTCTTTAGCCATTTCCCAACTACCGGAATAACAATGAAAAATTCCCCAGTTATCCTTTCCTTCGTTGCGTAAAATATCCATGATATCTCCATGAGCATCGCGATCATGGATAATAATAGGCAAATCAACCTCTCGAGCTAACTCAAGCTGACGTATAAAAACCTTCTTTTGCGTTGGTCTATCAGAAAAATCATAATAATAATCCAGGCCGATTTCACCGATAGCACGCACCTTATCATTGTGTAATGCTAACTCTTTAAAATATTCATAGTCATCATCAGTAAAATCTTTTGCTTCGTGAGGATGTGTTCCTACTGCAGCATACAAACGGTCATTAGTTTCAGCCAATGCAACACCTGATTCAACAGTTTGTCTATCTACACCAGGAATCATAATGTATTCAACGCCTGCATCGAAACAAGCTTGTAACATATCAGCTCTATCGTTATCAAAACGATTATCGTTAATATGTGCATGTGTATCAAAGAGTTTCATTATTTTACAATGCTCCCCGCTGGTAATGATTCAATATTGGTAACTTCTAAATGTTCTTCCCAATCAGAAGCGGATAAAATCATACCATAAGATTCTATGCCCATCATCTTTTTAGGGCTCAAGTTTGCCAAGTAAATCACCTTTTTACCAACCATAGATTCTGGCTCGTAATATTGAGATATACCACTTAATACAGTGCGTTCTTCAAGGCCAATATCCAATACAAATTTCAATAATTTTTTAGACTTAGGTACCTTTTCACAACTTACAACCTTAGCGACACGAAGATCCAATTTTTCAAAGTCATCATAGCTAATATTTTCTTTTAAAGGTGTAATATTAGACGTATCAACAGATTCTGTGGTTTTTTCTTCTACAGCAGCGATTTCTACCATTTCTGGAACTTCAAAACGGGGATAAATTGGCTCACCTTTTACGACCTTTGTACCAGTTGGAATACCACCCCATGTACATACATCATCTAATTGGACATGATCAAAACCAGCTAAACCCAATTGGTCCCAAATCTTTGGCGCCCCTACAGGAATAACAGGGCTTACGAGAACAGCGATGATACGTAAACTTTCAGCAAGATGATACATAACAGATTTCAAACGTAATACATCCGCCTCTTCAGAACTCTTAGCCAATACCCAAGGCATAGTTTCATCGATGTATTTATTCATGCGACTGATGAAAGCCCATACTGTTTTAAGGGCTTTATTCAATTCCATAGCTTCCATTTGGGCTTCAAAATCTGCCACCGTTTGTTCTGCCAAGGAAGAAATTTCTTTATCTAAATCATCTACATCATCAGTTTTTGTAATGATACCACAATGATATTTTTCAATCATCGCAATGGTACGATTCAACAAGTTACCTAAGTCATTAGATAAGTCTGCATTGATTTTTGTTACAAAATTAGGCAATGTGAAGTTTCCATCATGGCCTAATGTAATTTCACTTAACAAATAATAACGCAAAGAATCAGCACCATATGTATCAATCAATGGATTTGGATCGATAACATTACCTAGAGATTTACTCATTTTGGTACCATCTACAATCATCCAGCCATGACCAAATACCTTTTTAGGCAATGGCAACTCAAGGCTCATGAGCATCATAGGCCAAATGATAGTGTGGAAACGAACAATTTCCTTGCCCACCAAATGAAGATCTGCTGGCCAGAATTTCTTATATAATTCACCATCCCCATCGAAAGGAGATAATGCGCTAATATAGTTTACTAGTGCATCGAACCAAACATACACAACGTGTTTAGGATCAAATGGAACCTTAATTCCCCAATCAAAAGATGTGCGAGAAACAGCCAAATCTTCAAGACCTTGTTTTACGAACTGAATCATTTCATTGCGACGAGATTCAGGTTGAATAAAATCAGGATTTTCTTCAATAAATTTAAGCCATTGGTCTGTATATTTACCAAGTTTAAAGAAATAGCTTTCCTCTTTAACGCGCTCTACAGGACGGCCACAATCTGGGCATGTGTGATTTTCACCAAGTTTTTGTTCAGTCCAGAAGGATTCACAAGGTGTACAATACCAACCTTCGTATTCAGCTTTATAAATATCGCCTTTTTCATAGGCTTTTGTAAATAATTCTTGAACTACCTTTTCATGACGTGCATCAGTTGTACGAATAAAATCATCATTGGAAATATGCATTTTTTCCCATAATGCTTTAAATCCATTGACAATATTAGTCGTATATTCTAATGGTGTAATACCTTGTGCCTCAGCAGCACGTTGAATTTTTTGACCATGTTCATCAGAACCAGTTAAGAATCGTACATCATAACCAGCTAAACGTTTAAAACGGGCAATTGTATCAGCTACAGATGTACAGTATGTATGCCCTATATGCAATTTAGCACTAGGATAATAAATTGGAGTTGTAATATAAAATGTCTTTTTTGTATCGCCCATCATAATCTCCTTCTATTCATCACTTATGAAAGTGTTATCGCTCTACAATATTATAAACCTCACGGCGAGAAACGCCAAAGCGTTTTGCTACTTCGCGAATAGCTTCCTTCTTTGGTACTCCTATTTCTACTAATTCGGCTACGGCTGCTTCATAAGATACATGTTGTTCTTCCTTATCATCAGTCGGTTCACCCGTCTCACAACCACCTATCACTAAGACAAATTCGCCCTTATAGATAATTTGATCTAAGTCATCACAAATAGAAGCTAAATCACTACGTAAAAAGGTTTCGAACTTTTTAGTTACCTCGCGGGCAATCGTAATTGGTCGATTACCAAAAGCCTCATACATATCACAGAGAACCTCTTGTAAACGATGAGGTGCCTCGTAAAATATTAACGTTCCCCGTTGTTTCGCCATAAGCTGGAGAGCATTATTTCTATGTTTTCCACGCTTTGGTAAAAACCCAAAGAATGTAAATTGTTTAGTATCTAAATCAGATGCAATGAGCGCCGTTAACGCTGCATTAGCACCCGGTAAAGGTACAACGGAAATATCTTGTGCAATGGCCTTCGATGCAAGGTCTGCACCAGGGTCAGATATGGCCGGCATGCCCGCATCACTAACACAAGCGATATTCTTCCCCTTTAATAACATCTCTATAATAGCATTTCCCTTTTCTTCCTTATTATGTTCATGATAAGAAATTAAAGGCTTACTAATTCCAAAATGCTTTAACAATATACCGGTATGACGTGTATCTTCTGCTGCAATAGCATCAACCTCACCCAGTATCCGTACAGCACGATACGTCATATCCTCTAAATTACCAATCGGCGTAGGCACTAAATACAAGGTGCCCTTGTTATTTTCGTTCATACCAACGAGACACCTCCTCCGTGTACACATTAGGTTGGCTATATACGATTAATGGCGGCTCAACGATTAACCCTTGTTCGCCGCCCTTTATGGCCTCAATCAAAACGATTTTAGCCGATTTATGAATCATACCATGAACCATGCGTATTCGTTTAACAGCAAATCTAACAGCCGTTAATATATGTATGAGCTCTGATAAACGAGGAGCACTATAAACCATCCATAAACGCCCCTTATTTTTGATTAATCGAGAAGCCGATGTACATACATCATCAATAGAAGTACAACTATCATGTAATGACAAGCTAAGATGATGATTATTAGGCACTTTACCTCGTCGATGGTCAAAATAAGGAGGATTCACTAGAATACCATCAAAAGGTTTCGAACCAAATTGCTGATAATTCATAGTGCGATAATCACCTTGAACTATGGATATAACATTAGATTTATGATTATATAGAACACTGCGTTCAGCCATGTTAGCCATGACATCATTAATCTCAACACCTGTAATATGACCAGCACCTAGAGATGTACCTATTAACGGTAATACCCCTGTACCGGTGCCTAAGTCTATATACCGATGACGCTGATTAAATCGGCAAAAATGAACCAATGCAATAGCATCAAAGGAAAAGCGAAATTGATCTTGCCTCTGATATATCTTTAAATCATCGATAATCAAATCATCGAGTTGCTCTTGATTATTCATCTGGCAATGCCACATCAGACCATTTTAAATCAATGGTTCGACCTGCCTCCAACTGAACCTTAACTGTATGTTTATGATGATTTACCTTAAGAACCTTGCCGATACCTTCATCAGTTACGACCTCTTTACCGATACCTGGTGGCTCTACGTCGCGAGGCGATGGAGTTCTATCCTTCTTCACATATAGGTCTCCACCCTTTTTATATAAATCGTCTTCGTAGTTTAAACAACACATAAGTCGACCACATACACCAGAAATCTTAGTAGGATTCAAGCTTAAATTTTGATCTTTAGCCATGCGAATCGATACAGGTGAAAAATCGCCTAAGAAGTTAGAACAACATAAAGGTCTGCCACAGGCACCTATGCCATTTAACACTTTAGCTTCATCTCGAACACCTACTTGACGTAACTCAATACGCGTTCTAAAAACAGTGGCTAAATCTTTTACAAGTTCACGGAAATCGATGCGCCCATCAGCAGTAAAGAAGAATACAATTTTATTCATATCAAATGTGTATTCTACATTAATTAGCTTCATCGGCAGTTTGCGCTTCGCAATTTTTTCTAAACATATAGCAAAGGCTTTTTCTTCTCGTTCCTCATTCTTTTCTAATTGTTGTAAATCCTTAGGTGTGGCCTTCCTCATTACTTCTTTAACCGGCATCACCAAAGAATCCTTTGCCACCTCTTTTGGTCCAATTACAACCGTACCATATTCAACGCCACGCGCTGTCTCTACAATGACGCCATCATCGATTGTTAAAGTTTCTTCGCCAGGTAAGAAATAGTAAATTTTACCAGCCTTTTTAAATCGTACGCCAACGATGGTTACCATTTAAACCTCCTCACGAGCATCGTGAAGGGCGATACTAAGACCATCCATCACGAGAGCGATTTTTATGTGTAACCGCAATGCCTGTTCCGCGCGCAATGTTTCATGTGCTACAGTTGCTAAAGCGGCCATTGGCCAATGCGGTAATAATTCTAATAATACTGTTCTATGCATGGGTACTTGTAGTTGCTCTATGGTAGCACCACATTTAAGGGCCATCATATCGCGACTTAACAATCGTAACCAATGCATTAAATCCAATGCATCGTCACGGGTCAATGACTCACACCATATGGCAATCTTTGAAAACCATCGTGAATCAGATCCTAGCGCTCGCATCCATTTTAACGCTAATTCCAACATGGCTATCGTTCCCTGTTGTACTAATGCTTCCACAACAGCAGGGTTACCATGGCCCATCGAAATAGCTTCATCTATGTTTCCTGTAATACCACGTTGCTGCAATGCGTAGCAAATACTTTCAGCCGAAACGGATTGAAAGCCCACACCCATACACCGTGAAATAATTGTTGGCAACACAAGATTAATCTTGTTCGTAATAATAATGAAGTACACCTGTGCCGGTGGTTCTTCAATCGTTTTTAACATGGCATTCGCCATAATAGCATTGGCCATGTGAAAGTCTTCAATGATAACGACGCGGTTTCCAAGACCAGCAACAGATAGATGATCTTGCAATAGGCAATACCATTGTTCTACTTTTAAGGTTGATTTCATAGGACGAATCCAAAATGCATCCCCCTTATCCATATAAATAGGCAAACCTTCCGCTTCTATTTTATTTTCACTTTCACCATTGGCAAGGCGTGCATTTTTTACCTCTTCTAGATATTCAGCCCCATTATGGCCTGGAAATACCTGCCGTCCTAAAATCAACGATGCTAACCCTATAGCCATATCAAGTTTACCGAGTCCAGCCTCTCCATAGAACAACAAGCTATGTGGTAATGTTTGCCGTTTTACCAATTCAGTTAGGTGGTTTTTAATCGTATCTTGACCGATTACATTATCAAAATATGTCATAATCCCTCCTATCCTGTCCAATATTACTATTATATAGGAAAATGGCGACTTTTTAAAGAGTCGCCATGTCCTAAGATATATGATTGTATCTATCTCAATATAGTTTTTATCACATTGTAAATGTCATTGTGTATAGATTCTATACTGCGCATTGTAAAAGTTCCAAATTCATCTTGTTGGGCACAGGAAATACGATGCCATTGATAACGTTCAACCAATTCATCATAGGCATTGTGAACAGCGTGTAAATACGCTCTATTTCCTTCGTGTATATCCCCTGTCTCTCCCCCTGTTTTACCAGTTCGCTCTGCCATCAAAGATTCCGTCACGTCTAACGGAACATCAAGCAAACATACCGCATCAGGACGAGGTAAACCAAACTTAACAAATTCAAAGTCTTCCAACCATTCTAAAAATTGGACACGTTTATCCGCATCTGTATATTTCACCATTTGATGAACCATATTTGACGTCGTATACCGGTCAGCAATAATGATGCCTCCATCATTATAAAATGACTGCCAGTCCATTCTAAAGGATGCAAAACGATCGATAGCATACATTGAGCTTGCTACATAGGGATTAACCGAGTCTACATCCGTGCCAAATTGGCCAGATAAATACATCTTAATCGGCATCGATGCATCACTATCATAATTTGGAAAACTAACACTGCGCACACGATGACCTTCTGCTTGTAATCGTTCTACCAAGCACTTTGTTTGTGTAGCTTTACCACTGCCATCGCCACCTTCTAGTATGATTAAAGTCCCCATCTCTACTCCTCTACAACCTGTATCGTTTCTAAGTTCATATCGGCTGCACCATTTGGCATATACCCCAATGCACGCCGTTGTTGTATATATTGTAACACAGATTCTGTAATCTCTTCACCTACGGCTATACAGGGAATTCCCGGTGGATAATAAGCAATGGTTTCACCGCAAATATGATGTAACGCCGACTCGAACATACAGGATCTACGCTCCTTATAAAGAGCTTCCCTCGGTGTCATACGTACAACAGGAATAGGCAGAATGGTAGCTGACTGAATAGTCTCAGTACGTTCCTCTATTTGTTCACCAGCACGATTTGTTAAAGATGAATTACTACAAATCTCATTGCTTATAGCCTGTACAGCCTTTACAAGAGTCATGATAGATTCTTCTGTATCACCTATCGTGATGAGTACTAACACATGATGCGCCTGCACAAGTTCAACTTCGATATGGTGAGCACGTAATCGTTTTTCGAAATCCACACCGGTAAGCCCCAATTCCTTGGCATCAATCAACACCTTTGTTACATCATAGTTAGATCTATCTACATCCTTGCTTGACATGATAGAAATGCCCTTTATGGCTTCCAATTCACGTCGTAGTTGTAAACTTAATGACACAGCATGATTTACCAAATTTCTACCTTCCGTAGCCAACTGATGGCGCGCCATATCAAGGGATGCTAAAAATATATAATTAGGACTCGTACTTTGTAACATCTGATGCATTTGTGTAATGCGGCGTTTATTAATTAAATCGCCTTGCCCTAATAGCCAAGAGGTTTGCGTCAAAGAACCTACCGATTTATGCGTGCTTTGTGCCACTAAGTCTGCACCTGACGCAATGGCTTCAATAGGTAATATTTCTGAAAATGGTAAATGTGGTCCATGAGCTTCATCAACAAGAACAAGCAGACCTCGTTTGTGTGCTTCTTGTACGATATTTACAATATCTACACCTACACCATAATAATTGGGGTAAACTAAGAGGATTGCCTTTGCCTCTGGATGCTCATCCATTGTTTTAACAGCGTCCTCCAACGACACACCTAATGGAATGCCCCAGCGTACGTCAAATTGGCAATCCATATAGACGGGCTTTGCACCAGATAACACTAATCCACTTATAACCGAACGATGCGCTTCCCGAGGAATGATAATCGTTTCATTAGGCCCTACAGTCCCCATAATCATGGCTTCAATCAAAGCAGTAGTACCATTAATAGAAAACCAACAATACTCAGCTCCATATAATTCAGCTGTTAAGTCTTGCGCCTCTTTTAACTCTCTTTCAGGTTCATGTAGATCATCTAGAGCATACATAACTCCTAAATCATATGGCAGTGCTGCTCCCATCCAGTCCTTTAGTAACTGAGGCGCTTCAACACCAATCTTATGACCAGGTGTATGAAAAGGCACAAAATGTTGTTCCTTATATGATTCTAAAGCCTCTACAAAAGGCATTTTTTCTTGATTGCTCATATATACCTCGTAAAAAGGGCATGAATCTCAATGAGACTCATGCCCTTATGCATGTTATTTATCGCTGTGGACGACGCTTAGGATTAAACTGATTCATCCCTTTGTCTATGCCCACCTCTAAGGTGCCTAATACAGCTTTTACTGTATCTTTGATACCTTTTTGTACTTTCTCTTGATTTTCTTCACTAAATGGTGCTAACACGTGGTCAATGACAGTCCATTGTGGTAATGGACGACCAATACCTACACGAAAACGCGGAAAATTTTCTGTTCCTATATGGGAGATTAAAGATTTAATCCCATTATGCCCACCAGAACTACCATTTGGTCGAATACGTAATTTGCCTACCGGTAAATCCATATCATCATAAATACAATACACATCAGATGGATTAATCTTGTAGTATCGCATTAATGGACCTACAGACTCACCACTTGCATTCATAAATGTTTGTGGCTTTACAAGCAATACCTTCTCACCATCTACAGTAATACTGCAAACCTCAGCACGTTGTTCCTCTTTCCAAGGCGTGTGAGATACGCTATCTGCAATAGCATCGATAACCATAAAACCAATATTATGTTTTGTCGTTTCATATTGCTTGCCTGGATTTCCAAGGCCTACTACTAATTTCAAGAATCACCTATTATTTATCAAATAAATTACTTACTGAAACTTCGTGAAAGATACGCATAATTGCTTCACCTAATAATGGAGCTACCGATAATTGCGTTACATTATCTAATTTGCAATTTTCTGGTAATGGCATTGTATTTGTTACGATAAGCTCTTTAATATTAGAATTTGCAATGCGTTCACTTGCTGGGTCTGTCAAAACAGCATGAGTAACAGCGGCCATAACAGATTTTGCACCAAACTCTTCTAATGCTTTAGCACCTTCTACAAGGGAACCTGCAGTGTCTACAATATCATCAACGATGATACAGTTTTTGCCTTTTACATCACCAATGAGGTTCATAACTTTAGCTACGCCTGGTTCAGGGCGTTTTTTCTCGATGATTGCAATTGGCGCACCAATGCGGTCAGCTAAATCACGAGCTCTTGTAACACCGCCAAGGTCTGGAGATACAACGATAACATCTTCAAGATGTTTTTCATTAATGTATTTAGCTAAAATGGATGCACCGTATAAATGGTCAACTGGCACATCAAAGAAGCCTTGGATTTGACCTGCATGCAAATCAATTGTTACAAGCCGTGTAATTCCAGAAGTTTGCATTAAGTTAGCTACTAATTTAGCTGTAATTGGTTCACGACCGCGAGTTTTACGATCTTGACGTGCATAACCGTAGTAAGGAACTACTGCTGTAATATGACGAGCAGAAGCACGTTTTAATGCATCAGCCATTACCATTAATTCCATTAAGTTATCATTTACAGGATAGCTAGTTGGTTGAATGATAAATACATCTTTGCCACGTACGCTTTCATCAATCATAATTTGTACTTCGCCATTATTAAAGCGACCTACAAATGCTTCACCTAAAGGCAAACCTAAATAATCACAAATTTCCTTTGCCAACTCTGGATTTGCGTTACCTGTGAAAATTTTAAGTTTTTTGCCGTCTTCAAATGCCATTTTGATACCCTTTCATTTCTCCGTAATTTTAGTTAGTTACTCAATGTATATGTAACGAAATATTACAGATATACAACCTTATTGCCTTATTATTGTATACTATTTTTCCTATCTTGTGTGAAAAATTTTTGATAAATTCTTATTTCTTTTTGAAAGTATCGTCTGTAACCCAATTTTCTTTCACAATTTGCTTGCTACGACCTACGGCTAATGCCTTATCTGGAACATTTTTAGTAATCGTAGAGCCTGCACCTACATAGCTATAATTACCAATTGTAACAGGTGCTACAAGATTGCTGTTACAGCCTACAAATGCACCGTCGCCGATAGTTGTGCGATGCTTGATTTTTCCGTCATAATTTACCGTAATTGTACCGCAACCGATATTGACACCAGAACCTACATCGCTATCGCCAATATAGGATAAATGAGGGAATTTGGTGCCTTCCCCAACATTGGAATTTTTAACCTCAACGAAATTACCAATATGAACCTTGTTGCCAATAACCGTATTAGGACGCAAATGAACATATGGACCAATATCTACGCCATCTTTTACTTCGCAATCATGACCATATGTAAAGTGAATAACTGTATCATTACCGACCTTTACATTTGTTAAACGTGTATGAGGTCCGATTTCACAATTTTCACCAATAACCGTATTGCCTTCTAAAACGGTACCAGGATGTAGAATTGTATCAGCCCCCACAGTAACCTCTGGTGCCACATAGGTATTGGCAGGATCAATAATCGTTACACCAGCGGTCATTAATTCTACATTTTTACGATGTTTTAAAATAGATTCTGCTTCAGCCAATTGCAAGCGAGAGTTTACCCCTAAAGATTCTTCAAAATTTTTAGTCATATAAGCGCTTACTTTATCGCCGCCATTTACGAGAATACCAACCACATCTGTAATATACAGTTCACCTTGTGCATTATCGTCGGATAATTGGCTAAGACAAGGCCATAGTTTTTTACTATCAAAAGCATACATACCAGTATTAACTTCTTGTACAGCTAACTCTTCTGGTTTGCCATCCTTTTGTTCTACAATGCGTACCACATGACCTTGTTCGTTACGAATGATACGACCATAACCTGTTGGATCTGGCATATGGGCCGTTAAAATTGTAGCCGCTGCTCCAGATGCAGTATGTTCTTTTAAAAGAGCTTCTAAACTTTCCTTAGTTACGAGTGGAGTATCCCCACACAATAATAAAATAGTGCCATCAAAAGATCCTAATACAGGTTCTGCCATTTTTACTGCATGACCTGTACCATTTTGTTCTTCTTGACGTACAAATTCAGCACGACCTTCTAGATAGTCTTGTACCGCATCACCACCAAAGCCAACGATAACAACATCCTTATCGGTCCCAAGAGATTGAACAGTTTCTAGAACGCGTTCAACCATAGCTTTACCGCCAACCTTATGAAGTACCTTTGGCAATTTGGACTTCATCCGTGTACCCTTACCAGCTGCTAAAATAAGACTTGCAATATTCATAGTAAACTCCTATCTATCAATCGTATCAAATACAGGTTCGATGTGAATTTCATTTGTACTTTCATCAATGCCATGGAACGTAAATAGTGATTCATAATCATTGATTAACTTAGGATTTGGTTCAGCAGTAGCCACTAGAACACCTGTTCCCACCACTTTACCATTCATCTCATGTACAAGCTCGGTCAGGCCTTTAGCCGTACCGCCAGCCTTCATGAAATCATCAATAATTAGCACCTTCGCATTTTGTGGAATAGCGCGTTTAGTTAATGTCATCGTTTGAATTCGACCAGATGAACCCGTTACATAGTTAATACTAATGGCAGATCCTTCTGTAACCTTACTATCACGACGCGCGATGACAAGTGGCTTGTTGAAAGCCCTAGCCACCATAACCGCCAAAGGAATCCCTTTTGTTTCTACCGTCAAAATATAATCTGGATTGCGATCAACAAAGCGAGTCATAATAATTTCGCCTAACCGAGTCATCACATGCCAATCATATAAAATGTCCGACATGTAAATGAATCCACCGGGAATAATACGATCTGGTTCACGCAAACGTTGTTCCACATCACGTAGGATTTCATTAGCCTGCTCGCCTTTTCGATGTGGTATGAATCGAACACCGCCAGCTACTCCCGCTACAGTTTCTAGAGTACCCAACTGAAAATGTTCCATCGATTGACGGACACAAGTTAAATCTTCACTTACTGTAGATTTCGCCATTCCGAAAAAATCACAAAAATAATTAAGAGATATAAGTTTTTGTGGAGAATCGACTAATAATTTAGTCATTGCCACCATTCTTTCAACACGTCGAACTTTATTCATAAGCCTTCCTTTGCTGAATACTCGATTTATATTGATATCTATATTATACCATGAATTTCCGAATATTCGCATTGAGAAAAAATATATAATTCGGAAAAAGCTCTAGTCATAGACTAGAGCTTTCAACAGTTTATATATAGTTATAAAATATATACTTTTACAGTTTGACGACCAAATCGCAAAGCTTCTGCACGAGAATTAAAGGCTAAGTCAATACGACTACCTTTAATAGCTCCGCCAACATCATCAGCCACGGCATAGCCATAACCTTCAATAAACATCTTTGTACCTAATGGTATAATCCGTGGATCTACCGAAGCAATACCTTTTTTTAAACGACTGCCAGTTGCCGTATAATTACTATTCCCTGGGTCCTGAGCACTATATGCACTAGCATGCATCGTCATAACGCGTACATACTTATTGGGAACCCCATTATGACTACGCGAAATGGCGGAATCGCCAAAACGAGTTTCTTCCTTTTCTAAAGCACTCATCGTAGCCGTACCTACACGCCCATCTACAGAGAGGCCCTTAGCCTTTTGAAACTTACGCACTGCTAATTCAGTGTTACGCCCAAAAATACCATCTGCTGAATCATTAAGATATCCTTGATGCACTAACATGGTTTGAATTTTCTGTACATGATGACCTCGTTGTCCCTTATCAACCGACTTCGCCTGTGCGAAGGCCATCATATTAGTCATACATAGCACAGTACATAGTATTAAAATTCTCTTAATCATGTACATTCCCCTTTATTGCTTAACTTAGCAATTATGATATACCCCAATATGACATTCTTTTCGTCTAGCCCCTACAATTCGTAAGTAGCTATAACCAATGATAGCAGAAATGATAGAACCAATCAATACGCCACCTTTAGCCATCTCTTGAGCATGACCTGGATCATAAGCCAAAACTGAAACGAATATACTCATAGTAAAACCAATACCACACACGATGGAAGTCCCATATATAAATTTCCAGTTAGCTTCTGCAGGCATAGGGACAATACCTAATTTAATCATCCCAAACATGGCACCAAAAATACCAATTTGTTTCCCCAAAATAAGGCCTAATGCAACGCCTAATACAACTGGATGACTTAAATCAGCCATACCGAATCCATCAAGATTAACACCGGCATTAAAGAATGCGAAAATTGGAACAATAACAAAGCTTATCCAATTAGATAAATAATGTTCCCAATGTTGCATTGGTCTCACATGTTTACGACCAATTTTACCGCGTTCTGGTATTGTCATAGCAAGAATTACACCCGCCATCGTAGCATGCAAGCCAGACCGTAAAATACAGTACCATAAGATGATACCAAGAATAATGTATGACAAAGATCGTACATAGCCGGCTCGATTACAATAAATCAATAGACCAGTCACAATAACGGATGCAACTAAGTAGAAAAGATTTAAATTTGCCGCATAGAATATGGCTATAACGATAATCGCAATTAGGTCATCAATAACAGCCAAGGCCGTCAAGAATACTTTCATAGAATTAGGAACGCGAGAACCTAATGCAGTAATAACACCAATCGCAAACGCAATATCAGTGGCTGTCGGAATGGCCCAGCCATGAACATATACATCATCGGAACCGGCTATAAGATAGAAAATAATAGCCGGAACAATAACCCCAAATAAAGCAGCAATACCGGGCATGATACGCTTGGCATTTGTGTTTAGTTCACCGCTAACCAATTCACGTTTTACTTCCAATCCTACGAATAGAAAGAAGATTGCCATCAACGCATCATTAACCCATTCCATGGCAGTTAATGGTCCCAACGGTAAATTTACTAACGACATGTATTGTGTCGCCAACGGAGAGTTGGCAACAATTAATGCAATAATTGTTGCTCCTAGCAATACGGTAGTTGCAGCACCAGGAGAACGTAAAAATACAAATATCCGTTCCATATGATTCCTTTCTAATATTCTTAACTTTCTACTTATTTCTAGTCGTTCTAATTTTATAGGCTACAGATAAAACGGTAGCGCCTAACAAACCAGATATAATAGAGCCAATAAAAATACCAATTTTAGACATTTCTTGAGTTACACCAGGTGGGAATGCTAAAGTAGCAACAAACAAACTCATGGTAAACCCAATCCCACAAACAATGGCTGTACCATAAATCTCAGGCCATGTTGTATTAGTGGGCATCTTAATAATCTTGGACTGTACTAATACGTAAACAGCAGAGAAAATACCAAGCTGTTTTCCCAAGATAAGGCCCAATGAAACACCTAAAACAACAGGGTGGAACAAATGATCTACGGAAAAATCTGAAAAGGATACACCGGAATTTAAAAAACTAAATAGAGGAATGATTAAAAAGTTAACCCAATTCTTCAGTTTATTTGCCCATGCCTGCATAGGGCAAACAGTTTCACCATCCAACTTACCCGTTGCAGGAATCGTCATAGCTAATACAACACCAGCGATAGTGGCATGAACACCAGATTTTAAAACAAAATACCAAAGAACGGCACCTAGTACACCATATAAAACTGGTCTCACGTAGCCTTGTTTATTGGTATACCACAGCGCACCTGTTACAATAGCCGCAACAATTAAATGAGGGAAATCCACACCACCACCATAAAATATAGCGATAACTATAATAGCAATTAAATCATCTATAACGGCCAATGCTGAAAGAAAAGCCTTCATCGCTTGTGATACACGTTTACCAAGCATCATAATAACGCCTATAGCAAAGGCAATATCAGTAGCCGTCGGTATCCCCCAACCATGCGTATATTCTGGTACAGATCCAGCAATTAAGAAGTAAACTAACGCAGGTGTCACCACTCCAGCAAAGGCAGCCAAAACTGGTAACAAACGTTTTGAATTAGTATTTAACTCACCGGAAATCATTTCAGTTTTAATCTCAAGGCCTACATACAAAAAAAACAAGGCCATAAGACCATCATTTACCCACTCCAATATATCCATAGGGCCTAAATAAATATGCATTAGTGAGAAATACTGTGCAGCTAGTGGTGAATTAGCCGTAATAATACCAAGAATAGCAGCAAGTAAGAGCATAATACCGCCAGATGATTCAGACTGAATAAATGCTTTTATATATTTCATAACAACTACCACTTTCTAAATCATAATATAAATACATTTTTTACTACATAAAAATATAATTAATATATATTATTATATCATTTTAGTTCGAAATCAATCAATAAACTAATAATGAACCCCAGTGATTAAATATATGAAATATACAAAGAATTAATGATTAAATCCTTTGATTAAGGAATGAAAAAGTACAATAAGAGGAACCGTTAAACAAATAGCTGCTATATGATTTGTAATAGGATTAGACCAAAGTGGCACAATAAGGCCAAGTAATACTAAAATACTACAACAGATCGGTGCACGCCAAACATGTTTTATCACAGTTGGAGCTTTAGATTCTGAATCGCTAGATTTTAAAAATTTCTTTTTAATAGTCATCATAATGCCAGACAAAATACCTATAATAAGAACGATATCCCAAATGGCCCATAATATTTTAAGTTCCATTGTATTATGATTGTGAATATGTAGATTAATCATTGTCGTCATACCAGTAAAATACCAAGGAATCGTTTTAGTAGAATACATGTCTTGAGAAGAATCTGTATATAAATTAGCATATACTGGTTGACCCAAAAACATCGCCGGATCATCATCATTTTCAGCACCTAAATAAAATGCATAATGATGATCATTAAATTTAGATGGATAATCCATAGATATAAGCTGACGACCAGGATAGGCCTTCATAATACGAGAAATAGCTTCAGAGGGCTGCAATACATCAGATTGATTCGCTGAAAGCTCCTGCTTTGCTGTATATAGCACATCTGCATTATAGCTGTCATTAGCAATAAAAAATCCACCTATCCATACACCTGTAATACATAATATAAAACCCCATACAGTGGATACCATAGCAAATTCTCGGTGTAATGTACTTAATTTCATATATTTAGATAATACAGCAGATTTTGCAAAGCTTTTACGGAATGGACCATATAAAAAAATACCAGAAATAATAGATAAACCACATATAAAAGATAAAATCGTTACAATATAAATTCCAGTTTTACCAAGATCTAATCGAGTATGTAGTTGATGAAGCGTATGTAATACACTTCGAACCCAAGGATGTGCAAGCGTTTCATGATGCGTAGTAATGAGCGATTTTGTTTTAGGGTTATATAATGCATAATCCCCTCCCATCCCCATACGTGCTGGAGGTGCTACGGTAGCAGATGAATCAATAATACGATAACGTAAAATATCCCCATTTCCCATGGCAGGCGAAATATTCAAAATATCTTTAGAGGGATATGTTTTCTTAACTAATAATGCCCCTTTATCAGCATATTTAAAAATAGAGATTTCATCTTGAGTCATGACCATTGATGAAGATGAATGGGATGTTCCACCCTGAGCCCAAGCATTTAACTCAGTCCTAAACATAAGAATAAGCCCTGTAATACAGAACATTAAGAAAAATAGCACAGAAACAATAGAAAACCATTTGTGGATGTTATATATTTTAGACATACATATGACCCCTTTCTCATTATTTTATACATCCTTTTAAGTAGTAATACAATACAATTACCACTATAGGTATATATGGTATAATTAACTTTACTTGAATAAAAAGATTAATATATGATACAATATGTACATCATGCGGGCGTAGTTCATCGGTAGAATGCGAGCTTCCCAAGCTTGAGAGGAGGGTTCGATTCCCTTCGCCCGCTCCATATACAAAAAGATAACCATGATGTGATATACGTCACGGTTATCTTTTTGTATAATGATATAATAAATACAAATCTATATTGTATACTTTTTACAAGGAGTATTCCATGAAATTAAGCGCAAGAAACCAATTGAAAGGCACAATAGTCGAAATACAAGAAGGTGCTGTAAATGCAATTGTAAAAATTAATGTAGGGAACGATAACATTCTTACAGCTGATATTACACTACAATCCGTTAAAGACTTAGGCCTAACAGTTGGCAAAGAAGTCGTGGCTGTTATCAAATCCACTAGCGTAATGGTTGGTGTAGAATAATAAAACTAGAGTCGCTTCGGCGGCTCTTTTTTTGTATATCAATTAAGTTACTCAACTGCTTTACGGTTCGGTAACATAGGTACTACGTAGTGCAGTATCAGTTAATTACAAGTACTTGGAGTTACTCAACTAGTTTACGGTACGATACCATAGGTGCTACGCACCGCTGTTAGCTCACACCCTACCTTTCCCAGGTGCCCTGGTCGGGCTCTACATGTATGTATATATAACAAAAAGGCTAACCATACGGTTAGCCTTTTAATTTAATCAGCGACTTCCTATCCTCCCAGGCCGTCTCCAGCCAAGTACTTTCGGCGT
>CAJMLW010000015.1 GCA_905214495.1 uncultured bacterium | reverse complement strand
CATATTTATTTCGTTATAATCGGTATATGAGTATATGAGTATATGAGTATATGAGATGGTGATTTAACGGGCGACGATAATACATGAGAAAGGCGGTTGTCTATGAATATATTGTTTGTACGGCTCAGCTATATTGGTGATATACTGCATGCCACAGCCGCCGCAAGGTGGATAAAGCAACAGTATCCGAATGCAAAATTACATTGGATTGTTACACCTAGCATGGCTGAACTATTAGAACATAATCCGTATGTAGACCATATAATTCCTTGGGAACGGGATGAATATGAGGCTCATTCCAAAAAACTACATCTTCGTACCATGTGGAACATGTGGTGGGATCTACGAAAACGATTGAAGCCATACCAATTCGATATAGCCGTTGATGTACAAGGTAGGCTCATTACGGGGCTTGTATTATTGGCATCTGGTGCACCTATACGGCTAGGATTAGGTGGTACTAAGGAACTGAATTGGTTATTTACTAATCACAAATCGAAGGATAGGTCAAAACATGTTATAGAGCAATATCTTGATGTAGCTAAATTACTGCCAGGGGCATTAAATAAAAAAATTATTCCTGTTGAGACTGAGAATATGGAGCTAATGGACCTTATTGTGACAGATGAGGAGCAGCAACAAGCTAAGTCTGAAGTTGAAATGGCATTTAGAGAAAAAGATAGGCCGTTGATTGGTTTAGTTCTTGGTTCATCATGGCAAACTAAATCTTGGCCTCATGAGAAGTGGCAACAACTAATTGATTCCTTGGCCTATAGAAGTAATTTTATATGCTTTGGGGGGCCAAAAGAAGCACAAGAGTTCAAAGATTTGATGCAACATGTAGAGAAAGAGGACTTGCCAGTTTACAATAAATTAGGTAAGACTACTTTACGTGAAATGGCGGCTCTTCTTGGTGAATGTGATGTGATAGTGGCCTGTGATACGGGTGCACTACATATGGCAGTAGCTCTACAACGCCCTGTAATCGCCCTATTTGGCCCTACAAACCCCGCAGAGTGGGGACCTCTAACTGGAACCTATAAAGTCCTACAAAATCATGATATGGATTGCTTAGGATGTCGTAAACGAAAATGTCCTAAAGGGAAATCATACTGTATGTCTGGTATCGATTCCGTTATGGTGAAGGAACATATTATTGAATTAATAGGCACAAAGGGTTAGACTTAATTAAGATTAAAAGCATATGGAGTTAGTTAGATTAGCCTGTAATATTGGATAGTCTAATTGACAGAATAGGAGTATATAATGGCAAAATTTAAAATTCAAAAAGGTTTATCCGATGCAGAAATGATGAAGCAATGGGGTGGAGATGATAACTTTGAAGAAACTATGATGCAGGCGGAACGCAATGCAGCGAAACCTGTGATTCATCAAAGTCCTAAACAAAACCAAGACGCATTCTATCGTGAGTTTTTAACTGAAAAGGTGGAAACGCTTATCGGTAAGATGTTGTTGGATATTAAAATGGAGTATTTTAAAGAAGGAGAAGGGGCATTCTCTATTCAAGTAAAACGAGCTGGTAAGAATATTGTCCTTGAAACAGCTCCTAAAAAGGTAAAGTAAAAACAGGTATATTTGAAATAGAAAATGTATATTCATGAATTTTAGATTGTCTTCACCAGTTATCATAAAAAGTGATAACAAGGATTGCAAATCAAGATAATTCGTTGTACTACATCAATAAATACTGATATACTTTTGCACATAAATAAAAATTATAACGATATGATGATTGGTTTGCTTTTGAATTCTCATTAACATACTCATTTGGTAATGATTAAAAATGCAAGATAAAATCTAGCATAACAGGTTCTTTTTGTGACTTTTTTTACACTTTTATATCAAAGATGCATGCTTTTTGATGATAAATAAGCATAATATACTTGTTGACAAAGAATTTTATAAGTAGTCTAATATAAGTATGTTCCAATAATTCCTAGCATATTTTACCTACGTAAGTAGGAACTATAGGAATTGTTGATAAATAGGTATGAGATAGGCATTGAGTGTATGTATAAAATTACATCACCTAACTATTTCGAATTGGAGGATTAACATGGCTAAAAAATTAAGAATCTGTGAAACCGTTCTTCGTGACGGTCATCAATCTATTTTGGCAACACGCATGCGTTACGAACAAATGGAACCAGTGCTTGGCCTTTTAGATGAAATCGGTTATGAAGCTCTTGAATGTTGGGGCGGCGCTACTTATGATAGCTGTCTTCGTTTCTTGAACGAAGATCCATGGGAACGTCTTCGCAAATTAAAAGCTAATGTAAAAAATACACCACTACAAATGTTGCTTCGTGGCCAAAACTTGTTGGGCTACAAACACTACTCTGATGATGTAGTAGAAGCATTCTGTAAAGCTGCTGTAAAAAATGGTATCGACCGTATCCGTATTTTCGACGCATTGAACGATCCTCGTAACATGGAAGCTGCTATTAAATATTCCAAAAAAGCAGGCGCACACGTTCAATCCGCTATGGTATACACTATTTCTCCAGTTCATACAACTGAAAGCTTCTTGAAAGTTGCTGAAACTTTGGTTGAAATGGGTACTGATTCCCTTTGCATTAAAGATATGTCCGGTTTGTTAGGACCTGCTGATGCATTTGATTTAGTTTCTACTTTCAAAAAACGTTTTGGTGATTTGCCAATCGACTTGCACAGCCATTTCACTTGCGGTCTTGCAAGCACTACATACTGGGAAGCTGCTAAAGCTGGCGTAGATATCATCGATACTGCTATCTCTCCATTCGCTCATGCAACTAGCCAACCAGCTACTGAAACTATGATTGAAATGTTCAAAGGTACTGAATGGGATCTTGGTCTTGACCTTGATAAATACATTCCATTAGTTGATCATTTCCGTAAAGTAAAACAACAAATCGCTGAAGAATTCAACTTGAAACCAGCTAGCGATGTAATCCCAGCTGTTCGTCGTTACCAAATTCCTGGCGGTATGTTGTCCAATACTCAAAACCAATTGAACGAAATGGGTATGGGCGATCGCTTCTTTGACGTTATGGATGAAATGCCACGCGTTCGTGAAGACTTGGGTTACCCTCCATTGGTAACTCCAACATCCCAAATCGTTGGTACAATGGCTATGATGAACGTTATGATGGGCGACCGTTATAAAATGGTTCCTAACGAAGTTAAAGACCTTGTACGTGGTAAATATGGTGCATTGCCTGGTACAATTTCTGACGAAATCCGTCACATTATCATCGGCGATGAAGAACCTATCACTTGCCGTCCAGCAGATCTTATCGAACCTGAATTGGCAGGCTACACTGAAGATTTGAACTCTAAAGGTTACAAAAACATCACTGAAGAAGATATATTAACATACGCTATGTTCCCAGAAGTTGCAATTAACTTCTTCGAAACTAACCGTCGTTAATCTTAATATTAACAGCTCTACCTTTTAGGTAGGGCTGTTTTTATGTTTATACAAATTTTATATTTTCTCTTGCTAATCGTGAGTAAAATAGCGTACACTATAAGGAGTATCTACTAATTATGATATTGAGGTAATCCTGTGAATTTACAAATTAGAATTTGGATATCTAATGTTGTTCTATTTGTAGTTCCTATATTAATTGCAATTATTCTATTTTTGTTATATTTTTCAGGACTACACATTTTAGCGAATGCCGGATACTATTTGCGTATCGAGCAAGAACAACAGTTTAAAAGTGTTAGCCGTGTGGCTGAGACTATTACCTTCTATGGTATAGACAATGGTTTAATGGATTCTCTTGTTAAACCAAGCTATAGTTTGTTAGACCCTAATGAGGTGTATGTAGAAATTCTCGATCAGGGAAGGGTTCTGTATTCTTACGGTACACAACAGATTTATAATGAATCTGCTATCGTTGGCTTGATTGATGTAAATCCTGAGTTACAAGGGATTGTCTATCAGTCAAATCATACCTTTGTGTACGAAATGCGTAAGAATGAAGGACGTCATGCATATCTATATCACATAGCTATTAAACGAGCTGTGCATGGTAGTGATAGCTTGATGGAGACCGTTTCGTTCTATATTAGCATTGTTGCATTACTTTTGTTTATAGTTACATTTTTTGCAATCAACCGATTTGTGACGAAGTTTATTATGATTCACGTCCGCATTATGATGGAATCATTACGAGCTGCTAATTACCAAATCGAAATGGAGCAGGAGCAACAAAAAGAATTACTTGCAGGTATTTCTCATGATATCCGTACTCCATTAACTGCAATTAAGGCCTATGCAGAAGGCGTTCGGGATGGTATCGCGCCAACCGAAGAGCAACAAAAGCACTACATGGAAATCATTTTGAAGCGCGCCAATGATCTAGATTCTATGTTGGAGGAATTGTTCCTTATTACAACATTGAATTATAAAAAGGAATCTAGACCATCGGAGGAAATAGAATTAGGGAAATACGTACAAGGTTTTGTAGAAGATCATATAGAACATTATAAGTCTAGAGGTCTTGAACTGAGCGAACGTATTACAGTTAAGAATGCTACTATTATTGCGAATCCACAGTTATTACAGCGGGTTTTGCAAAATATTTTAAATAATAGTGCAAAATATAAGATGGCAGATATAGGACATAGTGTTATTGATGTCACCGAAGATGAAAGTCATGTGTACTGTGTGGTAAGTGATGATGGCCCTGGGGTTCCGCCAGAGTCGCTTGACCGACTTATGCGTCCGTTTTATCGAGTTGATTCGTCCCGCACTAATCCACAGGAGGGGAGTGGACTTGGTCTTTCGATTATTAGACGTATTATGGGTATTTTCGAAGGTCGTGTAGTGATAGATAATATTAGACCACATGGACTTAGGATTATCTTAGAGTTCCCGAAAAAAGGAGAAAATCATGAGTGAACATATTCTAATAATTGAAGACGATATTGATATTGCTAATATTGAGCGTGATTATTTAATGGTTGCTGGTTATGATGTAACTGTTATGAATAATGGTACTGATGGTATTGAAGCAGCTTTGAATACGCCAGTGGATCTAATTATTTTGGACGTTATATTGCCAGAAATGGACGGCTTTGAAGTATGTCGTGCTATTCGTGATAAAGTGCGCGTACCAATTGTGATGGTAACTGCATGCCTCGATGATATTGATAAAATCCGTGGCCTTGGCGTAGGTGCCGATGATTACATCGAAAAACCATTTTCTCCATCCGTATTGATTGCGAAGATTAAAGCTATGTTAGCACAATATAAACGACTTACTGAAAAAGATGTTGTTGATACAAATGCTATTCAATCCGGTGATATTCGCCTTGATCCTAAAATGATGAAGGTTTGGGTAAACGACAAAGAAGTTCATCTTAAGAAAAAAGAATTCCAATTATTAGAATTTTTTATGCGTAATCACGATATCGTATTCTCTAAAGAAGAATTATATTCTCGTGTATGGGGGGAATTTTCTTATGGTAACTATGCAACCGTAGCTGTTCATATCAATCATTTACGTGAAGAAATTGAGGAAAATCCAGCCAATAGCAAACATATTATCACCGTTTGGGGCGTAGGTTACAAATTTGTATAAAAAGCATAACTAAATTCACTTTTAGTCCATGGATTGGTGAGCTATTGATGTTATATGCGTTTTTGGGGCTTATCTTGTAGAAAAATAATCGAAGTTTTATATATTTTTTATATACTACGCTTTGTTTTTTTAGAGATTTTGTGTATACTATAATTGTAAGGATTATCATGAAGATATACGGAAAAGATACACTTAACTTCTCTCTCTTAATAAGTTCTCTCTCAACTTTTCCGTCTTCATATATAACTCTCTCTCAGTCCTTACACTCTCAAACTATATGCAAAAGAGGTATTCATTAGTTAATGCTAATGAATACCTCTTTTGTTTTCCTATCTTTTTATACATAATTTAGGAATGGTAGAAATTATTGTATTGCAAATCTAAGGAATAAGACCTATAATGATTGTGCATTAATTGTATGCAATTAAAAATAGGAGACAGTATATGAATATAAAACAATATAAGAAACAGATTATAGTATGTGCTATTTCATTATGCGTAGGTGTAGGAGGAGGCTATTATTTCTTCAGTACACCAGCAGGTACGCAACAGAGTGTGGTAACAAATCAAACTAAGCAAACAAAACCGTTGACTGAAGCTCGTAATACCTATATTGTACAAGCGGCTAAAAAATCAGGCCCAGCCGTAGTGGGGATTACAACACAAGTATTCCAAAAGGATATTTTTAATCGTACCATTTACGCAGGTGAAGGCGTTGGTTCCGGTGTTTTAATAGATAATGAAGGTCATATTGTAACGAATAATCACGTTGTATCCGGTGCTAGCAAGGGTGAGGTTACAGTTTCCCTGTCTGATGGTACTACCGTCAAAGGTACTGTTATAGGCACTGATGAACAATCTGATTTAGCTGTTGTAAAGATAGATCCACCTAAAAATATTCAACCTGTTGCTATAGGTGACTCCGATTCTTTACAGGTAGGTGAACCAGCAATTGCCATTGGCAACCCATTAGGTCTTGAATTCAAAGGTTCTGTTACATCTGGTGTAATTAGTGCTTTAGCTCGTACCATTGATGACCAAGGACAACGGTTCCCATTAATACAAACTGATGCGGCTATCAACCCAGGAAACTCTGGTGGGGCATTACTCAATGCTGATGGTGAGTTAATTGGCATTAATAGCTCTAAAATTTCTAAAGAGGGTGTAGAAGGAATGGGTTTTGCTATTCCTATTAATTCTGCAAAACCTATTATCGACTCTATCATTAAAAACGGTAAGGTCATTCGCCCATATTTAGGTGTATGGGCTGTAGATCGCCAAACAGCGGCTCGCAATAATGTAAGTTATGAAGGAGAAGGCCTTCTTATTGTACAATTGGATCCTACCGGTCCTGTAGCTCGATCTGGCATTGCAGAAGGTGATACGATTGCTCAAATCGATGGTAAGGATGTAAGTACATTAATCGAATTGAAAGAGCAAATTGACGCTAAGAGTCCTGGCGACACTATTTTAGTATCTTATACTCATAATGGTAAAATGAAAAGTACTCAAGTTATATTAGGACAATCTTCGTCTAATTAATAATTAGTAATATACACACGCAAAAGGCGGTCCTTTCAGGGGAACGCCTTTTGCGTATATAGAGATAAAAAATGCCCTACATATATCGTGTAGGGCATTCATGAAAATGATTATTTAATATGTTTAGAACCGCGTTCTGTCATAGCTACGCCTTCTTTACATAGAGGGCATTCTTCTGGTTTGTATGTTGGCACTTCAAGGTTAAGTAATGCTTGTACTTTTTCTTTTGGTACACCGAATTCAGCTTTGCCGCCAGAACGGTTAACGAGAAGACCTACGCCTACGATTTCACCGCCAGATTGGTTAACTACGTTAACAACTTCTTGTACGGAACCGCCTGTAGTTACGATATCTTCTACGATAAGAACGCGTGTACCTGGTTCGATTTTGAATCCACGACGCAATGTCATAACGCCTTTTTCACGTTCTGTAAAGATAGCGCGTGTGCCTAGTTCTTTACCAACTTCGTGAGCTAATAAGATACCGCCAGTCATAGGTCCGATAACGAGTTCTACGTTTTGATCGCGGAAGCGTTCAGCCAATTCTTTACACAATGTTTCAGTGTATTTTGGATGTTGTAATACGTTGAATTTTTCAACGTACATAGGGCTATGTAGACCGGAAGTCAATAAGAAATGACCTTCTAAAATTGCTTGAGTATCGATAAGTAATTGTTTTACTTCTTGTTCTGACATCATTTGGATACACTCTCCATTTCTTCAATAATTAAACGTACCGCCTCTTGTGGATGTTCAGCTTGTGTAATAGGTCGGCCAATAACAAGGCGAGATGCACCATCCTGCAAGGCACTAGATGGTGTAGCAATGCGCTTTTGGTCATTTGTGGCTGCAAAGGATGGGCGAATACCTGGTGTAACGATAAGGAAATCTGGTCCACAGGCTTCGCGAATCATCTTAGCTTCCAAAGCGGAACATACAACACCGTCCATACCGGATTCTTTTGCAAGTTTTGCAAGGCGAATGACTTGATCCGCAATTGGTAATTGACCACCAATAGATGACCAAGATTCGTTATCAAAGCTTGTTAATACGGTAATCGCTAATAGTTTTGGACGTTCGATGCCTAGTTTTTCAGCGCTTTCACGAGCAGCCTCGGCGGCAGCTTTCATCATAATAGGGCCACCTTGACCATGAATGGTAATTAAATTGGCGCCTAAACGAGTAAGGGAAGATACGCCATGGGCCACCGTATTAGGAATATCATGTAATTTCAAATCGAGAAATACATGTTTGCCGTGCTCTTGCAAATAGCGAACCGTTTGGTCCCCTTCGGCGTAGAATAATTCCATGCCCACCTTGTAGAAACTAACGGAGTCCCCTAGTGAGGACACGATAGATTTCATCGCATCCATTGTGGATACGTCGAGGGCGACGATTAATCTGTCATCTGCCATGTTATAACCTCCATAGTACATATATATCTAAATAATTTTCACATAGAATAGGGCGTCCTGTCAATGAAAATCCGTTGTGAAAGTCGGCTTAAGAACTGCCTTTATACATCGATTTTCTTCGCGTTCATGATATAATAAACACAGAAGTGAAGATGATTCCTAATATAAGTTGATATATGTATATCGGACGTATGTATATAATATGTTGTTAGTAGCTAAGAAAGGATTACCATGTTAGATTTTGTAGCATTGGATTTTGAAACAGCTAATAAATATAAAAATAGCGCCTGTTCCTTAGCGGTTATTACCGTTGAAAATGGGCAGATTACAAAAAAAGCGTATAGTCTTATTAAACCACCGTTTATGTCCTTTGACCCAGAATGCATTGAAATTCATGGAATTGAACCTAAAGAAGTGTTGCATGAAAAGACATTTGATCAGTTATGGCCTGCTATCTATGACAATCATTTGAAGGGAAAAATCATGATTGCCCATAATGCAAAATTCGATATGAATGTATTGCGAGCCACTCTTGATTATTATAAAATTCCTTGGCCAGAACTTGATTATGCGTGTACTGTAAAAATTTCTCGTGCCGTATGGCCCGATTTGGTAAATCACAAATTGAACACAATGGCGGCGTACTTAGGCGTAGAATTTAAGCATCACTATGCTTTAGATGATGCTGAAACTTGTGCTAAGGTTGCTATCGAGGCAGCTCGCTTGAAAGGGGCAAACTCACTACCTGAACTACTTTCAAAAACAGGCGTACCTCTTGAACCATTTATCGATGAAAAAAATAAAGCTGCACAAGCAGAATTACATAAAGAACCTGAACCAGAGCAGATGTCATTTTTCTAAAGACTGCTCTGTTATGATTGTAACTAATCCTGATAGAAAAATAGATTATTTTGGAGGTAGTCATGTTAGGTAAAGAACTATTAACCTATGTGGATCATACATTATTAAATCCTGTCGCTACATGGGACGAGATTAAGGTTATATGCGAAGAAGCGTTAACATATGACACAGCATCTGTATGTATTCCACCAGATTTTGTAGAATCAGTACATAATGCATATCCGGAATTAAATGTATGTACTGTTGTAGGGTTTCCCTTAGGTTATCAAACGACAGAATCCAAGGTGATGGAAGCGAAACAAGCTATTGCAGAAGGTGCGTCAGAAATTGATATGGTCATCAACCTAGGTGATGCTAAACAAGGTGATTTTCATTCTATAACAGAGGAAATTAAGGCCCTTAAAGCCGTATGTGGTGATAAAATTTTAAAGGTTATCATCGAGGCTTGTTTCTTAACGAATGAAGAAAAAATTGAACTGTGTCATTGTGTCACCAATGGAGGTGCTGATTTTATTAAGACATCGACTGGATTTGGAAGCGGTGGTGCTACATTAGAGGATGTACAATTGTTTAAGAAGTACATTGGCCCTAGTGTACAAATTAAAGCTGCTGGTGGTATTCGTTCCGTTGAGGCAATGAAAGCTTATATTGAGGCTGGATGTACACGAATTGGGGCAAGTGCTGCTGTAGGGCTATTAAAAAATAGATTGAATGAAACTCTATAGATTACGTAGTATATAACGTATAGAAAGGGGGCTGTAATGGAACTTACATTGTGTAATTCCTTACAGCCCTTTGTAGGTAACATATGAGAATGTATGATGTGATACTCAAAAAACGACAAGGGATTGAGCTATCTAATAAAGAAATACAGTGGTTAATACGTGGTTATGTAGAAGGGAATATTCCTGATTATCAAATGAGTGCGTTTCTTATGGCCGTCATGTTTAAAGGCATGACAACAAAAGAACTAGGTACGTTTACTATGGCTATGGCTCATTCGGGGGATATGGTTAATTTATCGGCCATTAAGGGCATTAAAGTAGATAAGCATAGTACCGGTGGAGTAGGTGATAAAACTACACTTGTTATCGCCTCTTTGGTCGCAGCCTGTGGTGGTGTAGTCGCTAAAATGTCAGGTCGTGGACTTGGTCATACGGGTGGTACCATAGATAAAATGGAATCTATACCAGGCCTAAAAACAGAACTTTCAGAAGAGGCCTTTAGAAATCAAGTTAACAATATTGGTGTTGCAGTCATTGGTCAATCTAGTAATATTGCGCCAGCGGATAAGAAAATCTATGCTCTACGTGATGTAACGGCTACAGTGGATAGTATTCCTCTTATTGCATCATCGATTATGAGTAAAAAACTCGCTTCCGGTGCCGATGCCATTTTACTAGATGTTAAAGTTGGCAGTGGAGCGTTTATGAAATCTTTAGATGAAGCTCATACATTAGCACAGACGATGGTAGATATTGGTCGGGAAAATAAGCGAATTGTTAAAGCTGTTATTACAGATATGGATCGACCATTGGGGTATGCTATTGGAAATGCTTTAGAGATTGCAGAGGTCATTCAAACCTTAAGAGCATGTGGGCCACGTGATTTGACTGATGAATGTCTTGTCATGGCAGCGTATTTATTAGTGATGAGTGAAAAAGGTGATTATGATACTTGTTACGCTAAAGTGCAGACTGCGTTGCAAAATGGAGAGGGGTTAGCTAAGTTGCGAGACCTCATTATCTCCCAGGGGGGAAATGGTCATGTCGTCGACGATATTTCTTTATTAGGTCAATCTCAATTTACTTATGATATTAAGACACCTAGTGCAGGTTATATTACACATATGGATACAGAGGCTTGTGGTATCGCATCGGTCATGCTAGGAGCAGGTCGAACTGTAAAAGATGGCCCCATCGATATGACAGCTGGAATTGTAATGCATAAGAAAACCGGTGATGTTATAGCAGAGGGCGATGTAATTGCCACGTTATATGCCGATGATGAAAGTTTATTTGAAGGTGCAGCGCATGCCTATGTACAAGCTCTGACAATTGGCTTAGAAAAACCTGTAAGCCGAGATACTATATTGGCTGTCGTAGAATAAAGGGGGAATTGATTGTGATAAAACAAGATGTACAGCAGCTAATAGAGTGTGCCATAGAGGCTCGTCAACAATCTTACAGTCCCTATTCTAATTTTGCTGTAGGGGCGGCACTTTTATGTGAAGATGGTACTATCTACAAAGGGTGTAATATAGAAAATGCATCTTATGGACTTACTAATTGTGCTGAAAGGACCGCTATTTTTAAAGCTATATCGGAAGGCCATAGAAAGTTTAAAGCCCTTGCCGTAGTTGCAGATACGGAAGGGCCTTGCTCACCATGTGGTGCTTGTCGTCAAGTCATGAAGGAGTTTAAAATTCCAACGATTATCATGGCAAATTTGAAGGGGAATATGGAAATAGTATCTATTGAAGATCTATTGCCATTTAGTTTTTCAGACTGTGATGTAATGGGTAAATAGAATGTAGTATAAGAAAAAGGCTGGAGTCACGTGGCTCCAGCCTTTTAGCATAAGATAATGACCATTAGAATGCAGGAACAATTGCACCTTGGTATTTATCTTGAATGAATTTTTTGATTTCAGGGCTATGAAGAGCTTCCATCAATTTCTTGATGCGAGGGTCGTTTTCATTGCCTTTAAGAACAGTTACGATATTTACGTAAGGGGAATCGTTAGATTCGATGAACAATGCATCTTTGCTAGGGTTAAGACCTGCATTCAATGCAAAGTTTGTGTTGATAGCTGCTAATGCAACATCGTCGATGGAACGAGGCACTTGAGCTGCTTCTAATTCTACGAATTGGTAACCATTAGGGTTAGAAGCGATATCTTGTACAGTGGATAAGATATTATTGGAGTCTTTCAATGTGATAAGACCAGCTTTTTGTAATAACAATAATGCACGACCACCGTTTGTAGGGTCATTAGGAATAGCGATTTTTGCACCCTTAGGAAGGTCTTTTAAATCTTTGACTTGACGGGAATATAAGCCCATTGGTTCAAGATGAACGCCACCAGCAGATACTAGAGGAAGGTTATGTGCTTTTGCGAATTCGTCCATGTATGGTACATGTTGGAAGAAGTTAGCGTCGATTTCTTTATCACCCAATGCAAGATTTGGTGTATTGTAATCAGTGAATTCAGTGATTTGTAAATCGATGTTATCTTTCGCTAAAATTGGTTTTACTTGTTCTAAGATTTCCGCATGTGGTACTGCAGTAGCACCAATTTTTAATACTTGTTTGTCACCGCTGTTAGCCGCTTTATTAGTATCACTGCCGCAACCTGCGATTAATAGCGCACCACCGAGAACGACAGTAGCCGCTAATGCTAAAAATTTGTTCATACAAACACTCTCCTTTTCGAGAAAATTAAATGTAATTCGATAAGCCTATAGTACTAAATTATTTCCCATCATGCAAGTATGTATTATTAGTAGTTATCCATAACTAAAAGTTATATAGAAAGAGGAGCTACCACTCAAAACCGACTTTGGCCCTGCTGAGGCTGAAGGCCGAAGTCAGACCCGGCCGGTGGAGGCTTTGAGTGGTAGCTCCTCTGATTATCGTATTTTAGTTTGGTTAACGGCTAATAATGAGTCCTATACTCAATAGTAATTGGTATAGCATAGCGGCACCAGCAGTGGTACCCATGGCTTTATCTAATTCGATTTCGTCTACATGGGTGTAGAATGTTTTGATGGTTTTAAATGCTGGGATGATGGCTAGTAATGCGAGTAATGCTGGGATTGGAAGAACTTTCAAATAAATCCATGCGCCAATCCAGAAGAAGTTGAAAATATAGGTGATGCTCATAAGGCTGATGGCGCGGTCGCGACCTAATACAATTGGTAATGTGCGACGACCATGGTTTTCATCGTTTCGAATATCTCGAATATTGTTGGTGAGCATGATAGATCCAACTAATAGGGTAGCTGGTAGTGCAGGGATTAAGAATGCTAGTGAAAGTTCACGCGTCCACGCATAGCCTGTAATTAGGACAATAGCAAAACCCATGGCGATACCGGATGAGATTTCCCCAAATGGTGTACGAGAAATTGGCTTTGGGCCGCCTGAATACAAAAAACTAATTAAAATACAGATAATACCGGCTGGAATGTACCACCATGTAATGGTAGCTGATAGGTAGAGACCAATAATGATAGGTACAATCATAAGAACCTTAATCATAGTGGAGATGAGTTTTGGCGTTACCGCACCACGTGTAAGGGACCCCGCATTACCTATTTTTTGCCCCGCATCAAGGCCGGATTTAAAATCTTTTAATTCATTCCATAAATTGGCGATGATCTGAGCCGATACGACAGCTAAAAATATAAGAATTGTATGGAATATGGCAAGTCCTGTGCCATGAAGTGCACCAAAGGCGTAATAACTAAATGCGGCACCTAAGATGGTTGGACCCAGTGCAGCGGCCAATGTGCGTGGCCTAGTAAGTGGAATTAATTCTTGTATCATAATAGTGTGGCGAAATGCCAGCTCCTTTCTGCTAAAAATACGTTTTCTTATCACTAAGTATTGTATAGTACATTAGGAGAAATGTAAATTTGGTGTACCTATCATGTTAGTACAATTATATAGTATAATATTATATGTATATTTAAAATTCTTAATTTAAACTTACTTATATAATTCAATGTATATATTCACGAGGTGAGACTATGAAAATGTGGAGTAAGAAGGTAATGACGCTAGCTTGTGCGACTTGCTTAACGGTAGGTATGGCGGCTGTAACCTGTGCCGATACAATCGATTTAGGCTATGGTCAGTACGCTACCACTAATAATGGTGTACACGTAACAGCTATAGACACGATTCCCACAAATCCTACTTTTAGAACCAAAGAACAAAATAAGGTGATTCAAACTGCTAATGAACGAGTTGTAAAATCTATGAATGACCGTATAAAAACATCCTATCCAATGGTAAAAGAAGAATTTAAAGGTACTGTTGTAGACGGATATAGTTTTTATCAATTGTCTGGCGATAGTGCATTAGGTCATCATACGGGATGGCTGTTTACGTATAATATAAATAAAGATGCGATTAATTATTTCGATCGCACAACTACTCAAATTGTTAACGCAGCAATGGCCGATAAACAAGTGAAAGTACAATCTGTTAGCGAGCCTTACACAAAATCTAATGCAGAGAAGTTTATTTCTAAAATGGCCATAACTACGCTTGATCGCAAGATATTAGAACCTCAAATAGCAAACCTAAATGCTACTATGCATCGGGATATGATTAAAACAATACAACAAAGTGCTATGCAGGATGCATCATTATCACAAAAGGACAAGGAAAGCATTCAAGAAGGTGTAGAGTTTTTTAAGAGAGTCATTCCAAACTTTACAATGGGTGCCACAGAAATATCATCTAAACCGTATACATCTAAATTTGGTACTATAGCTGGTATGAATATGCGTGGCAGCTTACGTTATGATGGCTTTGTATTACCTGGTAGCTTAACTATGTATGCAATGCCACAAAATGAGGGTATTACGGTACAAATTTTGGCTACCGAAGATACGAGCCGAGATTATTGGTCGGGTCAGTTTGAAACCATGTATGGCTTAAAATCCTTAAAGGGAGGCAATAAATAATGAAACCATTAAAAACTCTTGTATTAGCAGCGTGTTTAGTTGGTGCTGTGACTAGTTTTGCAGGCGCAAAGGATGTAAAAACATTAGCAGGGACAATGTCTGTTCCTAATGCCGTTACGGTGGCAACCGCATCTAATACAGATTCTGTGGACATTATCAAGGATTTGCTTATCAAGGATAATGCGAAACCATCTACGAAGAAAAGTACACGTCAAAGTAATGATGAAGTATTATCTGTGCTTAATTATATGGGCGTTTCCTATGATGTATATCAATTACAAGGGGAAGATAAAACTGGCCAAAAGGACGCATTATTGGTGGCCGTAGATCTAAAAACGGCAGCAAATACTTTGTTTGATAATCCTAAGGCTAATGCGTCTGTCCTTCCTGTATTAGCCATACTCAATAATGGTGAATTGGATCCGATGACAGAACAGCTCATGTTGACTACAGTTAATAATCTGTTGCCAAGAGAAACTAAAACATATACATTGCCAGATAAAAATATTCCGGGTTCTGTATATGTGAGTGCTGGTAAAAATCATAGTGCTGCTATCGGTATAGTTGGTGAAAGCAAAAATCCTACTACAGTCACTGTTGAAAATACAGAACAAATGGAGAAAATGAATAATACAAAGTATCAAACATATACCGTAGGTTCTCGCGTTTTAGTTGATGCGGAAGGTATCAAATTCCCATATTATGCAAAAGCGGCACTTGTAATGAACCCAGAAAAACCAACATTGTTTTTGGCATTGACTAGCGATGTACAACGTCAATACTTTATGCCGATTTTTGCAGATGCTTTCAAATCTATTAAATAAAATATATTGAAAAATATCGATACTAATATATAATAATTTTTATATATGTATATATTGTAAAGAAGGAGTCGTATTATGAAAACAATTCACACAGATAAAGCGCCTGCAGCAGTAGGCCCCTATTCCCAAGCTAAAGTATCCGGTGGTTTTTTGTTTGCTTCTGGTCAAGTAGCGATTAATCCTGCTACAGGTTCCGTAGTTGAAGGCGGTATCGAAGCACAAACTGAACAAGTATGCAAAAATATTGAAGCTGTATTAGCAGAAGCTGGTTCTGATTTCTCCAAGGTTATCAAAACAACCTGCTTCCTAGCTGATATCAATGACTTCAAACCATTCAACGAAGTATATGCAAAATATTTTACATCTAAACCAGCTCGCTCTTGCGTGGCTGTAAAAGATCTTCCATTGGGTGTAGCAGTAGAAGTGGAAGTTATCGCGGAAGTATAATATGGATTATATTTCATTATTACAAAAAGAAATGCGACCTGCCTTTGGCTGTACAGAGCCAATCGCGCTGGCGTATGCAGCAGCTAAGGCGGTATCCGTATTGGATGAGTTTCCAAACCATATTTATGCGCGATGTAGTGCGAATATTATAAAGAATGTAAAATCTGTTGTCATTCCCAACTCTGGAGGTCGCAAAGGGCTAGCAGCGGCTACCGTGCTCGGCGCTATTGTAGGTCATCCTGAACGAGAATTAGAGGTACTTGAGTCTGCTACTGATGAAGATCGTAAGTGGTTAGGTATGTTATTAGATTCCAGTTTTTGCACTGTAGAACTAGCGGAAGGCGTAGATAATCTCTACATTGAGATTACGGCAACAACTGATGAACATACGGTAGTGGTACGTATTGAAAATGCACATACTAATATTACTTATGTGTCCGTAGATGGAGAAGTGCTTTCTGAAACCATTAACGAAATTAAAGAGGCTGAAAGTAGTACTTGCCCGATGACATTCGATAGTATCTATGAATTTGCAAAAGCTGGCGACATTTCTGGTATCTTACCTAGCATTAAGCAACAGGTAGAATATAATACAGCCATTTCAAATGAAGGTTTATCCAATGATTATGGTGCCAATATTGGTCAATTGTTATTGCTTGATGATGAAAACCCATCTCTAGAAACAAAGTGCAAGGCTCGTGCCGCAGCAGGATCCGATGCACGCATGAGTGGGTGCCCGTTACCTGTTGTTATATGCTCTGGCTCTGGCAATCAAGGCTTGACTGTATCTATGCCGATTATCACAGCGGCGGAAGAACTTGGTAAAAGTGATGATGACCTATATCGCGCTCTTGTGTTTGCTAACTTGTTAACACTGTATGTTAAATCAGGCATTGGTAAACTTTCTGCATACTGTGGCGTTGTATCGGCTGGCGTTGTAAGTGTGGCTGGAATTGCCTTTTTGAAAGGCGATAGCAAAGATATCATCGAAGATACACTTGTAAATGGTCTTGTTAGTTTATCTGGCATTGTATGTGATGGGGCAAAACCATCATGTGCCGGTAAAATTGCCATCTCCTTAGATGGCGCTTTTATGGGCTATAAACAAGCCCGCCTCAACAAGAGCTATCAAAAGGGTGATGGTCTTGTGGCTCACTCCGTTGATGATACGATTAAAAGTATCGGTGTCGTAGCACAAGGCATGAAAGAAACTGATGTGGTTATTTTGAATGAAATGTTAAAGCATTAATTGGTTTTATATACGGAAAACAGTTCGTCCTATAATCCTACAAATAAGAAAACAGCGTTATGACCAGTTTGGTTATAACGCTGTTTTTCTAATATTATTGTAATTTTTTAGGATCCTTTAGTAGCAATGATGCGACCAGTCCCATAATAAGGAATGGAACTAGTGTCATCATGGCTGCTGGTAGGGAATAGGTATCTGCTAAATTCCCTACAACCGGTGCGATGATTCCGCCGATTGTTTGGCTTACACCAAGGGTGATGCCTGATGCAAATCCGATGCTCTTAGCTAGATAAGTTTGGCCCAGTACAATAACAGGGCTGTAACTGATGGCCTTTGCAGCACCAATCATGAGCAAAATCAGATAGGCGAGTGGCATCATAATCGTTACAGAAAACTCAGGGACTTGTGTTAATAGGAACATGGATGGCAACCAAATCAATAGAGATAATCTAATGATTTTGATAGGACCGTATTTATCGCCCAATAAGCCACCGATGTAGGTCATAAAGATGCCGATGCTAAAGAATACGGTTAATGCAAAACTACCTTGTTCGGGGCTCGTGCCGAGTTCATGAGTCCAGAATACAGGGATAAATGCATTGATAACACGGAAATTAACCGATTGGCTTAGGATAATGATGAACAATATGCCAAAATATTTCCAATAATTTTTCAGTGGCTGCACTGCAACTGTTGAATGTTCGGTGGCTACGGCTTGGTCGATAGTTTGGGCATGAGCTACGATACGTGGCATGAGCAGAAATAGAACGGTAGATATAATAATACCGGCTAGGGTGAAAGCTGCTAGGCCATGTGCACCTACTGTATAGGCGATAGCGCCAGCAAATAGAGGACCAAAGGCGAAGCCTGAACTACCGCCGATGGCGAAGGTTCCCATTGCTTTGCCCTTTTTGCCACCTCCGAGGCGGTTCATAATTTTTGCCCCTTCAGGATGGAAAATGGAAGAACCTACACCAGCTAGTGTGGCACATACAAGGAGACTTTCATAAGACGAAACAAAACCCATCATCCCCGTACTACATGCGGATAATAACGTGCCTGCTGCGATGAGGCGTGGCTGATTGAGCTTGTCTGAAAGATACCCTAGCAATGGCTGTAGCAATGATGATAATGCTGTATTCGCTAAGATGAGAAAACCTGCTTGCTCTAAGGTCAATCCATACGTATAGATAAATAGCGGTAATAATGCAGGTAATACACTTTGGCACGAGTCGTTAATCATGTGACTCAGCGTGATGAGATAGGGATAATATTTTTGCATAGTAGACCTCTTGAGTTGATGATATAATATACAACATATTTATATTATATACTATTAATCCTAATAAAAAATGCCCTACGATAGCATATGCAATCATAGGACAACGTATGACAATATGGCAGAGGAGGAGGGATTTGAACCCCCGCGCCGGTTGCCCGACCTACCGCATTTCGAGTGCGGACCCTTCAGCCTCTTGGGTACTCCTCCGTGCTTTACGACGCTCTTTAAAGAAATCTTTCATCAATTGGCTACATTCATCAGCGAGGATGCCTGCTTGCAATTGTGGTTCATGGTTTAGTCCCGGATGGGATAGCACATTGAACAGTGATTCTACAGCGCCTCCTTTGTAGTCGCTAGCACCATATACAACGCGATCAATACGGCTGTTAATAATGGCCCCTGCGCACATAGGACACGGCTCTATCGTAACATACAGGGTGCATCCAGTCAACCGCCAGCGCTTTAGGCTATTACAGGCCTCACGGATGACGAGAACCTCGGCGTGAGCTGTTGCATCATGATCCAGTTCACGGCGGTTATGATGACGTGAAATGACTTGATTATCGTGGACCAAAATGGCGCCAATAGGAATTTCGCCAAGGGCATACGCTTTTTTGCCTTCTTCGATGGCAAGTCTCATAAAGTATTCGTCACGACTGCGCTCGTCCATTGTATTAAGTTTGGTTGAATCCATTAGGTCTTTTGTCATTATCGCACCTCTTAATGTATAATATCTTACATAGAGTCTATCATATTTTATCGTATTTTTGCGAATAGATTTAATCGTTGTGTCAGTTGCTTGTGTGAGGCTAGTATGGATATTATTTGGTATATGTTTGACATGATTGGTACCATCGCATTCGCCGTATCAGGCGCACTTGTGGGTGTGTCCCGTAAAATGGATATTTTTGGCATGGCGGTGCTCGCGCTTGCTACCGCTATTGGGGGCGGCGTGATTCGTGATGTACTGCTAGGCTATTTCCCGCCCAATTCACTTCGTAATGTAGTGTATGTTACGGTCGTCCTCGTGGTAACCTTTATTGTATTTGTCATTTATAACAGTCGTTATCATCGCAACATAATGGGACCTCGTAGTAGGGCTAGTTATTTATTTGCCGATGCTCTTGGCTTAGCATCCTTTACCGTTACGGGTGCCTCTGCAGGGTATACACTATATCCGGACTTACCTATATTTATCGTATTGCTTGGTACGATTACCGCTGTAGGTGGTGGCATTCTGCGCGATATGTTGGCGCAGCGCGTGCCTTCCGTACTGAAAGAAGACGTATATGCGTTGCCAAGCATTATTGGCGGTATAGCTTATTATCTACTGGTAATTAGCGATTGGTCGGGCCAAGCCGTATATGGTGCTTTCACTATTGTGCTGATCATTCGTCTACTAGCCATTAAATATCACTGGAGTTTACCTCGTGTCAGATAATAATCGGTTTTATGCGATATATTTGCCAAATTATGACTAAGTGATATAATTGTAATATTAGTTATTTTTTTATGATTGTATCCCTTACAACAGTTGTGAAATGGTATGCACAAGCGTGTTTGATAAAGGAGTTTAACCTATGTCTAAAAAATGGTTGAAAGTAGCGTTAATGGTTACGGCTATTGCTACGGGTACATCCATTCAAGTTGATGCGGAAACTGTATTATATGTTCCGCAAGATGATCGCCCAGTAAGTCTGCAATATACAGTTGATACTGCAAAGGCAGCGGGGATGACGGTGTTAACACCACCACAAAATTTGATTTCTGGTAAAACCTACAAAGGGCAAGCCGATCAAATCTGGAATTGGGTAGAGCAAAATGCGGGCCGTGCCGATGTTATGGTATTGAGTACAGATACCTTAATCTATGGCGGCCTTGTGGATTCTCGTAAACATAATTTGCCATTGAGCACATTGGAAAATCGTTTAAAACGCATCGAAGCGCTTAAGGCAAACCATAAAAATACACGCATCTATGGCTTTGGTACCGTCATGCGTTCTCCGCGCGCTAGTGGAGGTGGCACCGAACCATCCTATTATGCAGATTACGGTCCAACTATATTCCAAATTGCTGCATTACAAGATAAATTGGACGCGGGCACATTAACACAAGCAGAAACGCAAAAATTGATGAGCTTGCAAGCTTCTGTGCCAATTGAATATTTACAAGATTGGTTCTCTCGCCGTCAAAAAAATATGCAAGTAAACAAGGATTTGATTGATGAAGCTCGTAATGGTGTGTTTTCATACTTTGCATTGGGGCATGATGACACATCTCAATTATCTCAATCCGCTTTGGAAGGGCGTTATTTAAGTCAGTACTCCAAAGGTATTCCACGTACCCAATATGGTAGCTTCCCTGGGGCAGATCAACTTGGTTTGTTGTTGATGGCTCGTTCTCGGACGGATGATAGTGCAGAAAAACCGACGTTCTCCGTGATTTATCCGCTTGGTGGTGCTGGTAAAACATTGCCAGGTTACGAAGATCAAACCATTGATAAGACAATTGCAGAACACGTAGAAGCCGTTGGTGGTACGATGACAACTGCGGGCAAACCAACTGTTCTTCTCGCTGTTAATACACCGCTTTCTACGAGCACATCTGAATCTGAAACATTTGGGAACTTCCCAATGATTTCACAAGCTACGAATGCCTTTGTAGATCGTATTCAACAAGCCACAGAGCAAGGTGTAACCGTGAGTATTGCGGATATTGCATATAATAATGGTTCCGATAATACCTTGTTAGGTGCTTTATACAAACGCGATTTACTCTATAAAATCGGCGCTTATAATGGCTGGAATACAGCAAGTAATACGGTAGGCTATGCTATTGCGCAAGGCTTATTGTTACAATCTATGTCTCCAGAAGGTCATCGAGATATGTTGACCCAACAATACTTAGATAACTGGGCATATCAAGCGAATATCCGCAAGGACATTTATCGTATGCAAGATTCTATTCGTACCGACAATGTACGCTACTCTGGTGACTTGAATTCAGAATTAGAAGAGTATTTACAAGAACGTGTACAAGATTTCAGTGAAACCTATTTGAAGGTAGACCCACGTACAGTTAAGGCTACATTCCCATGGGGTCGTTTATTTGAAACGGATATTACCGTTTATGATAAACCAGTAGTACCGCTTCAAAAAGAAATTCGTATGCAACGTGAAGAAGAAGCGAAGAGACAGGTTGAAGCTGCAGCAGCTGCGGCTGCACAAGCTAATGGCCAATCGCAACCAGCTACGCCAACTACAACGACTCAGGCTACACCAGCTGCAACGGTAGTACATCAAGCGGCGACTTCACCTCGTATTGTTCCTACATCGGCCACTGTGCCGCAACAATAATCGCCTATGAAACGATCGTTTTTGCCTGAAATAACCTATATGCGTGGCCTTTGTATGCTCGGCGTTATCGGCATTCATGTTGGTTCTTACGCATTACAAAATCCATTCGTTAATTTACAACTTATTAGCGTATTGGAAATTGTATCTCGTTTTGCAGTGCCCGCGTTTTTCTTCTTGTCAGCTTTTGGTCTGTTTTACCATACATCGGTACATGATTCATTTAGCTACAAAGATTTTATGAAACGACGCTTTCAAGTGGTGCTCTATCCTTACATTGTGTGGTCCCTATTTTATCTTATCTATACAGGGATAACGGCGTACAATTTTGGAAACCTCCATCCCGGTCCTTTGATTGTGAACCTCTTGTTTGGTAACAGTATGTACCATTTATATTTTATGGTTATACTGGTGTGGTTCTATGTGCTCATGCCACTATGGCGTGTGATGGTGCGATGGATTTTGAAAGCCCCCGTTCCTTGGCTCCTCATCTTATTTGTCCTACAACTAGGATTTAATTTCATATCCTCCTATCGATTGGGGGCATGGGTAACGCAGAACTTTAGCGACTCTCCGGCTATAAAATATCTTTTTGATATGCGTCTTAACTATTGGGTAATCCATTATGTATGGATATTCCTCTTTGGTGCTGTTGTAGCTGAGCGATATGAACAGGTGAAGGCCTATATGTGGCGCTACCGATACCTATTGGCCACATGTGCCACTTTATCGATTCTATCCATGTTGGGCGCCTACTACTATGTCATGGATGTATGGCACTATACGGTGCTCGAAGCGATTTACACGGTGCATCAGTTAAGTCCGATGGGTGTATTCTATACGGCATTTGGCACATTGTTTAGCTTATTCCTATTCCAAGTGATGCCCTTCAACAATACGATGGAGGCATTCTGGTCACAAATTGGGGATACTTCATACGGTATCTATTTGGCGCATCCGTTCTGGTTATTGATCATGACCGGTATCATGGCCAAGTATAATCTTCTATTTACAATGCCTCACGTAGTGCTGTTGTATGTGATGGCCGTAGGATTATCCTACTTGACAACAGTAGGTTTAAAACAAATACCAAAGCCAATACGAAAATATATTCTTGGCAATTAATAGGCTTATACAAGCCCTGTAAGATCGGTATATAACTAATTACAATAGAATCCGCTCCTACCATAACTTATAGTTATCGGTAGAGGGTGGATTTTTTCATGACTAAAATGAAAACTTTCACAATGTAAAGTGTGAAAATTAATCTGTGATTGTGCTATAATACAATCATACTGATTAGAGTTACAACAAGGGAAAATGAGGTGCTCTTATGAAAGAATTAACATATTTTAACGGTGAATTCGTCGAACCAGGTGCAAAGGTAATCAGCATTGATGACCGCGGTTACTTATTCGGCGATTCTGTATATGAAGTTGTACGTGTAACTAAAGGTCGTTGTTTTGCATTGTCCTATCACCAAGATCGTCTATATCGATCCATGCGTGAAATGGATATTCCTGTAAAAATGACGCCAGATGATTTGACCGAACTTCACGAAATCTTGATTGAACAAAGTGAAATCAAAGAAGGTTATATTTACTTACAAATCTCTCGTGGTGTAGCGCCACGCCATCATGCATATGATCGCTCTAAACTTGAACCACAAATGCTCATGTCCATTCATAATCTCGATATGGATGCAGTGAACAAGTTGGAATCCGGTGTGAAAGCTATCGCATTGCCTGATGAACGTTGGGGCCATGTAGACATTAAAACTACGAATTTGGTTCCTAACATTTTGGCGCAAACAAAGGCGGAAAAGAAATTTGCTTATACAGCGATGCTATTCCGAGATGGCATTTGTACTGAAGGGGCTACGTCCAATGTATTTGCCGTAAAAGATGGTATTATTTACACACATCCAGCAGATAATCATATTTTGAAGGGCATTACGCGTCAAATGGTTATCACTCGTGTGGCACCTTCATTGGGCATCACTGTTATCGAAAAAGAGTTTGACCGCGCTTTCGTTGATGATGCGGATGAATTATTCTTTACCAATACAACCGGTGGTGTGATTCCGATTATAAAACTCGACAGGAATCCTGTAGCTGATGGTAAACCAGGTGCAGTGACTATGAAATTACGTCATGGTCTAGAAAAATTAATGGAAGAAGGCTTGGCTTAATATAGCATAATTATAGGTATCAATAGGGTATCTATAGTGGCTAGTAAGGGGAGCTTTCATAAAGAAAGGACATATTTTGATTACATTAGAACACATTAGCAAGGTCTACGAAGGTGCTAATCGTGTAGAAGCGCTGAAGGATATTAGCCTCACCATTGAAAAAGGGCAAATCTATGGCATTATCGGTCAATCAGGGGCCGGTAAATCTACATTGATTCGTTGCATTAATATGCTAGAAGCCCCTACATCGGGCTCTGTTATCGTAGATGGCACAGATTTAACGAAATTGAGTGCTAGTGAACTGCGTAAAGCGCGTAAACACATTGGCATGATTTTCCAACATTTTAATCTTTTATCATCGCGCACGGTCTATGACAATGTAGCATTCCCATTAGAATTGCAAGGGCTTAGCAAGGCTGAAATCAAAGAACGCATCACTCCGATTCTCGATATCGTAGGTTTATCGGACCGCGTGAATAACTATCCATCCCAGCTATCCGGTGGTCAAAAGCAACGCGTTGGCATTGCTCGCGCCTTGGCATCTAATCCAAAGGTATTATTGTGCGACGAAGCTACATCTGCGTTGGATCCACAAACAACAGAATCTATTTTAGAATTGTTGAAGGATATCAATGAACGGATGGGGCTTACCATTGTGCTCATCACTCATGAAATGCAAGTTATCCGTGAAATTTGTGACCGCGTAGCCGTTATCGAAGGCGGTGTTATCTTAGAAGAAGGTAGTACGCTCGAGGTATTTACAAATCCGAAGAAACCGACTACAAAAGATTTCGTTGGCTCAGTAGTAAGCGATAACCTACCACAAGAAGCGCTTGAACATATTGAACTTCATGATGACTGGATTGCTGGTACGGCACCGCTTGTAAAATTGAAGTTTACCGGCCAAGCTACAGATGAACCTGTTGTGGCTGGTTTAGTACGTCGATTTGACCTCGATGTAAGTATTTTATTCGGTGGTATCGACTATATTCAAAACACTAGCGTAGGCCGTCTCATCGTCATTTTGAATGGCGACCCTATGAAAGCGCAAGAAGGGCTAGACTATATCAGAACATTACCAATTGAAAGTGAGGTGATCGGTTATGTCAGAGCAAGTAATTAAATTGTTGATAACCGGTACCTTGGATACATTGCAAATGACCGTTATTTCTACGATCATGGCTATGATTATTGGTATTCCACTCGGCGTTGTATTGGTAGTTACATCTAAGGGGCATATTTTAGAAAATGCAGCGCTTAATAAGATTCTAGGGGCTATCGTTAATGCGACTCGTTCCATTCCATTTATCATCTTAATGGTTGCCATCATTCCGTTTACGCGTATGGTTGTTGGTACGTCCATTGGTACGACGGCTGCTTGTGTACCGTTGACATTGGCGGCGATTCCGTTTTTAGCACGTCTTGTAGAAACATCCATTAAGGATATTCAATTCGGTGTTATCGAAGCGGCTCAATCGATGGGGGCAAGCCCATTCCAAATTATTCGCAAGGTATTGTTACCAGAAGCATTGCCAACTATTATCGATAATGTTACGGTGCTTATCGTTAACCTGATTGGGTACTCCGCTATGGCGGGTGCTATCGGTGGCGGTGGCCTTGGTGATATTGCCATCCGCTATGGTTACCAACGTTTCCAAGGGGATATCATGCTCGCTACCATCATCATTCTTATCATCATGGTTCAAGTTATCCAAATGATTGGTGACGGATTATCCAAAGCGATGAATAAAAAGTAGGAGGCGTTATGAGCGTCAATGAAAAATTGAGAAGTGCTCAACATGACGAGCTCTTTGAAGGCATTTTACAACTTCAAACTGTAGAAGAATGTTATGCATTCTTTGAGGATATTTGTACTGTTAATGAATTAAAAGCATTATCGCAACGACTTCAAGTAGCTAAGATGTTACGCGCTGGCGATAGCTATGAAATGATTGTAGAGGAAACTGGTGCTAGCACAGCGACGATTAGCAGGGTGAAACGATGCCTCGTATATGGTGCTGATGGTTATACAGTCATATTAGATCGATTAGCAGGCACAAAATAGTCAAAGAATATGTACATCAACATATCTGTATGCAACAACGGTGGCCGATGGTCACCGTTGTTTTGTATATAGAGCTATTGTTTTTACCGATACGAATGGTAAAATAGTACTATACTTTGATGTGTAGCCCTTGGGAGGTCATATATGGATTGGCTGATTTCGATAACCGGATTACCCTATGAAGTGATGATACTGTTACTGCTTGGAGTAGCAGGGGCCTTTGCGGGCTTTGTGGATTCCATAGTAGGTGGTGGAGGATTGATTTCTGTACCAGCCATGTTGCTAACTAATCTACCACCCAGCATGGCGCTAGGTAGTAATAAACTGTCTAGTATCTTTGGCGCTGGTAGTGCATCGATTACGTTTTTACGAAACCATATGGTTGACTTTAAACTGGTGCGAAAATTATTGCCGTTTACCTTTATAGGCTCTATGCTGGGTACTTTGGCGGTTGTATCATTACCGCCGCTATATGTTAAACCGATTATCATCGTATTACTCGTGGCCGTTACATTATTTGTAGTCTTTAAAAAGAACTGGGGCGAAGTAAATCGCACCTCTCAAGTAATGGGGCGAGCACTCCATATCTGTATGGCCTTTGCTCTTGGTATCGGTATGTATGATGGCTTCATTGGACCTGGTACAGGTACATTTCTCATTATGGGATTTATCTTTACGGGGTTTGATTTTCTCCATGCTTCGGCAAATGCAAAAATATTAAACTTTACCAGTAATTTAGCATCCTTGTTGGTATTTCTATATTTAGGGCATGTTAATTATATGTACGGCTTTGTCGCTGCGGTGGGTCAAGTGGTTGGTGCCTATTTAGGATCCCACTTAGCTATCGCCAAAGGGTCCTCTTTGGTGCGTGTTGTATTCCTGTCTGTTACGACAGTTATGTTGTTAAAATTAGTGTTTGATTATATTTCTACCTTGTAGGAGGTGTGAGTATGCCTCATAAAAATGATGTTCAAGTGGCATTGATCAGCGGTGGTACATCGGGTATCGGATTTGCCACAGCTAAGCTATTATTGCAAGAAGGTTGGTGCGTCGTTATCAATGGCCGCGATGAACAAGCGGGACAAAGGGCAAAGATGAAATTGCGCCGCTATTCTTCGAAGGTGCGCTATGTGAAAGGCGACGTATCTAGTGTGAGCGATTGTCAGCGTATTGTAAAAGAAACAGTAGATTTCTTTGGCAGCATTTCGGCTCTTGTGACAGCGGCTGGATATTATGAAGAAGAACTGCTAGCCGACGTATCTGAATCCGCCTTTGATGAAATGTTTGGAACGAATGTAAAAGGAACAGTGTTCTTGTGCCAAGCGGCATTGCCTTATTTACGTCAAGTAAAGGGCAGTATTGTTACCGTATCTAGTGATGCGGGCTTGCAAGGGAATGTGGCCTGTTCAGTATATGGTGCATCAAAAGGTGCTATCGTAAGCTTTACAAAATCATTATCCCTTGAGATGGCACCCCATGAGGTACGCGTTAACTGCGTGTGCCCTGGCGATGTAGATACATCCCTTGTAGATAAGCAAATTGCTCAATCTCATCAAGATGCGGAGCAAGCAAAAGAGGAGATGGGGCAACACTATCCATTGGGACGTATTGCAAAACCTCACGAAATTGGCGAAGTTATAGCCTTTTTAATTAGTTCTAAGGCATCTTTTGTTACCGGTGCTGCTTGGACGATTGATGGGGGACTCACAAGTTGGTAGTGAATAGAGTATTATCTATTACTTATAGTCATAATAAACCCGTTTATACAGGGTAAAATATATATTATTCATTTCAATTCTACATTGAGAATGGTATAATAATACTAATGAACGATACATACATTCACAAGTGGAATCCGGAAAAAAGGAGAACGATTATGGCAGAATATAATGGCGTTAGAATTGAACCGCTTAGCGATGGTGGTCAAGATTTAAATTATCAAGTTGAACAATTTATTTTCTGGGGCGCAGGCCGTGCTGCCGTATTGGCTTTGTCTCCAAAATTCAGCAATGTTGCACTATGTACAAATGCAACATATATGGTAACGCGCATCGCCCATTTATATGATGTGGAACTACAAACAGGTGCTGTTGTAGGTTTAGTAGGTGGCTTGAGCACGGCTATTGCTACGGCTGCTATTTCCTTACTCGTACCTTTTAAAGCTGTACGCGTAACGGTAGCAGTTGGTTTGACATATGCTATTGGTAAAGTAGCTCACATTTGGATTGAAGATGGTATGCCATCTGATATCGAACGCTATAAACCTATGATTGCTGAGTTTTATGAAAATGGTAAAGCCATTGCTGGCGAAATCGCTCGCGATGCAGCAGCAAATATTCCTTTCACTCAAGGCCAACGCGATGTATGGGCTGGTATTGCCAACGAAACAGGTCTTGCAAAAGAACAATTAGAACAAGTATATTCTGAAAAAGTAGCACCTGCTATTGAAAAATGGAATACGGAAACGAAATACCAATTGCATGATAATGCAGCAGAAGTAGTAGCAAAAGTAACTGATGCGGCAAAAGAAAAAATCGATGTAGCAAAAGAAACATTGGATACTGCAAAAGAATTGGCTAAAGGTGGCGTAGAAGTAGCGAAAGCAACTACTCAAGTGGCTGTGGAAAACGCAAAAACTACAGCGGCTCAAGCTGTGGAAAATGCGAAAGATACTGCGTTCCAAGCTGTTGAAACAGTTAAAGAAACAACAAAATCCACAATTAACGGTTTCCGTAAATAGTTAGAAGGATCGGTATGAATCCATTAAAGATTATTAAATATGGCAAGTATTTTAGCGAGTCTCGCTTTTTAGCGTTTGCCACTCGCTATGGTAAAAAACTTGCCTTTGTACAAAAAGCAGTGGTGTTATTCTTGTGTTTACGTGATCAAGATACACCAAAATATGTAAAGGCTATTTTAGCCGGCGCCTTAGGGTATCTCATCCTACCAATCGATATCATCCCGGATACGATTGCAGGCCTTGGCTGGGTAGATGATGTAGCAGTTCTCGGCATTGCTTTCAAAATCGCCAATCGCTATATCAAAACATCCCACGAAGAACAAGCGAAAAAGCTATTCCCTTTTGGCAACTAACAAGTACATAAAAAGGCAGTTTAATCATTGTTATTGATTGGACTGCCTTTGTTTATTTGACACCCTTTGTTAATAGATATACAATTAAATTTGTATTGTAATAAGAAGGATGAATAAATGTATACAGCGACAATTAACGTCCGTTTCTATGAAACCGATATGATGGGAATTGCTCACCATAGCAATCATTTTCGGTGGTTTGAAATGGCGCGTATTGAATTCCTTCGTCATATCGGCGTCACCTTATGGGATATGATGGACGAGGATATAGTATTTCCAATCATGAATGTATCGTGTAACTATAAGGAACCTGCTCGGTTCGATGACACGATTAATATAGAAACCTATTTAGTCAAAATGACCCGTGCTCAGATGGTATTTAAATACCGCATGCGCCGCGCTAGCGATGGTGCTCTATTGGCGACGGGTGAGACTAAGAATGCCTTTATGTCTAAATCGTCTGGGAAAATCGTACGATTAGAGGATCGCTTTTATCAACCTATTCTAAATGCTGTTGAGGAGATGCCTCATGACTAATATAGATACACAACGACTGCCTATCGGCGTCTTTGACTCAGGTGTAGGTGGTCTATCCGTTTTGAAAGTTCTACAGGAACAATTTCCCAATGAAAACTTCATCTATATAGGGGATAATGCTAATAATCCCGTTGGCAATCGTCCAACCGAGGAGATTACAGAAATCGCTTGTCGTATTGCAGAAACATTACATCAAGTACCTGTAAAATTAATGGTTATCGCTTGCAATACTTTCACCGTAGTGGCCCTCGATGAGGTGCGCAGTCGCGTCAATGTGCCGGTTATCGGTGTATCGCAAGGTGTTAAGACTGCTATTCGTGAAAGCAATAGTAATACTATCGGTATCATGGCGACGGTGGCGACCGTTAATAGTCATATTCATAAATATGTGGCTATGGACATCGACCATGAGGTCTTTGTATGGGAACAACCATGCCCAGAACTAGCCGGCTTAATTGAACAAGGTCATTTGCATGATGACGCTGTTCGTAAAGTCGCTAAGGAGTACTTAGCACCTATGCTAGAACGGGATATCGATGTTGTCGTATTGGGATGTACTCATTTCCCATTTGTTAGCCCTGTCCTGCAGGAGTTATCAGGTGACCGCATCCGATATATTGACCCTGCTTATGAGACTAGTGATCTAGTGCGACGTACGATGGACAGCAATCATTTGCATAATCCATCTACCGAGAAGGGCTGTAGCACCTTGTATTTCACAAAGGATATTGCCCTAGGGGCTGATTTGGGCGCCCAATTCTTAGATACTGATGATTTTTCGGTGGAATTGATTACACTATAAAGGAGAATTCACATGTGGTTTTATGACATAATAAATGTGATAGTTGCCATTGCAGTTATCGTAGCTATTTTGTACTTATTATTCCGTCTATTCGTATTAAAACAAGGTAACGAACGTGTTATTTTGTTGTCAAAGCGAAAAACAAGCTTTCAATTGACAGATATGAATATGAGCTCCATGACATTGTTCTGTGATGTGCCATTTGTAAACAAAGGCCGTCAACTTGGTACAATCATGGATTTATTTCCACGTCCTTTGCTTCCAGAAGAACATTTCGATGGAGTGAAAGTAGACGCTTGGGCTATGGATATCGATCGTCCACGCCACGATGGTTACTTTGAAGCTATCATCATCAAGCCTCGCAAGGGTGGTACAATTCGCGTTTACGTTACCTTAACTGGTAGAAATGGTAATATTCGTGAAGATATTAAGGGATTCCCTTATATGGACATCGACATTTATTACCAAATCGTAGGTCGTACCGATTACCATATCGATAAACAGCGTATTCGTTTGACTGCAGAAGAAGTACAAGCAGCATTGGTTCACTAAGGAGGCATAACAATGGCAAAATTAGAATTAGTATGTGTTCCTACACGTATTCTTACAGATAATGATGACATCGTTGATGCTATCGTTGAATTTGGTGGTCACAATATTGGGCCAGAAGACATCGTATGCGTAGCAGAATCCGTTGTGGCTATTACACAAGGTCGCTTTACACGTCCTGAAGAACTCAATGTATGTTGGCAAGCGCGTATGATCAACCGATTTATTCATCCAGATGGTTCCATGGCTTCTATTTATGGTATGCAATCTGCTATGAACTTAGATGGTAAATGGAAGGTATTAGGTGCTTTCTTCTTAGGTGCTATTGCTAAAATTTTTCGCAAACCAGGCGTGTTTTACGCTATCGCCCGTGCTGCATCCTTAACCGATGACGTAACAGGTACCATGCCTCCATTCGATAAACACATCGTATTTGGTCCAAAAGATCCAGATAAGGTGGCTGAAAAAATCGTTCAACGCACAGGTTGCTATGGCGCTGTTGTAGCAGACGTAAACGACTTGAAACGCTCTGCAATTCTCGGTACAAGTCGCGGTATTGATGCGAAGAAAATCGCTAAATTGTTGATTGATAATCCATTTGGTAATGATAGCCAAATGACACCAATCGTTATTATTAAAAACTACGCTTCCGTTTCGGGAGCAAAATAAAAGATTCTCGATATTTCCGGTGCAGAACTGGTAAGTCTAGAGATTAACAAAAGAGACTGCTCCGGCGGTCTCTTTTCTGTTTAAAGGAGGACATATGTTATTAGGAATAGATGTAGGCGGCACTTTTACGGATGCCGTTATTATAGATGGGGGTACCATCGTTTCATCGGCGAAGCGGCGAACTACGAAGGAGAATCTCATGAATGGTATAACGGATGCCTTAGGTGCGGTGATGAATGGTGCGAATCCTGCACAAATAGAACAGGTAACGCTATCCACTACGGTAGTGACAAATACAATTGTGGAGCATAAAGAACAGCCTGTAGATCTCTATGTTGTAGCGGGGCCAGGGCGCAATGTAGATGATATATTCCCTGTAAGACCTGTGTATCTCAAGGGCTATACAGATCACAGAGGTATTGTGGTAGAAACAACGAAATGTGAGGATATTAATCATATAGCTCATATGGTGCAATCTAGGAGTGGTACTAATCTAGCGGCTGTATCTGCTAAATTCGGTGTTCGCAATCCTAAGGAAGAGCTAGACATTGCAAATGCTCTTGGTACCATGTATGATACTATTTCGACGGGGAGCTCCTTGAGTGGTAATTTAAATTTTCCTCGTCGCACCATTAGTGCTTATTTTAATAGTGCTGTAACCGATGTATTCAATCATTTCAGACAAGCTGTGCGGGATGCATTAGCAGCACATAATATAACGGCACCGGTATATATTTTAAAGGCTGATGGGGGTTCACTACCTATTGATACGATTGCTTCGGTTCCTGTAGAAACCGTATTTACAGGACCTGCTGCTACGGTATTAGGCCTTGAAGCATTGCGCAGTGCTACATTAGGTCATACAGTCGCACTTGATATAGGTGGTACTACAACAGATATATCCTTGTGGAAACAAGGTGAGCCCCTTATGACAAAAGAAGGGGTATCCATTCGTAATTATCCAAGTGCAGTGCGTTCCTTTGCAGTGACATCCGTCGGTATTGGCGGCGAATCAGTAGTGCGTTATAATGATGGAAATGTTACAGTGGGGCCAGAACGTGTAGGTCCATCTGTTGCACTTGGTGGCATAGAACCAACATTAGGGGATGCTCTCATTGTGTTAGGTAAGGCTCATTATGGGGATGAACAAAAAGCATATGATGCGATTGCTAATATAGATAGTGCAATTGATGTAAAAGAAATGGCAATGCGTATTGTAGACGTTGCAGTACAAGTTATTCAAGATGGTATCAATGAAGTCGTAGCAAAGGAAAATAAACGGCCTATCTATGTAGTTGCCGATATTGTACATCCTGATCCATTTGTACCGGCACAGCTTGTCATCGTTGGCGGTACAGCCGCAATTCTAGGCCCTATCATCGGAGACCAATTAGGTTTGCCTATTCATATTCCGCCTGATGCTGCTGTGGCGAATGCTATTGGGGCAGGTGTGGCAAATCATACAATGTCTATTACAGTACATGTGGATACAAAACGACGGACCATGGTAGTTCCTGAGTTGGGGATTCAAGATAAAGCCAGAAATTTACGTTCTGCACAAGTTGTAGAGGAGATAGCGTACAAGCTATTAAGTGAGGCTGCTAGAGCCCAAGGATTAGTTCCAATAACTGATACACCTGAGATAGAAACGATTAGCGTCGAAGATTTCCCAGTAGTAGATGGCTGGCAGTCTATAGAGCGAATTATAACAGTAAAGGTACAATTACAAGCGGGGGTGAGCGACTATGTGGAATCATAAGGACAGTTACCGTGTGCGAAATGGAATCGTGCAGGCTAGTACAATAGAACATCCTTCATTAGGCCTAGTATTTTTCCCTGCCTTTGATTGGAAAATTTCTGCTACCCATCCAGAACGACAAGAACGGTTGCTCTATACGCGGGATCAAATCGTGGAAGAAGGATTGCTCGATGTGCCGAATATTAGAGAATATAATCCTATCGTAGCCGACTGGGATGTGATAGAACGAGTTCACGTTGGGGCCCCTGATTTAGTATCTTGGGTAACCGATGCACATCGCGTATCGGCTGGTGGTGCCATTGCAGCAGCTGATGCGGTGCTACGAGGTGAAGTTGATCGGGCCTTTGCCCTCGTTAGACCACCAGGACATCATGCGATGGCTATGGTTCATGGCATCCGTGGATTCTGCACCATCAATATTGAAGCTGTCATGATTCAACATATACGTCATACCTATGGTGTGAAACGGGTGGCCATCGTCGATACTGATGTACATCATGGGGATGGATCGCAAGATGTGTTCTATCACGATCCGGATACCTTGTATATAAGCTTTCACCAAGATGGACGAACCTTATATCCGGGCACCGGATTTATGGATGAATTCGGCGGACCTCAAGCCGTTGGTGCTAACATAGATATTCCACTACCTCCTGGCACGGGTGATGAAGGTTTATTAAAGGTGATGCGCGAACTCGTATTGCCGATTCTACATGAATTTAAACCGGATATCGTCATCAATTCAGCGGGACAGGATAACCATTTCTCTGATCCGTTAGCTAATATGAATGTGACTGCTAAGGGCTATGCAAAATTAGTGGATTTATTGCAGGCAGATATTGCAGTCCTTGAAGGTGGCTATTCTGTACAAGGGGCCTTGCCGTATGTAAATACAGGTATCATTTTATCGATGGCTGGGTTAGATTACAGTCGCGTTATCGAGCCCAACTATGTAGAACAACATCAGTCGGCTGATGTAATGAGATATATTGATGATCTTATTTTGAAATGGAAGGACCAATGGGCGCGTCGTGAGGAAATAGCACGAGATGAACTCATCGGACACAAGAATAGATGGATGCGTGATTATTCTGTGTATTACGACGAATCTGGCATTCAAGAAGAGCGCCGTGAAACAGTGCGCCTCTATCCGGATAAAATTGGTTGGCATAGTATCGAATCCTATGGTAATTATGGGCCCTATGCAAAGCAAAGTGTGTACGCCATGTTTATTCCGTGGCAGGCCGATGATGCTACGCGCGAAGAGGCTTTCACAGAAGCACGCCGCATGAAAGAAGAAGGTGGACTCAATCGCTATGTAGTGGTGGACCCTATGGGACAGGGACAAGTTGAGATTTAATCTGTCGAATGGTAACCGTCGTTCATGATATAATAGAATGAACGAGATAGCGCCACTCGTGTGAGTGGCGTTTCTATTGTGATACATATCCTATAATGAACGGTTTAGCATGGGTATACTAGACATAAAGGGGGCGTTGTTATGCGCAGTGATAATAGAACAGCAGGCCAATTGAGAGCGATTAAAATAACAAGACATTTTACAGAATATGCAGAAGGCTCTGTACTTATCGAATGTGGTAAAACAAAGGTTATTTGTACAGCTACTATCGAGGAAAATGTACCGCGTTGGTTAAAAGGGTCCGGTCAAGGCTGGGTGACTGCAGAGTATTCCTTGTTGCCACGTTCTACAAAAACACGGGTGAGCCGTGAGGCCGCTCGAGGTAAACAAACAGGCCGTACCGTTGAAATTCAACGCTTAATCGGTCGTGCATTGCGCGCCGTTGTAGATTTAAAGGCTTTAGGAGAGCGCTCCATCACCGTAGACTGCGATGTTATCCAAGCCGATGGCGGTACGCGTACGGCATCCATTACAGGTGCCTTTGTAGCTCTTGTGGATGCTATCGATTTTACATTTGGCGGCTTTGGTAAATTCCCTATTACCGATTTCTGTGCCGCTATTTCCGTTGGCATTGGTCCAGAAGGTCCTATTACAGACCTTTGCTATGAAGAGGATAGCGCTGCCGTAGTAGACATGAACGTGGTGCGCACCGGTGCGGGTAATCTTATCGAGGTACAAGGTACGGGTGAACATGGCACATTTAGCCGCGATGAACTTAACCAATTATTAGACCTTGCAGAATCTGCTACCGACGAATTGATGGCTGTGCAACGCAATGTACTCGGCTCTGTAGCGGACAAGATTGGCAAGGTGTATCCTGATGCACCGACTCAAACCGCTGAAGGAGAACAATAATATGGAACGTATTGTATTAGCAACGGGCAATAAGGGGAAAATACGCGAATTTGAACGGGCCTTTTCTCATATGAATATTACCTGTGTGCCTGTGAAAGACATAGTAGACGTTCCGGAACCAGAGGAAACGGGCACAACCTTTATGGAAAATGCCATCCTCAAAGCGAAATACTATAGCGAAAAAACGGGACTGCCTTGTTTAGCAGATGATTCGGGGCTTACTGTTGATGCTCTTGATGGGGCACCTGGCGTATATTCCGCACGCTATGCGGGCGTTCATGGCGATGACGGAGCAAATAATGAAAAATTAATACGCGAATTACAAGGTAAATCGAATAGAACGGCGCACTATGTATGCGCTTTAGCTTTGGTACATCCGGACGGTGCTAGCGTGACGGCCGAAGCCTCTTGCGATGGTGAAATTCATGATTCTCCGGTTGGTACCAATGGATTTGGCTATGATCCATATTTCTTTGTTCCACAATTTGGTAAAACCATGGCAGAACTCGATATCGATACGAAGGAAACCATTAGTCATCGTGGTAAGGCATTGCAACAATTGGTAGCAAAGGTGAACAAATGAAACGAATAGGTATTATTAGTGATACACATGGTTATTTGGACACCATTGATCTCGCGTTAGATGCAACAATGGACCAAGATATCGACATGTGGCTACACGCCGGTGACTACGGCGACGATGCGCGGTATATGCAAACGCGCACGGATGTCCCGGTCTATGCAGTGCGCGGCAATAATGACCGCGTGCAGCCCTTAGAGCCTAAGGAACAACTGATTCCCTTAGAAGATACCTATATTTACATGACCCATGGTCATGAGGTATCATATTGTAAACGAGCACAAGAATTGATACACATTGGCAATGCTATGGGGGCGCGCCTCATCGTGTGTGGACATAGCCATTTTCACGAGGCTAAACATATAGGGGATACCCTTTTTGTGAATCCGGGGAGCATTGCATTGCCTCGGGATGGGTCGGGTGGTACCTTTGCCATCGTCACCTACGAAGATGGCGCCTTTGATGTAGAATTTGTGTATAAACAGGATATTATATAGTATATGTGTGAAAGCTGCGTTTTGTATGACTTTCACAAAAAAATAGTAAGTCTATGCATGGAAAGGGTTATGGCATATCATGGATACACCAGTTAAGGCAAAGCCTAAAATGAAGTTATATGGGTTTAATAATCTCACGAAGACGTTGAGTTTTAATATTTATGATATTTGTTATACTCGTACAGAGGAAGAAAAGAAGCAGTATATTCAATACATTGATGAAGTATACAACGCGGAACGTTTGACGAATATTTTGACGGAAGTGAGTCATATTATCGGTGCTAACATTTTAAATATTGCGAAACAAGATTACGACCCTCAAGGGGCATCGGTTACGATTTTGATTTCTGAAGAAGAAATTGAAAAAGAAGATGTGGTTATGCATTTGGATAAATCCCATCTTACAGTTCATACGTACCCTGAAAGCCATCCGCACAAGGGGATTAGTACATTCCGCGCCGATATTGAAGTGTCCACATGTGGTCAAATCTCTCCGCTAAAGGCCCTCAATTACTTGATCAATAGCTTTGATTCGGATATTTTGACATTGGACTACCATGTGCGTGGCTTTACGCGCGACGTATCGGGTAAGAAAATCTATATCGACCATCGCATCAACTCCATTCAAAATTACATTAATGCGAAAACGCGCAATTTGTACAATATGATCGATGTGAACGTGTACCAAGAGAATATCTTCCACACTAAGATGATGCTCAAGGATTTTGATTTGGATAATTACTTATTCGGCATTACCGAAGCGGAATTAAGCGAACGAGAAATTAAGCAAATTAAACAACAATTGCGACAAGAAATGACAGAAATCTTCTACGGACGCAATTTGCCATCTGTGAAAGCCTAGATTGTTTAAAATGCTTAATTATTTGTGGACATGTAATTAATGCTAAGGATATGAATTTATAATTAATTCTAAAATTTTCGAAAAACTATATCGAAAAATCTTGTGTTATTGTTTCTGATTTTGTATAATGAACTTGTAAGGGGTATTAATAATTAATACCAAGAAACTATTGTGTCCGTTGTCATCCACAAAGGAGAATTATTATGGACGTACGTGAATTAGCAGTACAAAAAAAACGTGAATTAAAAGGCTTCCTCACAGTAGGAACTAAATATGAATTAAAAGACGCTCATGATTTATCTGTTGCTTACACACCAGGTGTAGCAGAACCATGCTTGCGTATTAAAGACAATGAAGCAGAATCCTTCGAATTAACTTGCCGTTCCAACATGGTTGCCGTTGTATCCGATGGTACTCGTGTACTAGGCCTTGGCGATATCGGCGCTGCTGCCGCATTGCCTGTAATGGAAGGTAAATCCTTATTATTCAAAAAATTTGGCGATGTAGACTGCATTCCATTGGTAGTAGATACTAAAGATGCTGATACATTGATCAATACTGTAAAATTGTTGCAAAAGAACTTTGCTGGTATCAACTTAGAAGACATTTCTTCTCCTAAATGCTACGAGATTGAAAATCGTTTGAAAGAAGAATTGGAAATCCCTGTATTCCATGATGACCAACATGGTACAGCAATCGCATGTTTAGCTGGTGTAAAAGGCGCTCTTCGCCTCGTTAAAAAAGATTTAGCTACAGTTAAAATCGTAGTAAACGGTGCTGGTGCAGCTGGTGCAAACATCGCTCGTTTGTTATACCTTGCAGGTGCTCGTGATATTACCGTATTGGTATCCTCTGGCGTATTGCACAAAGATTACAAACGCCTTGATTCCTTGCAAACTGAATTGATTGATATGCTTGGCCTTGAAGAAAAACATGGCAACTTGGCTGAAAACGCTAAAGGCGCTGACATCCTTCTTGGCGTATCCGCAGCAGGTGCTTTCACAAAAGAAGTCTTGGAAAACTTAGCTGATGACGCTATCGTATTCGCTATGGCGAACCCTAACCCAGAAGCAACATACGCTGATATGAAAGCAGCGGGCATTCGCATCGCAGGTACAGGCCGTTCCGACGCTCCTAACCAAATCAATAACGTAGCTGTATTCCCTGGGATCTTCCGCGGCGCTATCGACGTTCGCGCATCCAAAATCACTGACGAAATGAAATTGGCTGCTGCCGACGCATTGGCACACTTGATTCCAGACAGCGAATTGACTGATGAAAACATTATGCCGTCCGTATTCGATCCTCGCGTAGCTCCTGCAGTTGCAAAAGCAGTTGCTGAAGTAGCTGTTAAACAAGGCATTGCAAAAAAGCCTCAAATTGTTGAAGACGGTCATTACGAAGGTTAATTTTAACTAAACAAAATATGATTTTTAACATGCATCCTACGGGGTGCATGTTTTTTACATAAAATTTTAATGAAGTTATAAAAAAAACACTTGTCAGAATAGTGGTCCGATGATATAATAATTTTCGTTGCAGAGAGGTACTCACAATTGAGTAAAACTCAGCAAAAGTAGTGGTTGACATCAACTACCAGGTTTGCTATAATTAGCAAGTAATTAATGACGGGGCATAGCGCAGTTTGGTAGCGCACCTGGCTTGGGACCAGGGGGTCGCAGGTTCGAATCCTGCTGCTCCGACCATTTTTTATTTGCGGGTGTAGCTCAATGGTAGAGCCCCAGCCTTCCAAGCTGGTCGCGAGGGTTCGATTCCCTTCACCCGCTCCATTTTTTTTTGCCTTTTTTAGGGTATACTAAGATAGGGTGTAGTTGACGATACATAGTACATAATTTATACTATAATAGATAATTATATAGGGAATCCACATGGTTCAGTAGCTCAGTTGGATAGAGCAACGGCCTTCTAAGCCGTGGGTCGGGGGTTCGAATCCCTCCTGGATCACCAAAATAGCACCTTGCTTATGCAAGGTGTTTTTTTATATTTTTATAAAGGTAAAAAGTTTAGATTCTCATTTTATGGTATAATATGAATATTAAATGAAAAAAATAACTAGGAAAATCTAGTTTGATACAGATAATGAATAGGGGTGGATTCATGGCAATAGGAATTATCTATATAATGTCTACAGTTGTACCTGGACTAATTAAGATTGGCAAAACAGGGATAGATAACTTTGAAAGAAGGATGTATAATCTTGAACGTCATGGATATAATAATGTTGTTGGATTAAAGCGAGAATTTGCAATTGAAGTAGATGATTATGATGAAAAAGAGAAGTTATTAGATGATATTTTTAGTAAAAGTAGAGTTTTAAATTCAGAACTTTTTGCTTTAGATCTTGATTTGGTTATTCAACTACTTTCATCATTTGAAGGTAGACAAGTTTATCCTGTTGATCGTACTAAAGAAACAACTTTTGATGAGGCTACAAAAGCAAGAGCTGTTAAAGTTGATTGGGAAAAAGTTCCAGATGGTTATTACTATTTAAATGAAACGAGAAAAGGGTTTGGCGTAGTTACTGCTACAATGAAAGTTGAAGATGGTATGTTTACTGTATTAAAAGGTAGTATTTGTGCCCCGACTAAGTCCGAATGGATGCCAGATGCTCGGAAAAATGCTTTGATAGAAAATGATACTTTACTTGAGGATGTAAGTTGTAATTCCCCATCTACTGCAGGTTGGGTAGTGTTGGGAAATGCTAATAATGGTTGGACTGTTTGGAAAAATGAATCAGGCGATTCGATTGATATATATAGATGATTCATCGAATTTATTATGATATGCTCGCAGTTTAATATAATTAATATTATGGGCTTATTAAGTTAAGGAATATAGTAATTATAAAAAGTGCTGTAATAGAAAGCGATTTTATCGCATTCCATTACAGCACTTTTTATTTTAGCTAGGATTATAGATTCTCTGTTTCGATTGTATTCTCATGTAACCATTTTGATAATTCTGTATTATCCATTCTTCCTAGAGCTACATTAATAATCAAATTTTCGACGTCTTGTTGTGTAGCGGTAATATCTTACCCATTAATGATTAAATAGACGTACATACTATGGAGTGCAGTTTGTTTGTTGTGTAATTAATATTCTTTATATAATGTTGTGTCATTTCTCGAACCTCTTTGATGTATATTTGACTTTTATTTTTATTATATAGGTAATAAATCAATATAAACAATATGATTTGTAATAAATAACTCAAAAGTTAAAAATTAATCACCTCCTACAAAGCCAGTATTTATCTATATTTTTGCCCTTAAAACATATTGTTCAAATTAAAAAGTCAAAAAATAATCAAAAATATTCTTTTTGACTTATTGACTTTTTGACTTTTAAGGGTTATTATAATGTCGTAGGGTAAATAAACCCAGTAAAATAGTATTAGTCAAATAGTTAAACTCTATGATGTATGAGGGGGTAAAATATATGAACAACAATTTTAACAACTTTGGTAATGAATTTTCTAGCATGAATGATTTGTTTAATCAATTGATGGGTAATATGGGTGGTTATTCCACGGAAC
>CAJMLW010000014.1 GCA_905214495.1 uncultured bacterium | reverse complement strand
AACAAGTTATCCCTCAATTGAAATTACATGGTATTAAACATGTTACATTGATGCCATTCATGATGGTTGCTGGCGACCATGCCAATAATGACATGGCTGGTGCAGAACCAGAATCCCATAAATCCATTCTTGAAAAAGACGGCTTTAAAGTTGACACTTACATCCATGGCTTAGGTGAAAACCCTAACATCCGTAACTTATTCGTTGAACGTGCTAACGAATCTTGGGACGCATTACAAAAATAATCAATCTACAATTTAACTAGTATCGTTATATAACGTACATAGGAGTACATCATGAAAAAACTACTACTCTGTAGTCTTGCTTTGGTCATGATCGTACTAGCAATAGCTGGGTGTGGTAAATCCACATCCAGCTCTTCTGCTACTACGAAGGAACTTACCTTTAATGGTGAAACCTACACTGTACCAAAGGATCCACAACGCATCGCCGTTCTTTCAAATTCTGTATTGTCCATGCTATACGCAGTGGATGGCAAGGCTATCTCCCGTGCTAATACAACAGATAAGTTAGCGCCAGATTTAGAAGCATTACCTGCATTGGGTCAAACGGCTAACATCAACATGGAACAATTGCTTGGTTTAAAACCAGATGTGGTATTAGGTTTGGAAAACCAACATAAAAAATATGAATCTCAATTACAATCTAACAATATTCCAGCCGTACTTTTCAATTACGATGGCATTAAGGATAATGTGCCAATGTTAACATTCCTTGGAGAATTAACAAATCATCAAGATAAGGCTAAATCCGTTATTGCAACCTATGAAAGCAACATTCAAAAGGTAAAGGATGCCATTAAAAATCAACAACCTGCGCGTGTTGCCGTATTGCGTGCTACCGGTAAAGGTGTGACAGCCGAAACCGACGAAGCGGTAACTGCATCTATGGTTAAAGAATTAGGTATGACAAATGTTGTAACATCTCACCTAGATGGTACAGCTAAAGATAAAACGGTACCATATTCTCTTGAAACATTAACGGCTGATAACCCTGATATTATCTTCGTCGTTACCATGGGTAAAGAAGAAGAAATTACAAAGGCCATGAAGAAAGCTATGACAGATAATCCTGCATGGGCAAATCTTAAGGCTGTACAAAATAATCGTGTCATTTACTTACCATCTAAACTATTCCTACTTAACCCAGGTCTACAAACACCTGAGGCTATGGCTCGTTTAGTGAAAGAAGCGTATGGCGTTGATGTGACATTTTAACATATCCTAACATATTAAAGAGAGCATTCCCCATTTCGGGGATGCCCTCTTTCACTATTAGTCTAGCTATCTACTCAACTAAACCTTTTACGCGTACATATTGTTTATCATCAAAGGTATCGATTTGTACATCTACGGAAAATACATCTCTAAATAGTTCATCCGATACGACTTCTTTCATGTCTCCAGCCGTAACTAAATGACCATCTTTTATAATGGCCATATGATGAGAATATTGTACGGCTTGCGTCAATTCATGGAGTACCATCAATACGGTTAACCCTTGTTCATCATTTAATCGTTTCAACAATTCCATAATTTCCAGTTGATGATTAATATCTAAATATGTCGTTGGTTCGTCTAACACTAACAATTTAGGTTGTTGTGCTAGTGCCATAGCAATCCATACCCGTTGTCGTTCACCACCAGATAAGGATGGAATTAATTGATTGCGCAAATGATTCGTTTTCGTAATTCCCAATGCATAATCAACGATTTCTCGGTCCTCTTTGGCCGTATTCTTCCACCATGTTTGGTATGGATAGCGTCCACAATATACCAGTTCTTCTACAGTCATATCCTTTGGCATATTGGGCACCTGTGGCAGAAACGCCATTTGACGTGCCAGTTCATTTTGTGAATACGACTGTAATGATTTACCTAAAATAGTCACACATTCACGAGGACTATGAATATATCCAATCATAGACCGTAAGAGTGTACTTTTACCACAACCATTAGGCCCGATTAAAGTCGTTATTTTACCAACAGGGACAGATACATTAATATCATGTAAAATATGACGATCTCCGAGAGTTACGGATAACTGTTTTACATCAATAGCCGTATTCATTAGTTATCCCTCCTCAATAGATATAAGAAAAATGGCGCCCCAAAGAATGCCATGATAATGCCAACCGGTACCTCAATTGGACTCCACATAACACGCCCTACCGTATCACTAACAACGAGGACGAGTGCCCCTAATAATGCAGAGCCGGGGAGTAAATACGCATAATCATTACCGATGATAAGTCGTAACATATGCGGTATAACGAGGCCTACGAAACCGATTAAGCCCGCAATACTAACGGCACCTGCTGCTAATAGAGCCGCAACAGCAGTCATAATAAACCGCGTTTGTTCTACCTTAAGGCCTAGCCCCTTTGCTGTTTCATCACCTAAACTTAAAATAGTAAGACGTTTGGCACCTAAACAGGCAAAAATAAGACCGACTAACGCGTATGGGAACAGAACCTCTACTTGAGGCCAACTGCGTGCAGCCAAGCCCCCTACCATCCAAAGTAAGGCTCCTTGCACACGATCTCCATAGAATACAAGTAGTGCAGAAATACCAGAGCCTAAAAAAGCAGCCACCGCAACACCAGCCAAGATGATACGGCTTGGGCGTACACCATTCTTCCAAGCAAGAGCATATACCATCATCGCCGCAGCCATAGCACCTATAAAGGCGACGAGAGGCACAATATGATCATAGCCAGGGAAAAGAATAAATATAATAACACCGGCAAGTCCAGCACCGGAGGAAACACCAACGATTTGTGGATCTGCTAAAGGGTTCTTCATAACCGCCTGTAAAATGGCACCCGATACGGCTAAACAAGCACCAACTAATGCAGCAACAATATTACGAGGCAACCTAATATTCCAAATGATTTGCGATGCTGTATCTGTTAGCTCACTAGCCCATAATGTGTGCCAAATCTCCGATAGTGACACCGGTGTGGAGCCCCAAACCAGTGAGATAATCATGCTAGCTATGACAGCAATAACCAAGATAATAATAACTGATATGCGAAAGAGTTTTCGTTCATTCAGAGAGTCCACAGTAACCTCTCCTTTCACCAATACAGGGTGCTATCAGCACCCGTATTATACATATAAACCTCATAATAGATACAGTAAAACCCGAATCGCCAGCAGTATGCAACGATTCGGGTTACTTATTATTTAGATTCTTTGCCTTCTACGAAGAGCATATCGTTGCGTTTTACATCTGTGTAAAGCAATGCATTACATACGGATGCTGCAATTGGGCTACCACCCTTGTTACCTTTTACAGTGATATAAGGAACTGGGGATACTTCCATCAAATAATCTTTAGATTCCGCAGCGCCAACAAAGCCTACAGGAATACCGATGATAAGAGCTGGTTTAATACCTTCTTCAAGAGCTAAACGCAATACTTCATACAATGCAGTTGGTGCATTACCGATAGCAACGATTTGGCCTTCTAATTGTTTGCCAAATGTGCGCATAGCAGCGATAGAACGTGTTACGCCCAATTCTTTAGCCATTTTAGCTACATTTTCATCTTTGATTAAGCAATGTACTTCATTACCACGAAGTTTAAGAGCCGGTTTAGAAATACCTGTGCGAACCATTTCTACGTCAGTGTAAATATCTGCACCATTGTCTAATGCTTCGATACCTTTTTGAACAGCGTCAGGGCTCATTTTTACGAGTTGAGCATATTCAACGTCACCAGATGCGTGAACTGTACGAGATACAACGCGTACTTCATCATCGGTTAAACCTAAATCCTTTACATAATCGTAAATGATTTCCATACTTTTATCTTCAATGGCTTTAGGATTTTTAACGTAATCCATTAGTGTCCTCCCATAATTTGAAAAATTCATCATTCGATGATACCACAGGACATTCGAGTTTTACCCGCGGACGATCGATAACAATAACATGGATGCCAAGGTCGATGGCAGCCTGTAATTTCGTATCTGCCCCACCTACGAGACCAGAGTTTTTCATAACCACAACGCTCGCCTTTGTATCGTGGAACATAATACGATTCATATCGTAAGAAAATGGACCTTGTACGGCAACGATACGCTTAGGGCTCACATTGAGGTCTTCCATCATTTGCAACACCTCAGCAGTTGGCAAAATACGTGTCCACACTTCACAGTCTCGCAAAGCTTCAGACTTAGCAAAGATGTGCATCGTCTTACTACCAGTAGTCAAATATACATGATTGTTATTTTCCTTTGCCAATTTGCCGGCTAAATTAGCTGCTTCTGTTTCATCCACTACGATATGCAACTTATCATAGTCTGGCAATGGTACCTCTTTTCGTTCAAACCGAACAAAAGGGATACCCATCGCCTTAGCTGCATCTTGAGCCGTTGCAGTCACAATAGCCGCATACGGATGGCTTGCATCGATGAGTAGGCGCACATTATGCTCCTTAATCAACTGTTGCATAGCCTCTTGGTCAAGACGGCCTGTATGAACGGTAATGCCTTCATGAGCAGCTAGTTCCGCCCCATATTGGCTCACTACCGTCACGAGAACCTCTTCACCGGTTCGTTCTTGGATATCTACCGCTAAGGTACGGCCATCCAAGGTACCAGCGATGACCCAAATCATAATTTGTAGCCTCGAGGTGTAATCATGCGACCATTTTCAACATAGGTTTGGCTGTTACCAATGATAACAAGTGTTTGCATATCTACTTCTTCTTTTGTGAAGTTTTCAAGATCAGAAATCACCATATGTTGACCTGGGCGGCCTGCTTTTTGCACGATGCCTACAGGTGTTTTAGGGTCGCGGTATTTTAGAACGATTTCACGTACTTCATCTAAATGAGTTACCCGTTTTTTACTGCGTGGGTTATATAAGGAAATAACCATATCCCCTTGTGCACAAAGGTCAGCACGTTTTTTAATTAAATCCCAAGGTGTCATCAAATCGCTTAGTGAAATAACGGCAAAGTCATGCATCAAAGGTGCGCCCAATACAGAGGCTGCTACGTTTACAGCACTAAGACCTGGCACGATGTCCACGGAAGGGCGTTTGTCTGCTGGTACTTTATTAGCAAGTTCTAGTACAAGGCCGGCCATGCCGTACACGCCGGAGTCACCAGAGGATACAACTACTACTTGGTGACCTTCTACAGCCAAATCAACGGCTTGTTGACAACGATCCACTTCTTGCATCATCGCTGTACCTACCGTTTGTTTACCTGCGATAAGGTCTTTAATCAAATCAAGATATGTTAAATAACCGACTACACGGTCTGCCGCTAAAATCGCTTCCCGTGCTTGTGGTGTCATAAATTCAGCGTCCCCAGGTCCAATGCCGATTACTTTGATGTTACCTGTGCAATGGCTACTGTTGTTTTGGGATACACCGTTTTGTGCTGTATTAATGTTTGGCTCTTGGCCGCTAGTAATGCTGTTGTCTCGCATACGTTTCCTACTCCTATTGTTCCTTTTACAAATGTGGATTCTTTTAAATCCTGTTCTTCTATAACGGGTGCTATCTCTTCTTGTGTGTAGAAATGAATAGCCCACCCTAATTCGTTTACGGCCTCTAATAGACCCACTTCATCTTGTTTCACAATAACCGATGCAGCTGTGACAATGCTTTTTGGTGAAAGCTTATGCGCTGCTAGCGACTGTTGTATGGCATCCAGTATGAGTTCCTTTGGCGTATCTCGGCGACAACCGATGCCCATCGTATACGTACGAGGGCGTAAGATGAGTTGCTCTGGATACTCAGTAATCACCTTATCTGTTATCACTACACGACGAACACCATCAGTCTCAGGCAATGTAAATACATCAACCACCTGAACAGTACCATGAGTACCGATATGTGCTGTAGCAGATTGCGCTAAATGCTGTGCATTGACCAATGTGTTATCGATATAATAATTAACCGTTTCACCTGCGACGACAGCTGAGTTCACATCCACTAAGGTTTGGAAATCATCTACCAACAGATGCTCATGGCGCGCCAACACGTCAGGCGCTGGCAATCCATTAACATCCGTCGCCGTTGTAATAACTGGGTCCGCATCGATGGCTAGCGAAATGGACTGCGTCCATTCGTTGGCGCCACCAAGGTGACCGGATAATAAACTGATGACATGATGACCGGCCTCATCCATTACGACGATGGCAGGATCCTTAGATTTATGCTCAATATACGGTGCAATCATACGCACTACAATACCGAGTGCCATAATACATAATACTTGGTCATAATCCTTGAAAATCTGTCCTATATGATGTTTGAGGGAATCAAAATAGATGGCCACACCACCAGATGGACGGTTTTCTTTTTCATAACAGTCCGCATGAGGGGCCACCAAAGACTTAATGCGTTGCCCCAGCCTTGCACCGCGTTCAGAAACAGAAAGAATAGCTGTCCTATTCTTCTTTGCCTCTATCATAGGCGCATCAGATTCTAGTTCTTTCATCACACTAGTCCTTAGCACTACGATACATATGGGCAAAGCCCTTATCGTAAAGCTTAGATAATTCGTATTCGCTATCTAATACATGACTAACAACAATCATAGCTTGACGTAATACGCCTTCTTCAGCCACGATATCCGCAATGGTTTCCAATGTACCGCGGATGATTCGTTGATCTGGCCAAGAAGCTTTCACTACGATAGCCACAGGTGTTGTTTTATCATAACCACCTTCAATAAGTTCAGCCACTACCTTATCTAGCATTTGAACGCTAAGGAAGATACACATGGTCGCTTCATGAGCCGCCAACATGCGCAATTTTTCCTTCGGAGGCATTGGTGTACGGCCTTCCATACGCGTAATAATGACGGTTTGAGATACATTTGGCAATGTGTACTCTTGTTTTAATGCTGCTGCAGTAGCAAGGAACGAACTTACGCCAGGCACCACTTCATAGGTAATACCCATGCCAGCCAAGGCATCCATTTGTTCTTGAATAGCACCATAAATAGCGGGGTCACCGGTATGTAAACGGACAACCTTTTTGCCATCTGCCACGGCCGCTTTCATAACAGCTAGTACCTCATCAAGATTCATAGTAGCACTGTTATGAATTTCACAGCTAGGTTTACAAGCCTCTAAAATAGCAGGATTCACCAAGGAACCAGCATAGATAACAACGTCCGCTTCTTGTACTAAACGATACCCTTTTCGCGTAATAAGCTCTGGATCCCCAGGGCCTGCGCCTATGATATGTACATCAACCATATTACTCTCCTTCTGCGATACGCGTTGCAGATACAATAAAAATTGGACTCAATGGGTCCAACAAATGATATGGACCAGCCTTGCGATAGCGGCTAATGGACATTTGGTACCCTTCATATGTGAAAGGACGACCTTTCAACTCTTTTAAAATGGTATAACCCGTTTCCATCGTTACCGCCGTTACAACAAGGCGACCGCCTACCTTTAACAACCGTTGTACTTCATCCATAATGCCCGTCATACCGCCAGCACTGCCGCCGATAATAACCGCATCAAGCTCAGGCAAATCTTCCATACCTTCTGGAGCTTTGGATTTTATAACAGTCATATTATTTACATTGAATTTCTTCATATTTTCATGAATCAACTCAATGCCTTTATCAAAACGTTCAATAGCATATACATGACCTTTAGGTGCCGCTAATGCAGCTTCAATAGAAATCGAACCTGTACCAGCCCCCACATCAAGGACGATGCTATCTTCTTCGATGCGCGCCTCATTCATAACGGCTTTGCGAATCTCGCATTTCGTCATCGGCACGTCACCGCGTATAAATTCCTCATCAGGAATTCCGAAAAAATGTCTCATCCTAGTACCACCATAACAGAATGTCCAAAGCCTTCGAGCTCAGTTAACACCTCTAGGGTAGAGTCTACGATTTTTTCATCATCGTAACTCAAGCGCTCTAAGGCTGCTGCTCTCGTTTCTTTTGGCCATCCTGCATCTATTAAAATACGCGCAATATGCGCTGGATTATATTCAGGATCTGTTAAGAATCCCATCTTTTTCCCCGCTTCATATACGAGTCTTTCAGGCGCTGGTTGGCGTCCGTGAAAGCTCATTAAATCCGCATCATGCCACACTTCGTTAAGGCGTGCAAAAGCAAATGTCATGGAACTAATGCCTGGCACCACTTCAATGCGTGTGGTAGGAAATTTCTTTTTCAAATACGGTAACAAGCTATAGTAGCCCGTATCACCACTGACCATAACCACAACATCATGGTTGTGAAGTTCACGCTCGATTTGTTCGGATAACCAACTTAGTTTCCCCGTTACAGGATACGTAATCTGCCCAGGTTCCTTAAAATCCTCCAAGGAGCGTTCACTACCTACCAAAACGGTAGCATGTTTAATTAAATTAAGGCCTTTAGGCACCACATAATCAGGATTGCCCGGACCAATGCCTACGATATACAAGGTATGTGCCAATGTTCTAGCTCTCCTATCTCTTTTGCATGCTTATCCATAGCCAAAATCTCACCCTTTAAGGTGGTAATAATGATACCTACCTCAGCCTCATTAGCAATATATCGTTCACTGCGCATAGATGCGCGGTCTACTACACGTTGGTATACACCAGTTAGGCCTTCTCGTTCTAATATAGGGAACGTAGATTCTGTAGTTTGGCACTTAAATAACTCTTCACACACCGCGTGGGATGCGCCTTCAAGAGCTGCATAAGCTACAATACTTTCCATACGACCATCACTCATGCGATTATGGGTATGAAAACTTCCGCTAGCAAGCTTAATAAGTTTACCAATATGACCGATAATCAAGATTCGTTTAAAGCCAATATGAACGGCTTGTTCAAGCATAAATCCGATAAAATTGCTCGTTTCAGCCATTTGGTTCTTATGGATACCGAGCACTTGTTCCGCTAAATCTTGACCAATCCGCCCTGGTACGAGAACTGCCGTTTCACAGCCATTGGCTTTCATCACCTTTAACTGAGGCACGAGAGAATTCTTAAACCCTTCTTCACTCATCGGCTTAACGATACCCGTTGTACCGATAATGGATATACCACCTTCGATTCCCAACGTATGGTTCAACGTCTTCTTAGCCAACACCTTACCATTAGGAACGCTTACTGTTACCGTCACACCTTGACCTTGCGTACAAAACTCTTCAAATACGAGTTTCATCATCGCTCTAGGGCCCGGATTAATGGCCGGTTGTCCAGGGGGCATGGCAAGACCTGGTTTCGTAACCGTACCGACACCAAAGCCAGCTCGAAAACGTAGCTTGCCTGTGTCATCAATGGTCACCGTAGTTTCCACATCATTGCCATGGGTCACATCTGGATCGTCACCGCCATCCTTCATCACAGTCGCCTTTGCCTCTGTTTCGGATATAATTTCCACAGATTTAATAGGTACCTCAATGAATTGACCTTGCGGATTCTCAATGACAACCTTGTCCACAATATCGTGTTCTAAGAGGGCCAATAAACCTGCTTTCATGCCTGCCGTAGCACATGAACCGGTCGTATAACCACCCTTCATGTCCTCTACTCTCATAGCGCCTCCTACACCGATAGGGGTAGCGATTCAATGGAATCAATCTAACCCTATCTCTTATGCTTATATAATTAGGAACGGAAGTTAACGAATTGCAATTCAACCGGTACATCCAATTGTTTTAACATTTGAATAACCGCTTGCAAATCATCTTTATCCTTGCCAGATACGCGCACTTGATCCTCTTGGATAGACGCTTGTACCTTAAGCTTCATATTTTTGATTGCCTTTACTACTTCTTTAGCATTTTCTTTTGTAATGCCTTTTTTAATAGTAATCACTTGGCGTACAGTGGCACCAGCAGCAGGCTCAACCTTACCATAATCAAGGTTCTTAATTGCTACATTACGCTTAACCATTTTGCCTTTTAATACATCGATAATAGCATTTAATTTATATTCGTCATCACCGATGATTTTAATGGTATCACCTTCAAGGCTAATTTCAGCTTTAGAACCGCGGAAATCATAACGCGTACCAATCTCTTTCTTCGCTTGGTTTACCGCATTATCTACCTCTTGCATATCCACTTCGGATACAACGTCAAAGGAACAATCTTTAGCCATTTTATACCTCCTACACCTGAACCCATTGGGCATGGGGTTCACGCATTATTTTCATCATCATCCTAATATTCCAAATACTAATGTAAAAGTACACTAAATTGGAATATATCTCTATAATTATACCTTATAACAGGCTTATTTTCTAGGTAAATCGATTTTTTTAATTATAACTATTATTAATCACCAAAAAACTTAGAATCTATAGTTTGATTACAAAATTAATAGATTTATAAAACAGAAAACAGACACCAATAGTAAAAGCTGCACTCCTCGGAATGCAGCCTTTTCGTTATGATTATAAAATTGTAATTTCGTCGTAAGTAGGTTGAACTACTAACTCACCTTTAGAGTTCATAATCCCCCATTTACCTTTAATTTTTACAGAGCTATAGCCATGAGAGAACGTACCTGTACCAGAAATATCTTTCATAACTGGAGTTTCTATGACTGTACCATCAAGAGATAGAATCTTATAATTACCGTCCTTATTATAAATCCAAGTGTATTGATCGCCAACAAAGGATTTTACGGTATTCGCTTTGTCGCCTTTATAAATGATGCGACCATCTGCCATATCTACTACATACCGATTAGTATCATTGGTAACAGACATTTGGTGTTCCCCAACGAAGTCAATCGTATCATACTTAAATGGCACCTCTTGTTTACCTGTTTCCATATCAAAAATACCATATTTATTAGTATCCTTGTTTTTCATTGTTAACAATACATTGTTCATATCAATCGTACCAGCCTCATAATTGCCAGGTTGAATAATGTATTGACCTTGACGGTTCATAAAGCCTAATTTACCTTCATTGCGCACCAAGGTACCATGTTCTTCCATAGGGTATACATAGTCATTTTTACTATCAATCACAATGGTGCCATTACGATCAATATAACCGCGTTTCATACCATCATCGATAAGGCCACCAAGGCCATCGATGTATACGCCACCATGATTATACAAATATCCCATGCCAACGAGCCCCAAGATACCGCCCAAACCAAAGTGACTTACCTTGCGACGATATTCGGCCAATCCATTTTTATAAGGATATACTTCATTAGACGGCGCAGTAAATACAACCTTACCTTGACCATCGATAGCGACAACCTTGCCATCAGCTTTTACAAAAGCGCGGTCTTCACTAAATTTAGTTTCTACATTTGGAATCTCTTTAAATTGTGGTTGAATAACTACATGACCAGCACCATCTTTAAAGCCAAGCTTACCTTTTTCTTTGAAAGTCACATAAGAATCACTTAGATAAGATTGATGAATATCTTTAGGGTCAAAATTATTCATCTCTTTAATAGCAGTGTAACGGTCATTAGTATCCGCATATAAAGCATCTTGTGCCTCTTTGCCAGATTGTAATACGGTGCCATCACCTTTAATATGAACTACTTTATTTTTACCTTCTTCACCATAGAATGTACCATCTTTTTTGAAAGACGCATCTAATGTTTTATAGGTTGGCGCTAATACCACTTGTCCATTAGGACCAACGATGCCCCATTTTCCTTTTTCTTTAACCAGTCCAAGGTAACCTTGTTGTAATAGAGAATCATCTTTTAGAACGCGAATCGCTTTTTTAACCGCTGCAGGTGGTTGTTTTACGGCACCAGCAATTGGCATAAATGTATCTAAACGACCGATACCAACACCAACGCCTACAGAAGTGCTGCTAGAACGGCTAGATGTTTTTTCAGATATTGTAGTGGAGGATGTGGATATAGTAGTACTATGTTGTTCACGTGTTACACGCGTACTTGTTGATGTTGATGTATCTGTATTCGTCACTGTTGTACTACTAGTGGATGTTGTAGTAGATGCTGCGAAAGCACTTGTAGACATAGCCGCCAACACACATGCGACTAATAAAGATTTCTTGTTGAGTTTCATAGGCCTCTCCTCTTATTACTCAAAGGGTTTTAGATATAAAAATTTTATAAACAACTATTAATATAAATTATACTATACAGACCTTTATATATACAATAAATTGAGAGAAATTCTTCATCTATTATTTTTTTTGCTATAATAAAAACTATGAAAACAGCAACCATAATCGACTTGATTGTAGATACTAATGTACACACGCAATCTATGAATCACATCATAAAACAACAACATATTTCACAGCGCATGCGCCGGCGACTAAAAAATGATGGCATCATAACCATTAACGGACAATCGGCTACATGGAACACCCTTGTTCATGGCGGTGATCATCTGCTTATGAAATTAGCACCAGAGCAGGAATTTTCACGAACCCCAATGGATCTTAAAATCGTATACGAAGATAAGTATATCCTCGCCATTAATAAAGCTGCCGGTATCCTTATACATCCTACATCAACGGTGCGCGATGGAACATTGGCAAATGGCATTCTCTATTATTATGACGAAACCGAACAAGCTCATGACTTTCACCCCGTCCATCGCCTCGATAAGGATACATCGGGCATCGTCATCATCGCTAAAACATCGGTAGTACAACACGCCTTTGATAAGCAACGCACAAAATTTCAAAAGGTTTATGACGCCATCGTTGAAGGCACTATGCCAAGTCAATCGCTAACCATTAATTATCCCATCGGACGTAAACCGGGTAGCATCATCGAACGGTGTTGCACATTAATCGGCAAACCGGCTCGTACAGATGTGACGGTATTGACACACCACATAGTTTCCCAGCCTGTACAAATGGATATAAATATGAGCACACAACAGGTTCTAACGCATGTGCAATGTGTACTCCATACAGGCCGAACCCATCAAATTCGTGTACACCTATCCCATTTGGGTTTTCCTTTAGCCGGTGATGATTTATATGGCGGTCATTTGGATTACATCCATAGGCAAGCGTTGCACGCGGGCTACCTAGCTTTCACCCATCCTATGACACAGAAATATATAGAACTACATGCCCCTATGCCAACGGATATGAAACATTTACTGCATCTCTAACAGATTCATCTAGAAAACCTTATAAAATTGTGGTGCTTTATATCGTTTCTTGATATACTAACAATGAATAGATATGTATCATCATAAGTTGATGACAATACTTTCCAAATACATACAATCGGCTATAAAGCCAAGGAGGACAACATGCCATTAGTAACGACTACAGAAATGTTCAAAAAAGCTTATGAAGGCGGCTATGCAGTAGGTGCTTTCAACGTTAACAATATGGAAATCGTACAAGGTATTGTCGATGCGGCGAAAGAGGAACAATCCCCTCTTATCTTGCAAGTATCTGCAGGTGCTCGCAAATACGCAAAACACATTTACCTTGTAAAACTTGTGGAAGCAGCATTGGAAGATAGCAATTTGCCAATCGCTCTTCACCTTGACCACGGCGATTCCTTTGAAATCTGTAAAGATTGCGTAGACGGTGGCTTCACATCCGTTATGATCGACGCATCTCACCACGATTTCGACGAAAACGTAAAAATTACAAAACAAGTTGTTGAATACGCTCATGCGCACGGCGTTGTAGTAGAAGCTGAACTTGGTCGTTTAGCTGGCGTTGAAGATGACGTTAACGTATCCGATGCAGACGCTCGCTTCACAGACCCTGAACAAGCTGCTGAATTCGTAGCATTAACAGGTGTTGATTCCTTAGCTATCGCTATCGGTACAAGCCATGGTGCTTACAAATTCAAAGGCACACCATACCTCGACTTTGAACGTTTGGAAAAGGTTGGTAAATTATTGCCTAACTTCCCTATCGTATTGCATGGTGCTTCCTCCGTATTGCCTGAATTCGTAGCAAAATGTAACGAATTCGGTGGCAACATCCCTGGTGCACAAGGCGTACCTGAAGAAATGCTTCGCAAAGCAGCGCAAATGGCGGTTTGCAAAATCAACATCGATACAGACCTTCGCCTTGCTATGACTGCATCTGTACGCGAATACTTGGCACAAAATCCATCCGAATTTGACCCTCGTAAATATTTAGGACCTGCTCGTGACGCTATTAAAGGCATGGTAGCTCACAAAATTAAAGATGTATTAGGTTCTTCTCACAAACTATAATCTATGGCTAGTGGATTTTTAAAAGGAACCTTAATATTAACCATTGCCGGTTTCGTAGTAAAAGCCATCGGTAGTATCAACTGGATTCTTCTCTCTCGCATCTTGGGCGGGGAAGGCATCGGGATCTACCAGATGGCCTTTCCTATCTATTTGTTACTATTACAAATTTCGAGCGCAGGTGTGCCGATTGCCATCTCTATTTTGACGGCAGAACGATTAGCATTACACGACTTTGGTGGCGCTAAGCGAGTATTCAATATTTCTTTCACAATGCTGACCATTACAGGCTTTATCGCCAGCTTGGCCATGTACTTTGGCGCAGATTGGCTTATCTCTAGCGGTCTCATTGCTGAAAGCCGTGCCTACTACTCAATCATCGCACTTGCTCCGGCAGTATTCTTTGTAACGTGGATTTCCTGTTTCCGAGGCTACATCCAAGGTTATGAAATGATGACCCCAACGGCGGTCAGCCAAATCGTAGAACAACTATTACGCGTTATCGTCATGCTCGGTGCAGCGGCCATCTTATTGCCATATGGCTTACCGGCTGCAGCTGGCGGTGCTAGCCTAGGTGCTGGCGTCGGAGCCTTTGGTGCCTTCCTCGTACTCTTGTACTATTACTACAAGTTGCCTAAGGCTAGTAGTACTGGTGAAAGCTACAATGGTCCGCGCGAATCGGCTAAAGAAATTTTGTCACGATTGTTATCGTTATCCATTCCAATTTCCTTAGCTAGTATTATGTTGCCGTTAACGGCAAATCTTGATTTGCTCATCGTACCACGTCGTCTATTAGACGCTGGTTTCCCGATGAACGAAGTAACAGAACTATTCGGTTACCTTACAGGTATGGCGGTTCCGCTCATCAACTTGGCAACCATCATTACGGCGGCCCTTGCTACGAGCATCGTGCCGGCTATCTCCCATGCCTTTGCTAAACAAGATCACCAAGGTATTTACGAACGTACCGCAGGTTCTATGCGCTTAACATTTATGGCAACCGTACCATTTACGGTGCTATTATATGTACTCGCTGCCCCAACCGTTACATTGATTTACAATGCACCTAAGGCAGAACTAGCAACGCAAATCACTGCGTTCTCCATCTTCTTTCTCGGCGTGCACCAAGTAACAACGGGTATCTTACAAGGCCTTAACAAGCCGCGCATTCCTGTTATCAACATGGGTATTTCCCTTGTCATTAAGGTTATCCTTAACTGGACATTAACTGCAATCCCTTGGCTTGGTATTGGCGGTGCCGCTTGGGCAACCGTAGCCGATATCGGCTTTGCAGCCTTACTAAACTTGATTTATATCAAAAAATACACAGGCTACTTCCTCGACATTTCCCTTCTATGGAAAAACGTGGTCAGTGCCGGTGTCATGGGTATACTCATCTTTATGAGTTACCACTACTTAACAGATATCTTACCAATGTGGGGTAACTTTATACTCACAGGTATCGAAGGGTTAGTCCTCTATGTTATCATTATGGTTCTATTAAAAGGAATCAATAAAAATGACGGGGCTAATATGCCGTTGATTGGTAGATTCTTTAGATAATTACATATAACAACAAGAGGACTGACCTATGCGAGTCAGTCCTCTTTCTTGTATCGAACAATATAAAATACTCTATATATGATCTCTATATGATTATGCCCTATGAAAAGACATTTATTTTTTATTAGCTATTTTTTCTAGCAGTTTTTCTTCCAATAAATACGATGGCATACCTAAACCCGCCTTATACTTACTGTAATTCTCTTTGTTTTGCTTATAATCTACATATTGCACAATATCACGAAGCTTAAAGTTACTAACATGAACATCATGAGACTTTAATATATAGTGAGAATAACGATGTGTATCATCAAACACAGTCATAATAAATATAGTATCTTTTTCGCCTTTAACTTCAAAATATATGCCAGGCAACCCATCATTCCATACGGTCGCATATTGAATTGGCTTGCCTTCATTTAATGAATCTACACCTACAAAGTCCATTAAAGAATTGTATAAAAGATTTTGTGCTTTTACGTCATCCCTTTTATGAAGAGGGCCTACTGAAATAGACTCTTTAATTTTACCTGATTGGAAATACTCTATTTGCTTACCAGTTTTAGTAATCTTCGTTCCCTTAGATTTACTATTTTTTAGAGTTCTAAATGTGAAAGGCCCTCTATGTACCTCAGAGGTGTACTCTAGTATATCACTAGCAGGCTTAACAGATGGCAATACAATATTGGCCAATGGAGCCATTATAGTCCGTACTACTGTATCTTCACCTTGAGCACTTAACTTTTTTGAAACACTCTTAGAAGGTATATAACCAAGATGATAAGAGATTGTTGGCTGTTTAGGCATTGTAAAGTTTATGGTACCTACTATTCGGTTATTTTTATATTCAAACACATCCCATGTAGCCTTGTTAACAGTTGTATATGTAAAAGGATTGGCACCTAAAACCTTTATACTACGTTTATCTTCATTCGATATAGGATTACGTTTCTTATAAAATACGTCTTTCATAGATTCTGAATTCAATTTATTATAGGCTATATTAGTGTCTTCCCAATTCTCACTCTTTGGTTGTGGTCTTAACTCATAAGACCATTCACCATCGTAACTCAAGATACCACCACTGCGTGTTATCTCTTTATGCTTACCGGAACTCTCATCAGTATGCCCTACGATACTCGCTTCAGGAACAGTAAATTTTATATCCGCCCCATGATCTTTTAAAATAAACACTGTACTAGAGTATTTAATACCATGATTCAATTCCGTATTATGATAAATATCTGCTGGTAATCTAGACATATCATAATTAGGAATCGCCTCATCAGCCTTTGTAACACGCTCTACTATTTTTTGTTCCATTCGACGAGACTCTGCTGTATTCTTACGATAATTCTGATATTCATCCACAGATACTGTCGCATCGGCACCAGGAATATTGACAGAAATCCCATAGGCCTGTCCCATACCTAATGTCATACCAAGAAAACCTAATGCTATCAGTCGTTTCAAATTCATAAATACGCTCCTCTATACTTCTATCTCTTAAACTAACCATTATTATACCTAATTATTAAATATTTATCAATTTTCTTTAAATTTTTGTTTTTCATGAGTATGACAGTGTCTTAATATATAGAATTGTTAGCATAGAAATAGTACTTGTGCATTATGTTATAGTCTATTAAAAATATATGCTATATACTAATACATAGTATTAATGACTAGTGTATAGGATTAAGGCTTCTTGTTAGACCTTCTCTTTTTATATGGTATTGATATAGACCTATAAGGTTACTACCAATTTATATAATTGAAACTATGATTTATATATGAGGTGATACGATGACTAAACCATGTATCGGTATTTCTGGCAGCATATTGCGTACAAATGAAGCGCCTTTTGCAGATGTGTTAAGAGCTTTTGTAAACGATGATTATGCTCGCTCTATCGAAGAAGCTGGTGGAATTCCAGTTATTATTCCTTTCACAAAAAATTTAGAGGTTGCCCGAGAATCACTCTCTCGTTTAGATGGGCTCCTCCTTACTGGTGGTCACGATGTGTACCCTCTGCACTATGGTGAAGAACCTTTACAAGGCATCGGAGATGTTTGGCCAGAGCGTGATCAATTCGATTTTGCTTTACTAAAAGCTGCCGAAGAAAAACAAATTCCGATCTTTGCCATCTGTCGGGGTCTTCAAATCCTTAACGTATATCGTGGTGGCACATTATATCAGGATTTAAAATATGATACATCCTGCTCCTTAAAACATTCACAAAATCAAACGCCAGCCCTTGGAACCCATACAATAGCAATTGATAGTAAGTCAAAATTAGCCAACGCTATTGGACATACTAATTGGGTAACGAACTCACATCACCATCAATCGGTAAAGGATGTGGGCGATAGTTTGCATATTACGGCCCATGCCAAAGACGGCACTGTGGAGGGCTTAGAGGATGATAACTATCCATGGCTTGTAGCTTGCCAGTTCCATCCAGAAATGATGACAATAAATGACGAAAAAGCAAAGCACTTATTTAAAGCATTTATAAATGCTACAACAAAATAATACAGCAAAGAGGCAGGAGCAATCTCCTGCCTCTTTATACGTTCTATTAAAACTCTTCGTCTATATTTTCTTCTGCTAGTTCTACTAAGTCCTCTTCAATATAGCCTATATCGTCAAGGGCCTCATCTTCATCACGAGTATCTATGTACATACTGATTAAGGCCAACTCACCTTCTTCGTTAAGGCTCACAATGAGACTCATAGGTCCATATGTTAAGATGAGTTTATCCTCTTCATCGCGAATAATATGCGGCACAGCAGCAAAATGTTGATTCATCAACTGATCAAAATAGTCCTCTACATCGAGACCATTTTCAAGGGTAATGGATTCGGCATCACCTTTTTGGAATACTACCTTTGTATCCTCTGCAATATATTTGTAGAAATCGTCTACATCTAGATTGTCTGTTTCAAGCCATATACTAAGTGCTGCAATCCAGTCTTTCACCGTATGGGGCACGGTCATAAAGCGATATGGTGACTCATCCAAAGACAGTCGAAGATCATCATATTCGATGGTATAGTTTTCTTGGCTAGACACGATGCGCTCAATACGACCATCGTCATTAAGGTCTACAAATAACATATACGCATATGCATCACCTTCATCATAGGACACCGTAAGACCTACACGGCCTTCGCGGAACAATGCATCATCTTCATAAACTTCAGCAATATGCATTACACGACAGATGACAGGCACGCGATCGACTTTAATAGAATCGGTCATAGCCGATAAAAACTCTATGCTTTCAATTTTATTACGCGCTATGGTACCACGTCCCGTAGATACATACACACAATCTTCGGCGAGTAATGATTCAACACCGTGAAGATCTGAGGACTCTAGAGACGCTTTCAATAATAAAAGAGCTTGTATTTCAGTCATAACTACCTCATTATAAAACAACAGCCAACTACATTACTATTGTAACATAGTTGGCTGTATATACACTTAAAAATCGATATTATAAATTCAACTTAGCCATCATTTTTTCAATTTGTTCTTGCATAGCATTAATCTTTTCATCTTGCTCTTTAATTTTTGCATCTTGGTCATTGATAACCTTAACAAGTCCTGCTTTGGAGTAGTCTGCATAAGGTTCACTCTTACCAAATTTGAGACTAACGCCTAAGTTAAAGAGGTCCTCTCCGCCGCCTAAGCTAGCACCAATAGAATATAACATCTTATTATTAGGACGATAGAATGCACCAAGAGCCATAGCATTAGCACCACGGTAATGACCATACCCAGCAGCAAAAGTCCATTGATCATTAGGGTCAAACTCTTGAGGATGCAATGCAGCCAATGCTGCCGCACCAGCACCTACACGTTTAACACGACCATCTACAGCATCAATACGATTATTAACTTGAGTTAATTGATTATTAATAGTAGATGTGGAATCTGCTGTAATTCGTTTTAACTGTGCTACATTGACAGCATCAGTATCTTCTGAACCAGCTGCAACATTTGTAATTTGGCGTGTAAGAACAGTTGTTCCTGTGGAATCACCAACAGAAATAGCGGCTGCCGTAGATTTCCAAGTTGGAGAACCATCAGTAGATGCTGCTTTTGTAGTAGGATCATAACCAGCAATCCCTTTATCTACAGAGGCAATCGATTCACTGCCTAATGCTACACCACCATTTCGAGTAACGTCCGTATTGTACCCAAGCATTACAGCATTTTCAACATTTGCTGTATTGCGACGAGTAGCAACTAATTCCTTCACTGTATAGGTATATGTACTACTACCAGATGAATTTGTAAATGATTTCGTTACATCTTGCTCCTCAGCTGCCATGGAGCCAAGTACAACATTATGCTTTCCACCATCAAAGTTATGGAAATCCCCAATTACTACATTATCTTCACCATTTTTAAGGTCATTTCTAGTACCCACTATGGTGGATCGGCTAATATTAGTACCTTCATTACCATACCCACTAACAGTATTGAAAGTGCTTACACTACTAGCTTGACCTTTTAGAATATTATTAGTACCTGAAATTTGAGAGCGAATAGCATAATCAGCTGTATTACTACTACCTATAATGGATACTGCACCAGCATTCAAAGCCATATACTCTTTCATGTAATGTCGACCAACTTCTACTGTAGTATCTGTTTTATCGCTGAGTTTATCGCTCCCGACTATACCTATATTTTGAAGAGAAATATCACTAATGGTTGTACCTAATGCAGGAACATTTATCATTGGGGTTTTAGAATTTGTCACCACGTTACCAGAACCAACAATCATGGTACCAGTAGTTCCAGCTGTTCGGTTTAAACTACCTGTTACAGAGTTAGCAACATTATCAGCTTCCTCCGTATCAGTAGCAGTACTTTCAAGCGTATTTAGAGCCCCATAAGAGGAAGAGTACAAACCCGATAAATTATTCCAATTATTCCCGCCTTCAATTGTAGTTCCATGACCAGTAATAGTTTGTAATATTTGCCCCGATTTTGAATGGTTGCCTACCACTACACTACCGCCTGAAGTGTTAGATGTATGATATCCAATAATCGTACTATACTCACCAACCGTATATTTTTTATCGCTTGGATCTTGATCTGATTTTTGGGCTTGCTCGGCAGGCGACATACTACCAATCACAACAGACTCACCTATTGTATCAATATTTTGATTATCCCCAATGACAATACCTGCTGAAGGGCCACCAGCAGATTCTGTGCTGTACTCGGCTTTGTTGTTATTACCGATAACAGTTAAGGAATCCCACTCATTTCGATATGTGTCAGTACCGCGTATAAAATTCCCTCTACCAATTGTCAAATCTGATGCATTCGGTTCACGACCAGATGGATGTCCATAATCAGTAACCGTCCCAGCATCACGAGCGATGATTTGGTTATTATCACCAATCACATGTTGTCTCCGGCTACCTTGAACTGTATTATTAGACCCCACTATCCGTACATCTTCATTACCAACGGCATTTACAAGAGAGCCATTGTCTCTAGGGAATTTCTTTGTAATTGTATTATTATCCCCCACAATAGTAGCATTTTTACCACTCGGCACTGAATTACTTTTACCAGTAATATTAGTGTTATCACTAGCCAGATACGTGTTGCCATTCGCATCAGTAATTGGAGTTTCCCCATATACAGAGCCCCCCCATAAACAACTACAAGTACTCGTTACCAAAACAGCCGTTAACAAAGTGCTAACCTTACAATGTTTATTCGTTTTCGTTTTCTTTTTCATACTCTGCCCCACTCCATCACATAAAAAACAAAAAGATTAACATAATTTATATAACTAACTATTTTAACACTATACCTAAAAAATACATTTGTCAACAACATTAATAAATAGAATACTATTCAATTTGCTCAACTTATATTTTAAGCTATAATATATTCTATATAAATTTTAAAATTGAAAAAGACTAGCAGTACAGCACCCGCTATACTGCTAGTCTTTTAAATTGTAGATAACTAAGAATTAAGCCATCCATTATGCTACAATACCAAGCATTGTTAAGAGTTCCATAATGAGTGGTATTACGAAGACGAATAAAATAGTACTAATCATAACAAGCCCTGTAGCAAAGGGTAAATCAGCACCAGATTCGTTAGCTACGATTGATAAAACCGCTATGACAGGACCGGCGGATTGAACGATAAATGTAATCATCGCAATGGGCTCTAATGTAATACCACCTATATAACGAACCGTTATAATAACACCAAACATGATGAGTGGTGCAATCACAAAACGACCGAAGATACCACCTAATGAGTCTTTATTAAGAGCCATACTCTTAAGGCCTGCATCATGAAGCACAATACCAATATATAGTAAGGATAATGGTGTAACCATATCGCCTAAGTACTTTAAGGTATTATGTAAAATCGTAGGCAATGGAATCTGCGCATATAAAAATATCAAAGCCACGATAAAGCCCATAAGTGGCGGTGGTAATAATTTCTTCCAAGAAAATTTATGTCCTGAAGGCCGCACGCTTTCACCAGTAGCACTAGAATTCTGTGGCAAAGGATCCATTTCGATAAGAAATACCCCTACCATCCATACGGATATGGTGTTACCAATGTAATACAACAGAAAATATGGTAGTGCCTCTGGTCCAAACAAGACAATCTGTACTGGTAAGCCGATAAATAGGCAATTATCGTTTACTACCATGTTGATAAAAATACCACGACGACCTGGCGGAACGCGTAATATTTTCATCATAATGAAAGCCACAATATACGATACAAAATAGGTCAAACCAACTACGAGTAAACCATATCGTAAATTCCATAAATCCGATGTTTGCATATGATGCAAGACCGATACAAATACACCGGCTGGTAAAATAACGGACATAATGAGGCGTGACAGATTAGAACTAAAGGTATCGTTAAACATACCGCGCCCTTTTAATATATACCCTAATGCTATTAGCAACACAATGGGGATAATACTTTGTAATGAAGTAAGAAAAACCATATAACCTCCCATACTCTATAAGTAGTATATCACAAACAAAATAAGCAAGTTATATGGCAATACAAAATTACGCTAATACCGCATTCATTTCGGTCAACAACTATAACAAATCCATATAGAACAGGCAATTATAACGTAAATACAGTTATAAAATAAACTGGAAATCGTAATATACCATATAAATGCTAACAGTATCAACTATGCATTTTACGTATTATTACTATAACTCATTGTATTGCCTTGAAAGTGTGATGTATGTTACATTTATGGGGCAATGCTTTCACAGTGGTTATATATTGATTTATTCGATGCATTATAGTATGACGATTACCATGTGAGTATGTCTCTGTATATTTGTAGTTAGTTGTTCCCCACGGAGAAATGAGGAACAAATGGAAAACGAAGTAAGAAAAGTTGAAATGAGCGAAAATGTAGCTGATCCTACTGGTCTTGGTTTACTAGGTCTCGCTGTAGTATGTTTTGTGGTATCCACGTCCCGCGTAGGCTGGTCTGGCCCAACAACATCTGTTATTATCCCTTGGGCAGTGTTATTAGGTTCTATGGCCCAATTAATTGCAAGTTATTTTGATTTCAAGAAAAACAATCCATTCGGCTCCGTTGTATTCGGCGCATACGGTTTGTTCTGGTCCGCTATGGCTGGTGTTTGGTTAATCCAAATGGGCTCCTTCGGTCCTGAAATCCAAAAAGGTTTCGATGTAACACAATTAGCATTCGCGTTTGTGGGCTTCTTAATCTTCTCTATCTTTGGTACCATCGCATCTTTGAAAACAAACAAAGTTGTATTCGCTATCATGTTCTTGATCTGCTTCCTATTCTTGGGTCTTGCAACAGACCTATTCTTAGGTGGCAAAACAGGCTTCTTTGCTCTTGCAGCATGGTCTGAACTATTCATCTCCCTCTTGGGCTTCTACGGTTCTGGTGCCGTACTTGTAAACAAAGTATTTGGCAAAACTGTATTCCCTATGGGTAAAAGCATCCTATAATAGTTTGAAAACTATATAAACTCTTGCATAATAAAAGAGGTTTCTATGAGTCGCTATCGTGACAACTAGAAACCTCTTTTCTTTATGATTACAATCTTAATCTACCCCAATATGATTTACTTATAACTGAACTGTGCATCCATAATCATTTGGCGCAATTGTTCAATACGAACTCCATTTGGCAGCTTGTCTCTATAAAAGTGCAAATTATAGTAGTAACGAGTTCCTTCATAATCGGTAACTAAAACCATATCCGTCCTATTCTTTAATGGCCAGCCATACATAAATTCAGCGAGTAAACTACGCACGCCATCATTGTTGACCTCTATTACATCATGCTTAATTGGCAATACCATCTTAACCGTAGGTTCAGGAATCGTTCTATCTTTAACAATCTCATTAACCTCAGCCTCTAAAGTGGAATCAATAGATTTAGCCTTAACATGCATAAATACCCTATCAGAGGTTCTAAACACCCTACCATCAATATCCTTTGTTTCACCCTGCGTTTCAATAGCATCCTTTAATACGCGGAACTGGTATGGTCCATAAAACTTTGTTTCTGTAAAAGTATCTAACGAATCATCATATTGACCATTATGCTCATTCGTAACACGTATCATTGGTCTTGTAGTTGTATCAATTGCTTGTGAAAGCACTGGTGTCGCTAGCAATACACCAAGGCTGATAGCATATATAATTCGTTTCATCTCTACGCCCTCCACGATTATCAATGATACGGATAATCCTGTTCAATATCCTCTCTATAATCATCTTTATACCTGATTTCATCAATCTCTGCCGGAGTCAACACACGACCTTCAGCATCAACATATTCACGAAATTCATTAAAATATATTCCCTCTATATCTGATGGTTCCAAGATTGGTTCATATGATTCTATATTTCCGTATGTACGATTAATTTCGTCTAATATACGATTCTGTTTCTCTATATCCGCATCAGTATCACCTTGATTATTTGCTAATGAACGAGATTTTGCAATAAGTGCAATAACGATAATGGCAATAATTAAATACAACATATAGCTCTCCTATAATACAACTACTATACTATTAATTGTAACATATAGAGTTATATAAATTAAAAAGTCAACTAAAAAAGGTTCCTATTGGTCACCTAGGTGACTATTAGGAACCTCTAATCTATTTACTTTTATTATTGACAACACTAGATAGTGACTTACATCACCGACAAGATATCCTCTCACTTGCTATATTGGTAATATATTCCTACTGGGCTGACGGATACGTAGAATTGACTACATGCACAGTAGCACACATCGTGTGATAGCCGACCGTCTGGGCAAAATTTTGTTCAGACGGTCTTTTTTTGTTCTTTCATAGCAAATATGCTGGACAAATCTTTAATCATTTCACCTATATGAAAGGAGTTTACTTATGAGAAATCGTTGGCTTATTGCACTAGCAGCTATTGGTCTACATATATCCATCGGTAGTGTGTACGCGTGGAGCGTGCTTACACGACCTATCATGGCAGATATGGGCTTTACTATGTCACAAACAACATGGACCTTTTCCTTAGCTATTCTGATGCTTGGATTATCTGCAGGCTTTTTAGGATCTTTTGCAGAAAAAATAGGTCCTAAGAAAAGCGGACTTCTTTCCATGGTGTTCTGGGTGGCAGGCCTATTTGGTACGGCCTATGCTCTTAGCATTCATAATCTTACCTTACTCTATCTCTTCTACGGTATCATCGGTGGTATCGGACTAGGTATTGGTTATATAACACCAGTGTCTACGCTTGTAAAATACTTTCCTAATCGCCCAGGATTTGCTACGGGATTAGCTATTATGGGATTTGGATTTGCTTCACTCATTGCAGGACCGCTTATGCAATTCCTTGTAGCTCAGGTAGGCTTAGTTAATAATTTCATTATTCTCGGCATAATTTACCTCTTAATTATGGGCGCCTCTTCTCTCTATTTGAAAGCACCGCAACCAAAACAACCGCCTCGAACTATGAAAGATAAATCCACTATGTATGTTCATTACCATGGCATGCTAGCCAATGATGCTATGAAAACTTGGCAATTTGGTGCCCTTTGGTGGATCTTCTTTGTTAATATTACCTGTGGTATAGGTCTTCTATCCTTAGCTTCTCCTATGGCACAAGAAACCATTGGTATGACACCTGCAGCAGCTGCATCGCTAGTTGGCATCATCGGCATATTCAATGGTGGAGGTCGCATTGCATGGTCTACTATCTCCGATTACTTTGGCCGAGCACAAACTTACATACTATTCTTTATTATAGAAATCATCGCATTCTATTTACTAGCCACAACCAATAATGCACTAACATTCCAAATTTTAATTCTTCTTATTATCACCTGCTATGGTGGTGGCTTCTCCTGTATGCCAGCATATCTTGCGGATCTATACGGTATACGCCAACTCTCCACTATTCACGGCCGCATTCTAACCGCTTGGGGATTAGCGGGCATCGCTGGGCCCATGCTCGTGTCATACTTTCACGAAGCAGGATATGGATATACTACAGCCTTAGTATGCTTTGCTCTTCTATTCGTATTAAATACAATGATTGCTATAATCTTAAAAATATACGGTAAACGAGGGCTCCATAACTAATACTTAATTCTAGTACTATAAAAATTGTAAATGAATTATCACAACCAAAATCCGCCGAACTAATTACAAATCGAAAGAGGTTCCTATTGGTCACCTAGGTGACTATTAGGAACCTCTAATCTATTTACTTTTACACTTGACATCGTTATATTGAACTTGAGGCCTCTAAATGGGTCCAGTCTTTGCTAATCTTCTAGAGATTGGCAGTGAGAGAACACATGAAAAAAGGCCCGACAGAGAAGTCAGACCGTTTCTTCAATTTAAAACACTAGAAGCGAAGTCTGGCGTCGAAACCATTTATGCCTCACTTTGATATAAATTATATCATATTTAATGAGGGAAAGAAATCTCATGTGATTTCTTTCCCTATTAATATCTATTATTTATTTACAATCAAGTTAAATACGTCAATAGCATCAGAGTTTTTACTATGTGGTTGTAATACATTTACATCGATTAACATATTACGTAACTGTGCTTTTGTTATACCTTGATCTAATTTTTCATATTCAATAACATTAATAAATCTAATTTTATCATTTTGTGTGATGAATTGCATTAGACCACTACCATCAAAAAATTCTTGTTCAAGAAAAATTCCAGGAATACCATCATTCCAAACTAAGTTGTAATGATATGATTTGATAGTATTAGAATTCTCTGTACTGTCTTGCCCCAAAGAAAGTATATCATCGACATAACCATACGGCTCCTCACTATTACTTGTAGGTCTGCTAACATAATCTACATGCTGTAAAATCGTATCATTATAATTATAGACTTTAATTTGATGTCCTTCTAATATTTCATCACTCACTAAGCTATCTTTTAATACCCTATACGAAAATACATTAGTATCATTCGATATTATCTGTTTAGAATATGTATTCATATCGGCTAATGGAGTTATAGATGGTAATACATAGTTAACTAATAATTGATTTGCTATATCTGAAGATGGATGATTATCCGCCTTAGGTTCAATAATAAAACCTAAACGATATTGAACATCAGGTTCCTTTTCATAGACAAATCTAATCATATTACTCCAGTATATATCTTTGGACTGTTTTTCTTTAAAGCTAGCTTGTTCCCAATAGGAATCTCTTAATCTAGGATAAGTAAACCCCATCCCCTGTACTGAATCTTTCTTTAATACCATAATGGACTTTTGATTTTTTGAAAGCCCTTGTAAGATAAGTTTTCTACTATCAGAACTAGTAAGATTGTCACTAAACTTCCCCATGTTCTCTCTACTTTTTTCAGATGAATACTCATCTACACTTACCCAAAAAGGTATGTACCGAGTATCCCAAGAGTATATGGTAGAATCATAATGATTATCTGATTTAATTTTATAATCTAATACCAATGGTGTAGTTAAATGTATCCCTCCCTGTTTAGAATGTAAAATTACATCTGTTTTACCTTCAACAACACCTAGTAACATGGAAGCACAATTCTCTGTAATCTTTTTTAATTCTTGGTCCGACAAAGAGTTTTCTTTTTTATACTCCACCATATCCGGTTTATTCTTACTAGCTTCATATGACTCACTCACCATCTTAGTCTTATCTAATTTTATATATTCATCTGTAAAGACATAATTTTCATAAGCATTTGAAGCAACACTGGGGTCTGCACCAGGAATATTTATATCGATAGCTTGAGCAGATAAACCAATAGAACTCAATATAATAGAACTTAATAATAATCGCTTTAGCATATATATCTCTCCATATAATACTAGTTTTAATCGTATTGTAACATATTAAGTTGAGTTAATTTATGAAAGTCAACTAAAAAAGGTTCCTATTGGTCACCTAGGTGACCAATAGGAACCTCTAATCTATTTACTTTTACAACTGACATCGATATATTATTAAAGTGAGGTCCCTAAATGGGTCCAATCTTTGCTAATCAACTCGAGGATTGGCGGTGAGTTAACGCATGAAAAAAGGCCCGACTGTGAAGTTAAACCGTTTCTTCAACATTAAATTCTAGAAGCGAAGTCTGGCGTCCAAACCATTTATGCCTCACTTTAATATAAATTATATCATATCTAAACACGGAAGGGAATTAAACAAGTTCCTTCCGTATTTTGTTTACAAACCTTCATGGTGCACACGAATAGCATAAAACTCTTGAAATACAGGGGGTTGATCCTCCATAAAATTTCTCATAGAAATGAGTCTACGTTTTCCTACACGTCTATCTAAAATGGCAAAAGTACGTACAATTAGATTATCACTAGACAAACTTTTATCAATATTTTGATTGTCAAATTCTTCAAAAGCCTGATAAAAGCACCGCTGATCAAATACGCCTAATTCTAGTGCTGTATTGTCTATAAACGGAAAAGCTTCATGCATTCTCTGTTCATATGTATCATCTTTAGGAAATAGATGGGCCTTCACATATTGATTCCAATAATTCCCCTTTATAATTTCCTTCCCATTATATCTAATAGCCGCCCTGCCCTCATGATCAGGCGATTTGCTATACGAAGTAGCAAAATATTGAATATGTCCCCGCAAGCTAGGTGCTAAATATTCTGTTTCTAATTTGTGTCGTATTCCGGACCATGTAGACATGTTTACTCCTTAAAATTACTAGTATGAAAAAGGCCCGACTGTGAAGTCAGACCATTTCTTCAATTATAAACATTAGAAGCGAACTCTAGCGACCAAACCATTTATGACTCACTTTGGTATTAATTATATCATAATTAGGACAAGAATTATCTAAGACTGTTTTATATTAACTAATGACTAAAATCCCCTTAATTACTATTTATAAGTAATTAAATGGATTCATACTTATAGCGACCATTATTATAGCAGCAAAACGATTGTTTTCTAGCTTAAGCTATTTTAATAATCATGAAAAAGCCCGACAAAACTTCTCCTTGAGCATTATAATACAAATATATAAATTAAGACCAATCAAAATAATGTAATTTTATGTATTATAACATACTTATATAACAATAAGGTAGTGTCAATAATTTTGTATAAACGTCTTTTTATTCTCAATTACCAAACATATTTTGTAACTGGCTAAATGCTGCACCAAATCCACGATGTATTTTACCAAAGAATTTAGCATTATATTCACTTGCAAATGTGCAACAAAACTATCTAATTACTCAATTGAGGGAAACTGTTCATTATGGCTTATTCCTCTTTTTAGGTGTTTATTCCATCTTTCAATTAGATTATTGGAATAGATTGACGTTCTAATGGACTCAGGACCTCTAAAAAAGTGAATAATTCAGTAATATCGGATAATGTATTTGTAATCTTAGGGAATTTAGACGACCACCGTTTCTAAAAAGTTATACAAAGTTACTTCAGCTAATTGTGTTGTATTGGCAGTATAAACCAACTTTAATTGTACCAATATAGGAACTATATCATATTTTCTATTTAACATACGTACCATACGAGTTATATGTACCCGACAACGTTGGAAACGTGCTCTTGGATATATTTCCTGACAAGCTCGTTGCAATCCTTTAAAACCATCACCGACAAAAAGGAGCGTTTCCTCTAGATCTCTTTGTTTTGCATGATCTAATAGTTTTTTGTATGCTAAAGTGCTTTCATTAGGATATATGCCATAGTCAATGACATATTTCTCGCCTGATGGTGTAATTCCAATTAAAACATGAAGAGTCTCTTTTGAGCTGTTATACGTTTAACAGTGATGAAAGTAACCTCCACTTCTTCTGTAACAACTTTAGTAATATTAGAAATAGTTTGTGGCGAATAATAGCAACCATATATTTTTTTAATAATAGCAGCTATTTCACGTGTAGTGATACCTTTTTGATATAACTGTATAATCATTTCTTCAAGATTACCAAAATTTCGATTTTACGGTATAAGTAATTTATTCTGAAATTGCCCCAATCAATCTCAAGGTATTTTGATGGTAATATTACTGAAAATAGTATGCAAAGAACACTCATAATATCCATTTCGAGAATTACCCGTATTATAGCCACTAACATCGTATTTGTCATAGGATAAAAACTCAGTTAATTCAGCTAATAATAGCGTACTAAACATCGTTTCGAGTTCAATACGAAATAAATCCATAAAAATTAAATGATTATCTGAAGTACCAACTGAGATTATATTACCATTAAACATAGAGAATCAACCTTCTTTCTGTAATTTTACTTGGTAACTTAATCATAAAGAAGATTGATTCTCTTTTCAATTATTTGAGAACAGTTTACACAAAATATATTACACTGCCGTTTTATTACCTTATATGATTATTCCTTTATTTTTTATCCTCAATACGAAATAGAAAATATAAATTTGTCATAGCTCTAATCATTAAAAGCAATATATGAGATAAAAGAAAAGTTTCCAAAAATAATAATATTATCCCTATACCAATTGAGTTTATTAAAGGAATAATAAAAGCTGATAAAAAGACCAATATAAGTGTTATCAATTCCATTAATAACGAGTGTGAAAACAAAATCAATAACCATCTATATATTGTAATCTTTTTATGACCTATAATACGTTTATCACAGTATTCATGCCTTATAAGATCAATAGTACCTGAATTACTAGTGACTAGAATTGTAATACACATAATTGTGAATCCAATTAAAATTGATAGTGAAGCAGGTAATAAATCTCTTAATTTTAATAAGGCTAAGATTACAAAATCAAATGAATAATAGAAAATAGATGCAATACTTGCAGCAACAAACGGAATACATATTTCATAGCTTATTTCATTACATTTTAAAGTAATTAGATAATGAGCTATTGGTCGTAACCATTCTCCATATATATATTTTCCCATCATGAAGTCCTTAAAATATCAATCAATTTGCTAAATATAGATTCAGTTGATATTAATCCATTCGCATTTAATTTAGCTTCAATATTTTGAGTTTTTCTTATTAGATCAGAATCCAAAATCTGTTTTGCTCCAGAAGTATTAGTACCATGAATACGAATTCTAGATATACCTCCTGACGTATTAGCTAGGCTGCTATAGAGCCGTTTTACAGTCCTCACTAAAAAATTTTCACCTCGTTCAGATTTGAGTGTAAGAATCAAATTATTCTTTATAAATGGATCATCATCAGGTACTATATTACTCAACTCACTTCCGATAAAATTTTTATCAATATATATATCTGCAATTTTTAGTTTTGTCATATCTTCTAATGCTTTATCAAAGTTTTTAATAGGAACAACTGAATAAAAAAGAGATAATGAATAGTCTGGATTCCCCTTTTTAGGATTTTTACTAAAATACGCTTTTATCATAGCATTAAAATATCGTACGATGGTTCCCATAGAAATACCTGACTTTCTTGATTCTAGTGCGACAAATCCTTCACAATCATCGAGCCTGATAGCTAAATGTGTATTCTCTTGTTCACCTTCATTCATACGCTTATCTGTTGGACGTTCATTGGCAGTATCGCTATCCATAATTGGTGGGCAATGACCAAATTTACAAGATTTGAATTTGAGACATCTAATAGACGTATCACTATGTACTATATCTGACAAATAATATGATTTTTTTGACTTTTCATCTTTAACTAATCGCTCAATCATAGGAAGAGATTCTATATACTTTAAAATCAAATCAAATATTTTTTCATCCCAAAAATCAACACTCTCTTTATTTTTATATTCTTGAAAAGAAAATGAATAAAAGTCGATTTTTCTATTTTCAACACTCATTCGTTAAACCTCCTTTTAACTTAAAAAATTAACTATATTATGTATTTCTTAAGTTTCATAAAAGCAATATATTAAGACCAATATTTATTGATTAGCGCTTTAATCTGACCTGACTTAACATAAATTATGGTATCTTCCTGCACAAAATTCTTCCTACTTACATTCTCTCCAATTGGCCCAAAGATAAAGTTTGTAGCAATCCGATAGATAATAGCAGATGGAGCAAAACCATACACTTGATTTTCAAGAATATGTTTCAAGCGGTCTTTATCATCTGGAAATTGTTGTTTCATAGATTCATTGTTATACAAACGTTTAACCAATTCCGCAATATACAATCCAGATTTCATATAGAGATCAATATAGGTTTTCGTTGAATCAGCAAAAATATTAGGATTTTCTTTTTCTAATTCATCCACCATACGTTTTACTACTTTTTTAGGTGTAAAGATTTGATTTGTTTGTTGTGGCGGAATGTAATCAAAGATGTCTTCTTTATTATCTTCAAAGTAATTAGCAAGTTCTGCTTTTTTACGTAAGAATTCAAGTATGGCTTCATTAAATGTTGGAGCATCAAATAAATGACCATTGAAGTCATCTCCACCATCACGTAGATATCTAAATTGATCTAATGTGATTCCAGTAACTTCATAGAAAACATCTCCATCTACATAGGTATCAAAATTGTCTAATGTAAGCTGCTCATCACCATATGCCATAAGGAAACTTGGAATTGTTCTAGCAAAGCCCCGTAGATGACCACGAATTTTTTCTTCATCACTATTCATTCGGTTTTGTAGAGCTTCTACTTCCTGTTGTTTAATGATTTGTTTAGGCAATTCCTGTAATGTTTTACTAATATCTTTCGTAAATTTATCTTTATATTCTACTTTTACAGCACTAATTGCTTCTTCTCGTTCGTTTTCAATCGCTATCTTTTCCTCTTCTGACTTAGCAGCTTCAATTTTCTCTTTATATTCAGCTTCTTTATGTGCAATAGCAACATTTTGTGCCTTATCATTTTCTTCGGCTACCGTCTTAATGGCATCTTTAATATCTTTTTCAATTCGTTGTGCTGCTCGATTTTTAAGGCCATAGGTTTCTTGCATTTCCTGAACAATTGGTGTAATAACAGGTGCAGTCACACGAGCTAGCATATCCTCCAATGTCGGTTTTAAATCTTCATTACGTATTGTATTTTCAATATTTGTAATTGAACTTCGTAATTTATCCCCAAATAAAGCCTCTTGTTTATTAATAACGATTTCATCTGAAACAATTGGATTATCATCATCATCTAAATCGACATCAACAATATCTATGTCATCGTTTCCCATAACAACTTTACCTTGAGATGCTTCAGGCAACTCACTTAGAATATCTAAAACAGTTTGAGTCGCTCTAAAAATACCAGCAATATTATCAAATAGAAGATTAGACATAAAACCACGTTTAACAACTTCTTGGGCTTTAATTTGCTTAGGAATCGTCATTACCTGAGCCGCATCAATTTCTATCATTCGACCAGAAGAGTCCTCAGCTATAACAGGGAAGAAGTTTAATAATTCACCGATATTCTCTTTTCTTTCATCAGTCGTACCATGCCCATTAGCAGTCGCCATAGATAAATCATTAGCAAACTTATCATAAATAATCAGTGTACGTTCTGGTGCAAAATCAAATACATAAGCCCGTTCTTTTCTATAGTGTTTACCTTTTTCTGTCCAAGAATATGGATTTTGTGCTCTAAAAGCAGCCTGCATATACTGAGCTGGTGACTTCATATTACATAGCATAATTACACCAGTCCATTCAGGTACGGTTACACCTGTTGTTAATTGTCCTACTGAAAGCGTAATTGTTTTCTCATGATCTGCTATAGCTTTACGAACAGCCGCTAGAGAACGAAGATTCTCAGTTCCCTCATCACTATTATGTTCATAAGCATTACCTGAACCTGCAGCTAATACAATTCCATAATTTTCAAAGGTTGGATGATTTTCTAGTAACTTTTTAAGTGCCTTCGCTGAATTTACACGATCTAAAATCCAGAATGTATGCTTTAATTCATTACGTAGATCTTTTGTAGAGAATGGATATTTTTCATTATGTGTTAAAGTATCAAGCCACGCAACAACTGCTTCTTTATGAACAAATTCACCACTCTCATTAGTAGCAAAGAACTCATTCAAATCAAATGCATAGTCATAGTTTTCACCATCAACAGTTACACCATCATTAATGACATCTAAAACCATCTTAGACATTTGATAGGTAAACATATTCAATTGAGGTAATGCTTCGTATGGATTCTCACTTTCACGCGTGTTATCCCAATTTTTCTTGGCTTGTTGTTCATCTGCATATGACCAATTATAAATCTGTTCATCACTAAATTGACCTTTGGCGATTGATTTAAATGGTGTCCCCGACAAATGAAGGGTCCAACGTCTATGTATATTGTTAAATGCAAAATCGGATTTACGTGTATCTACCGCTTCATGAGCTTCATCTATGATAACTAAATCCCAATGTAAATCAGCCACCCATTTTAATTTATCGTATTCGCCACCAAAATATTTAGACCCTTTTAAATCTTGTAAGCTGATAAAAGCAATTTGTTTTGCCTCATCATGTTCACTAAGATATTCAATAAATTGTTCTCGGCTCATAGATGATCTGTCTTTTAAAGAATCGGTACTGCTAACGAATTTATATTCGGTAGTTCCCGCAATAAATTGATCAAAATCGTCATACCATGAATTAGCAACAGCTGGACGATTGGTAAGCACTAAAACATTTGTTACACCTAATCGTTTAACTAAATCATAAGCTGATAATGTTTTACCAAACCGAGGTTTTGCATTCCATAGAAATTCGCTATTTTCATGACTAGTGAAATAAGCCGCTGTTTTCGTAACAGCTTCGTCTTGCTCCCGACGTAACGCATATTCATTACTTTTCCCTGGTTGATAACCGGATACATCATGACGAATAAACTTGTTAAATAAACCTTCCGATTTCTCCGGTGTACCATTGAAATAAAACCACTCTGTTTTCGGTCTACGTTCTATATCATGAAACTTTAGGAAACCGTGAAAATCATGGTCTTTAAAATTTAGACCTTTTTCTGGTCCATCTACATATTCGGCTAAATGATTCCATAAAATTTGAGTTTTAATAGCTGCCGTATGGGTTTGCTCACGAATACGAGTCTCCACATCTCGCTCCGTGTACCCAATCTTAATCCACCCATCATTAGTAATAACTTGCGGTGTAGTATATGCATAGATTTTAGGTTCTACAACCTTCCCTGTTTTAATCTCTGTCCCCATTAGTCCATAGCCCTCACTTTGGATTCAATAAAATCTATTTCATCTTGTGAAAGATTATATTTTTTATACAATTGTCGATCTATGTTTTCAATGGTCTGAGACCAATCAATATCTGAACTAGGTGTAAAATCTTGAATTGGAACATTTTTCCAGACTTCTTTAGATTGATTATGTTGAGTAACTTTCATAGTACCTAACATCGTTCTCAAAAATTTTGTTTTTATATATTTTAATAAGTATTCAGCTTCTTTTTTATTATCAAATGCACCAAACGAAATAAAAGTTTGTGTATACCCGACAAGGGGTTCCCCGACAAGGGGAGTAGAAAGAACTTCACCAATTGCACCACTACCATTAGATGCTGGTAGAAGAACTTTATACTTTTCTAGATTAGGATGATCATCTATAATTTTACGGCTAACCCACTTTATTACACGCTTATTATTTTCTCGACCATATATTCCTACATTATGTTCATAATCTGGAGAATCAAAAAATAATTCAGGTAGTTTTTCAAATATATTGGATGAAATAGAACGTTCTTCTGATGGACTTACTCTTCCTTTTAGCTCTGAATACATAGAGTACAAATTCTTTATAAATCTATATGTACTTTTACCATAAAGTAATTGATTGAATGGTCTAAATGATTCATTTAACACTTTTCCTAAAATAGAGTTTAATTCTATAAAAGGAGTAAATGTACCAATTTTTTTAAATTTAAGATTTTCATCAAAATAAGTTACTGCTACGCCTCCTTTAATATCAGTATTAGGAAAAACTTTATCCGATTTTTGCTCATAATAAACAACTTTTACATGCTCATCATTTAGAATAGACTCATTCCAACGCTTCGGTGTCTGACCTGCATTAAATAAAAATCTAGCAGGTGTAATAAGTACGGTTTTATTTCCAATACTTCTTGCAGCATCAATAAATTTATGATATATAGGTTCATCTCTAGCATTTAGACCTATACCTTCATTTTGATATGGAGGATTCCCAATTACTACATCAAACTTCATCATTTCATCTCCCTTAGAAATTGAATCCATAGATACTAACATTTTATTTTTCCAAACTTTGACAAGCGTAAACATATCTCCTTGCTGCTCTTGATTATTTACTTCATCAAATAGATTAAGTTGAATATTATCCTTTGAATCATCTGAATATGGGGTCTGATTAGTTAACCCATTCATTTGGAATATATTATAAGAGATAATAGTTGCTATTTGTTTGATTACCTTCATAGTCGGTAATTTACCAAATTTATGATTATAGTGTTCACAGAATGATAGTAATAAGTTTTCACGAGCCAATAGTAATGAATCACCTTGTAATTCATAACCATAACTTGATTCATAAGCTATTTTAGACCATTTAATAAACTCTTTCTCCGTATTTGATTGTTCCGATATTCTTTGCAATTTCCGGTCTAAAAAACCAACACGATGTTCAACAGGAATAATATCTCCAGTAATAGAATCATAACGAGTTACAATATATGGAGCCTCACCACAAGCAAGCTCTAACCAACGTAAAGCAAGGAAGCTTTCAAAAGAAATATCCCCGATTTCATTCATTACAATAGAAACCTGCTTATCAACAAGCCAAGGTGGAGTAAATACTTCACCGCGTTTACGTGTACGTATCTCTTGATTTCGTTTATTCTTTTCAACACGTGGTTGAATAATGGACTCATAAGGACCTATAATTAGATTTTTTTTAATAGGCTGGTCAGCACAAAAAGGCTTCCCCATACCTTCGTAAGAGGGAGAAGCCCATACAATATTTTTATTTGTAGTCCGATCTTTTAGTAAAATTGTCAACAGCGTTCCAGAATCATTAGCAATCCCTTCTTCGCTAATATCCACTGTTAATAATTGCATATAAGCCTCATTTCAAATTAATGTTACATTTGTAATTATTATATAATTATTCATCCAAATTTTAAAGTACGCTTTGCTTTATAGAATAATAACACACTAAATTCGTAATAATACCCAATAATATAAAGTGACATATATATTATATACAAAATACCACATCATACGGGACAAAAAATTCCTATATGATGTGGTATTAATTTTCTTTACAATTCACTCTATCACTATATATTAAATGTAATACTACTTTTCGGATTCTTCAATTTCGGAAAACCATATTTCTCCAACGCATGTAAAATCTTTTGAATAGTCTCTTTGATACTATCTTTAGACACAGGTATAGAACTTACGATATATATAATGCCATCCACTTTTGCAGGATAAATACTTACAACACAATCATGACTATGTATGATGCGAAGCAGATATACATCATAGGTAGACTCAACATAAAAATCAAACTCCTGATTCTCATGTATTACATCAGGTATGTCGTGTACTAGTGCTACTGTACAATCAGATATCTGAAAAGAATCTTCATCAAAATGTACTCTACAATTACGCTTTCGTTTCATCCGTTCATGTCGTTCATCTATCATGTTTCACCACATCACTAATTAGTCGTCCTAAATCAATAGCATTTTTAGATGTAATAACAGGTTTACCAGTTCTAGCTTCAATAGATTTACGTGCATCACCCGCAATAGAACCACCATCTTGAGCAACCTGTTTATTCTCGTCTAATCCTTGAGGATTAGTTGCCTCCGCAATATCCTTTGTAGCCGTTTCGGCTAACATATTTAAGATAAGTTCTGTAGTAGACATATTATCTCGTAGATTTTCTTTTTTTAGACCCTTAAAGTCCTTATATTCTCTAGTCGTCATTCCAGACCAAGCTTTAGAGATTTCATTCGTTAAGATAGCATATTCATTACCAGCTTTAACACCATGATCTTGCCATGTATCTGTAAGTTCTTTACGCACTTGAATAGCCTGTAATCGTTGGTTAATCCATTCTCGGCTATAGCCCTTACGCGCATATGATTCTAAAGCTCTATCAATCGTGAGTTCCGGATCAATGATTTCATCAATACGTTCTTTACCAACCTCTGCTAACCACATTTTAAAAGGTTCTGCCTTAGGCGAAGGAATGGATTGTATAATACGGAAAATATCCTTTAAGTTTCCTGCTAATACTTTTCGAATCTTACCATTCGTCGATACCATTCCTACCTTGGGACAATTTGTCCCAAGGTAGGATGCTAATATTTCGTCCCTCTTCTTCATTTTTCTTAAGTAATCAGTTGGATTTTTACTTTCAGATAAAACTCCCACAACATCCACTATACTAAAATACCACTCTTCCCTTTCATTATCCCACACAGAACGAATTTGACTACCTTCAAACATTTTTACATCATCACTCATACATCTTCCTCCTCTCTTTAAATACAAATATATGTTCTATATTATTATCTATAGTATACGCCTTTTAGCATAAGAAATAAAGATATTTTCCAAAAAATAGAGCTCTTTTTTAACTTTCACCACACACAAAAAGCCCTCTATCGCAAGGCATATAGCTTGCAACAGAGAGCCTATAGTTACATGAAAAAGCCAACCTATGGTGCGAGTTACTTCACAAGGTATTTTTAGCTTTCCTTACATTGTCTATTATTTCGTATTCTTAATATCAACCGTCGCCATATCGTTTGGCATCTTAGCCCCAAGCCCACCTTGGAATGTGTTATAGTAGTCCTTATCATTATTAGTATCTACATATTGCACAATATCTCGCAAATCTTTTTCGATCAAAGAGCTAGTATTATAGGTCATAATAAAGTGATTGTATACGTATTGTTTATCATGGGATATTAACATATATATCGTTGTTTTAGGACGCTTAATTTGCATATATACGGATGGCATAGCATCATTCCATACGGTAGCAAATTGGATTGGTTGGTGCATCGAATACTTGTCAGTTAAAATAATACTGCGTACGGCTTTCGGGAAAATCTTCTCTGGATGTTGTATATCTTCCGCCTCAACCGGCATCACCATAATACCTTCTCTATACTGATCGCTATCGTAGACATACATATACGAATTATTTTTATCCTCCCGCATCATTTTACTTGTTTTTAGCGTTAAGAATGTAAAATCATTAATTTTCAAAGCTTTGCTTTTTGAAAGTATATCCTTCGCTGGTTCAATGGATGGTAATACATAGTTTACCAACGGTGACATTATCATATCTTGAGCCTTATCAATTCCCTGTGATTTTAATACACTAAACTGTTTTCTAGGCATAAAATTATAACCCACATGGTACGAAATCGTCGGTGTATTCTTCATCGTAAAATTAAGACTTCCTACCATTGGTGCATCCTTAGCATACGTTACATCCCATGTTGCTTTTTCAACCGTAGGATACGTAAATTTACCAGCATATAATGAATGATCATCACCACGAAATACGCCAGCTGTTTTCTCTGCGATAGCTTTCATATCATCAACAGTCAATTTGCTATAAGGAATCTTACTATCCTCCCAATTATTGCCTGTTGGTTGATGACGTAATTCATAAGCCATCATACCGTTGGGGCTCATAATCATTGCATTTCTGAAAGCAGGTGTACCATCTGCAATCTTCTCAGTATTCCCATATCGACTCGAATAAGGCATGGTGAATTTTACATTGGCTCCATCCTCTTTCAAAATAAATATTGATGAAGAAAAATCTAATGCATGGTTCAACTCACGATTTGAATAAATGATATCATTTAAATCAAATTCGCCATTACCTACCACTTGTTTGGGCATATATGTTTTTATATCCTTTTCAACATCCCGTTCCATTTGTTGCGCATCCGCATCAGTCTTGCGATAATTCTGATACGCATCCTTTGATACAGTTGGATCTGCGCCAGGTATATTAATATCAATAGCATGACCACCCAATGTAACACAACTTAAACAGAGTGTAGCCATCAATATACGTTTCATCATACAAACTCTTCCTTTCACATAAATTCTCTCAAATAGTATATATGTATAGAATATCATATTTCGTTTGACTTATAGTAGTATAATATAAGTATAAAAACTAGGAGGTGATTACTATGAAATTTACTAAACGTATACTCATCATGACTGCTTTAGCCGTGACTGCTGTAGTGTCCACAGGATTTGCTTATGATTATGTATGCAATAATTCTCAGTACAATTGCAATACTAACACACAATACAACTGCAATAACAATGCTAACTATGCACCATGTAACAATAACAACCAAAACTATTGCGGTCCAAACTCTAATACTAGAGGATGCGGCGGATACAGAAGATAAGATATTAGACATGACAGAAGCCTATAGTACGATTTTCGTGCTATAGGCTTTTATGTTTTAATTTAGATAAAACGCCTAACGTATAAAAGCATTCACAGTGCTTACGCGTTAGGCGCATTTTAATGTATAACTAGTCCCGCTATCCCCCACATCACGGCGATAACGCCAAATATAAATCCCCATATACTAAGGAACGAATAGATCATAGATTGATGAGGATAGATTCTGATGGAATAGGAGCTATAATCATCTTTACCACTAATCAAAAATCGACTAATAGTGCCAAATATCTTAGCCATCGGACTAGGGTTATCGTTAAATACGATCTGATATGTCCCCGGCTTAGCATAAAATGTATAGAGCTCGAGTCGTACGTCGATTACTTTAGCCACACTAACAGGTATCAAGTTAGCTCTTAATGGGACTTCCTTTTCCGTTTCACAGTTAATAAGCTGTAGTCCAAACAGCCCTAACGGAGCTTTTTTAAACCGATTACCATTAAGCCATACGTCGTAGCGACCAGAGGTTTCAATGGTAAAGACACCTTTATCCGTTCTATAGGGCATATCATGTATGGCCGAGATAGTAAAAATCTTCACCATATACCGAAGGCTAATCACCAGTAAGAACAGCCCAATGGGTATCATTAATAATGTTACATACAATATAACGCCACCTTTATTACGAGTTCATGCGATTAAAGTATTCAATAGATTGCGGTGTGAAACCGATATAAGTAGTTCCATTAGAATAAGGTCCCAATTCATATGGTTGGTAAACTAAATCAATGTTCCCCTTACCGCGTAAGCAGTAGTTATCGGTTACATATTTTACACTCCAACCTTGAGGAATACGGCTCTTTGTATGAGAACCTGTGTAGTAATCTAATACATAAGATCGTAATCCTCTGTCCAGCTGTTCTGCATTAGCGATTTTTACATAATTGTATAGAGGAATACGTTGACCTGTTATTTTATTATATACAAGTCCTCTGGTATTAGTCATACCATGAACGGCACCGGCATAGTAATGATAGGTCGTCAATAGAATGGAAACGACTTGGCTATCTTCATAGGTTACCTTATAATTTTGAGCCACCTTATAAATATGTTGGTTGTAATACATATCCTTTGCTTCTAGCACATAGTTTGCGATATCTGTATTAATAGCTTGTTGAGCATAAGCAGAATCAGTATATACCAAAGGATATTTTAAATCTAAATTGGCATCTGATTGGCTACCAGTTACAACCTTTGCATAGCCTGGTACGGCTAACATAGCACCTACGGCCCCTAAAACTAAAGCTTTCTTTAATACGTTCATACTAATCCCTCCTCTATCTGAGATTTGTTAACGAAATATCTATACTGAGTATTTCGCCATGAACTAGTAAATCTCCTTTTAATTGTTTCTGTACCATCGTACTAGAGGAGGCTTTCACCATACAAAAAAGGACCCTCCAAAGAGAGTCCTTAATTCGTTATGGTATGCTATTAAGCGTTTTTAGCTACTTCAACAAGTTTAGCGAATGCTGCTGCATCGTTAACTGCCAAGTCAGCCAACATTTTACGGTTAACTTCAACGCCTGCTTTAGCTAAACCAGCGATGAAACGGCTGTAAGTTGTACCGTTGATGCGAGCCGCTGCGTTGATACGAGCGATCCACAATT
>CAJMLW010000013.1 GCA_905214495.1 uncultured bacterium | reverse complement strand
GCAGGTGCTGCAGCTGATGGCGTTATTGTAGGTACACCTTGGTTCCCTAACAAAGACGATCAAAAGGTAAAAGATTTCCGCAAAGCATATAAAGATAAATACGGTAAAGAACCAGACCAATTCGCAGCGCAAGCTTACGATGCAGTTTACTTGTATGAAGCAGCATTGAAAAAATCTGGCTCCACTACTGATCGCGAAAAATTCCGCGAAGCATTGAAAAATATTGCCGACTTCGTTGGTGTAACAGGTCAATTCAAATTCAATGACCACCGCGACCCTTCCATGGAAGTTCAAGTATTGCAAATTAGAAACGGTCAATTTGACGCATTAAAAAAATAAAAGTTGAGGTAGTATAGTGTTTTTACAACAATTAGTTAACGGGTTAACCCTCGGTAGCTTATATGCTGTACTCGCTATTGGCTTAACACTTGTGTTTGGCGTTTTAAATATCATCAACATGGCACACGGAGGCATCTTTATGATAGGTGCCTTCGTTGGTCTTTTTATGGTAACTGTTTTTGACGTAAACATTTTTGTAGCCCTTATCGTAGCGATGGCTGTAGGTGCCGTACTAGGTTACTTATTAGAATTTGTGGCGTTACGCCCACTACGTAAGAAAAAGGTGTCTCACTTAGCACCACTTATCAGCACCATTGGTGTTTCCATCTTCCTTGAAAGTTTGGCATTATTATTATGGGGCCCTCAAACGAGATCATTCCCACCAGATTATATTGGTGGCCTTATCGACTTTGGGGTATTTAAAATCTCTATGGTGCAAATTATCGGTTTAGGTGTTTCTGTTCTCTTAATGATCATTTTAAATGTGGTTATTAAAAAGACTAAGATTGGTAAAGCCATTCGTGCCGTATCTATGAGCACTGAAACAGCAGCTCTCTTAGGCATCAATCCAACGATGATTATTTCTGTTACCGTTATGATTGCTTCCGCTTTAGGTGCAGCTGCCGGTGTACTTGTTGGCCTTTCCTTCAATGCTATTGAGCCTACTATGGGTGTTATCATAGGCTTTAAAGGCTTGGCTGTACTTATCCTAGGTGGTCTTGGTAATATTACTGGCGCCATGGTAGGTGGCTTTATCTTGGGCATTGCGGAAATCTTCTCCGTTGCCTATGGTGCATCCACATTCCGTGATGCGGTAGCCTTCGGTTTAATCATTGTCTTATTATTCTGGAGACCACAAGGTTTATTTGGTTCTAAAGATAAGGGGGGCAGACCATAATGGATATTTTTAACCCTTATTATTTACAAATTGTGATGTTCTTTATCATTAATGCCATCCTAGGTATCTCCATTTATTTCACACTTGCTAGTGGACAGTTATCCCTTGGGGCAGCTGGCTTTATGAGCGTTGGTGCTTATGTGGGTGCATTGCTTTCTTTGAAAGCCGATTTACCTATCGTAGTTGGTATTTTAGTGGGTGGCTTTGTAGCCGCTTTAGTTGCCGTTGTCATCGGTTTGCCAACAACTCGATTGAAGGGTCTATATCTTGCTATCGCCACACTTGGTTTTGGTGAAGTAGTGCGTGTTATTTTCTTGAACTTAGATGTGACAAATGGTGCTCTTGGTCTATCTGGTATTCCATCTATTCCTCAAGAATTAACAAATTTTGCTTATGAAATCGATATTGATGGCCTTATGGGAATCGATGCGGTTGCCTGGGGCAACATTATGGCTATCATTATTTTACTAATCGTTTTGATTTTTATTATTGCTTTCTGTGTTCGCATCAATAATAGTCGTGTTGGTCGTGCCTTTGCCGCTATTAAGGCAGATGATCATGCTGCTGAGTTGATGGGGATTAATGTAGTGTACTATAAAATGATGGCTTTCATCATCGGTGCATTTATCGCCGGTATTGGTGGTGGCTTGTATGCTCATATTACAAACTTTATCAATCCTACAGATTTCAGTTATCATAAAGTAGTACAAATCTTATTGTTCCCTGTATTTGGTGGTTCTAATGTAGTGTGGGGTTCCGTACTCGGTTCCTTCATTCTTACATTGTTGCCAGAAGTATTGCGTTTCTTATCCGACTATCGCGATATCATTTATGGTGCATTGTTAGTTATCTTGATGGCTGTTCGTCCAGATGGTATTTTAACAGAATCTATGGTAGATAAAATTAGTCGTAAATTAGGCTTAAAAAAAGCTCCATACATTCCTGAAACACAAGTGTTAACAGAACGTTTTGAAGCGTATAAACGTAAACAACAAGATAAACAAGGATAGGAGGGGAACTGAATGCTATTAGAATTAAATGACGTAAGTAAAAGCTTTGGTGGCGTTGCAGCTCTCACAGGCATATCCTTTGGTGTTAAGCAAGGTGAAGTTTTTGGTGTTATCGGACCAAATGGTGCTGGTAAGACTACACTCTTTAACTTGATTACAGGTGTATTCCCTGTAAGTTCTGGCGAAATTGTATTTGATGGTATGTCTGTTGTAGGTATTAAACCTCATAGAACGGTAGAAATGGGGATTGCTCGTACATTCCAAAATATTCGACTTTTTGGTAATATGACGGCTCTTGAAACTGTATTAACAGGTATGCATTGTCGAACAGGCGCTGGTTTTATTGCGAGCTTCTTTAGAACAAAACGACAACGCATTGAAGAAGAACGTTGTCGTGGCATTGCATATGAGTTTTTAAAACTTGTAGGTCTAGAAGAGGATGCAGAAGAAGTTGCTACATCATTGCCATATGGTAAGCAACGTCGTCTTGAAATTGCTCGGGCTTTAGCTACACATCCTCAATTGATCTTACTTGATGAACCAGCAGCGGGGATGAATGACAGTGAAACAGAAGCTTTACGCCAACTGATTGGAAAAATTCGTGACTTAGGTATTACTGTTGTCGTAATTGAACATGCTATGGAATTGATGATGAATATCTGTGACCGTTTGGTGGTATTCAATTTTGGCAAAAAGATTGCCGAAGGTACACCTCAAGAAATTCAAAATAATGAGGCTGTAATTGAAGCATACTTAGGTAAAGAGGAGGCGTAATATGTTAAAGCTAGAAAACATCGTGGCTGGTTATGGACATATTACAGCCTTAAAAGATATTAGTTTAGAAGTACCACAAGGGTCTATCGTATCCTTAATCGGTGCCAACGGTGCGGGTAAGTCTACAACAATGAAGACTATTATGGGTCTTGTAAAGCCTACATCTGGTAAAGTATTGTTTGAAGGTCAAGACATTACTGGACATAAAACTCATCAAATTGTACATAATGGCATTTCCCTAGTACCAGAAGGTCGTCAAATTCTTCAAGATATGAGTGTTTACGAGAATCTTGAAATGGGCGCTTATATACGCAATGATAATGAGATTGAGACGGATATTAAAAAGGTATTCAAACGCTTCCCAATTCTCGATGAACGGAGCTATCAACTAGGTGGTACATTATCTGGTGGCCAACAACAAATGCTTGCTATTGGTCGTGCTCTCATGGCCCGTCCTAAGTTATTGCTACTTGATGAACCATCTATGGGTCTTGCACCATTAGTAGTCAATGAAATCTTTGAAACTATTAAAGAAATTAGTGCAGAAGGCACCACTGTTCTTTTGGTAGAACAAAACGTCCGTCAAGCATTAAAAATTGCTGATTATGCGTATGTATTGGAAACAGGTAAAATGGTATTGTCTGGTCCAGCTGATGAAGTACGACATGATCCTCGTGTCATGGAAGCTTATTTAGGCGGTCGTGTCGAATAAAATTTAATATAATTTATGTGGATGTATATATCTATTATTAAATGGATATATACATTCTTTTTTTTGTACGCCGAATTTTTACTATGCTATTTTAGCATGGTAAAAGGACTCCTTTTTCACATTATGTTGTATTGATTATTGCAAACGGACACAAGATATAGTATACTGTGAAAGCAATATAAATTTATTCAAGTATGGGTATTCCATATTTTTTATGTAAATAATGCTTGGAAGAGGGGATTCTGGATGTTGCAGGTCATTAAACGGGATGGTACAAAGGTACCTTTCGATAAACATAAAATTGCAGTAGCTATTGAAAAGGCAGAACATAGTAGCACGGGATTATATGAATCTGGCTTGGCTGAACGTATTGCTGATGAAATTGAAGCATATGCTATAAAGCTTCAAAAGGATATGACAATCTATGCTATAGAAGACCAAGTGTACTATAAGTTGATTGAGTATCATAATCCTGCAACAGCTCGCGCCTACGAAGGTTATAAAGCGGTACAAGCTTTCAAACGTCGTCAAAATACGACTGACGAAGATGTAATCGGTTTATTGGATCGTAGTAATGTTAGTGTTCTTGATGAAAACTCTAATAAGGATGCTGCCATTGTATCTACACAACGCGATTTAATTGCTGGTGAAGTGTCCAAGGATATTGCGCGTCGTAAGTTGATTCCTACAGATATACTAGAAGCACATGATAGCGGTGCCATCCATTTCCACGATATGGACTATATCATTCAACCGATGTTTAACTGTTGCTTAATCAACTTAGAAGATATGTTGACAAATGGTACAGTTATTAATGGTAAGCGTATCGATACACCAAAATCCTTCCAAGTAGCATGTACAGTAACTACTCAAATTATTGCACAAGTTGCATCTGGTCAATATGGTGGTCAAAGTATTAATGGTATTGACCGTATTTTGGCACCATTTGTACGTAAATCTTATGAAAAAATCCTTAATAATGTAATTGAAGAACAAGTTGAGATTTACGGTATGGAACCAAATATGGAAAAGGCTCGTGAAATTGCTTGGAAACGCACGCGTAAAGAGGTAAAGGACGGCATTCAAACCATTCAATACCAAATCAATACATTGATGACTACAAATGGTCAATCCCCATTCGTTACATTGTTTATGTATTTCCAACCGGATTATGAATATGCTAAGGAAGCGGCATTAATTACGGAAGAAATTTTACGTCAACGTATTAAGGGTGTAAAAAATGAAGCCGATGTATACATTACACCAGCATTCCCTAAATTGATTTACGTATTAGACGAACACAATGTTCATCCGGATAGCCCATATTATTATTTAACAGAATTAGCTGCTCAATGCACGGCTAAACGCATGTATCCTGATTATATATCTGCGAAGAAAATGAAGGAAAACTATAAAGGTAATGTATTTAGTCCTATGGGATGTCGTTCCTTCTTGTCTCCTTGGAAGGATGCACAAGGTAATTATAAATTTGATGGCCGTTTCAATATGGGCGTAGTAAGTTTGAATTTGCCACAAATTGGTATTTTAGCACGCGGTAGTGAAGAAAAGTATTTTGAAATCTTAGATAAACGTCTAGAATTGGCTGAAAAGGCATTGATGTTACGTTATAATCTATTAAAAGATGTAGTAAGTGATGTATCTCCAATTCATTGGCAACATGGTGCTATTGCGCGCCTTAAAAAAGGTGAAAAAATCGCTCCGTTCTTGACTGGTGGCTATGCGACGATTTCCCTTGGTTATATCGGTATTTACGAAGCATGCCGATTGATTACCGGTGAATCTAATACTGGTGAGCATGGTCGTGTCTTTGCTATGAAAATTATGGATCGTTTGAACCAAGCTATTAATGAATGGCGTGAAAAACATAATCTAGGCTTTGCCCTTTATGGTACGCCTGCTGAAAGCTTAACAAATCGCTTCTCTTCTTTGGACCGAGCACGCTTTGGTATCATAGAAGATGTAACGGATAAAGGTTACTATACAAATAGTTATCATGTTAGCGTTCGCGAAGAAATTAACGTATTTGATAAATTTGCCTTTGAATCTGAATTCCAAAAGAAATCGACTGGCGGTTGCATTTCCTATGCGGAAATTCCGAATATGACCAATAATATTCCTGCGGTTTTAACTATGATTAGATATATTTATGACAATATTTCTTATGCAGAGTTCAATACAAAATCTGATTATTGTCATGAATGTGGATTTGATGGTGAAATCAAGGTTAATGATGACAATCAATGGGAATGCCCTCGTTGTCATAATACAAACCGCGATAAATTAACAGTTATCCGCCGTACGTGTGGATACCTTGGTGAAAACTTCTGGAACGAAGGTCGCACAAAAGAAATTAAAGATCGTGTAATGCATATTTAATTTTATTAATCGTAAACATGTTAAAAGCTGTGCCATCGGCACAGCTTTTACTATATACATGATAAATTGAAATATATCTATATGTTTAATTTGGTCAAAGTTGATCACAGGCAAATATGGGGGTTATTATGAGATATGGACAGATTCGACAATATGATATCGCCAATGGGGAAGGTATACGCACATCTATATTTGTAACTGGTTGCACCCATTGCTGTTATAATTGTTTTAATGAAGAATATCAAGATTTTAATGCTGGTCAAGAATGGACTGATAAAGAAACACAGCTGGTTGTGTCTTATGTAAAAGATCCTAATTGTGCTGGCCTTACCTTGCTTGGTGGTGAACCATTTCAAAATGTAGATGGTATGCTAGCTATAGTGAAAGCGGTGCGTGAAGCAGCGCCTGAGAAACCTATCTGGGCTTACTCTGGCTATGTTTGGGATGATATTATATCTGATCCATCGCGCCGTAGCTTAGTGGAACAAATCGATATTCTCGTGGATGGTCGATTTGTAGATGAGTTAAAAGATCCATCCTTACGATTTAGAGGCTCTTCTAATCAACGAATTATTGATGTACAATCTTCGTTGAAACAGGGTGAAGTAGTACTGGCCATGGAGTGATAAATATAGTATGTTAGATAAACGTTTACTTGGTTTAATAATAATCGTTGGTCTGGTGGCGGGCTTAATCGGTTCTTTTTATACCCATTTGTTACATTATATCCAGCATTTTATGTATGCCTATTCTACATCAGAAGGTTTATCATTTGGACAAGCCGTAGCCCGTGTATCGCCTGAACATCGATTGTTAGCCGTACTGGCCTGTGGCCTAGTTGGCGGTGTAGGTTGGGTTCTTATCCATCGTTATGGAGATCCACTGGTAGATATAAAAAAAGCTGTCCAGGATTCTACAAAAGAAATGCCTCCGTTGACGACATTTATTCATGCTACATTGCAAATTATAACGGTCGGCATGGGTTCTCCGCTTGGTCGAGAAGTAGCACCTCGTGAAGCTAGTGCTGGTATCATGTCTGGATTATTGCGCTACGTTGATATGCGTCCTGAGGACAAGTCTCTTATTATTGCTTGTGCTGCTGGTGCAGGCTTAGCTGCCGTATATAATTCTCCTTTATCAGCTGCTATTTTTACGCTAGAGACCTTACTTATCTCATGGAATATTCGAGCCATGAGTGCAGCCCTTTTATCGTGTGGACTAGCTACATTGGTCGTTCGCCATGCAGGGATAGGAGATCTTGTTCAGTATACGATGCCTCAACCACCTTTATATGGTAGCTATCAAGAATTTGCTATCGTCCTTGGCGCTGTCATTGCTATTGGCGTTGTTTTATTTGATAAAACACAATCCTTATTACCTAAGTTTGATAGAAAAAGCCCTAAAATGATTGTCATAGCTCTTTTATCATTTGCTGTTATTGGGGTGATGGCCATGTATTTTCCAGAAATCCTCGGTAATGGTAAAGCTGGTAATCAGTTGACTTTTACAGATTTAGTAGGATGGGATTATGCATTAGGTCTATTAGCTACTAAATGGATTGCCGTGTTACTTGCCTTAATGGCTGGTGCTTATGGTGGCCGAATTACGCCATCCATGATGCTAGGTAGTACATTGGCATTAGCTTTTGCAGCCTTGTGGAGTATTATGGTCAGCCCTGTACATCTTGGCTTTGCTGCATTTATAGGGGCCGTAATTTTCTTGGGATTGGCACAAAAGATGCCGCTTACATCCTGTGTGTTCATGTTAGAACTTTCACGATTTTCCGTGGAAATGTGCTTCCCAATGGCGCTAGCTATGGGCTCCGCATTGATAACTCAGCAGATTGTAAAAGCAAGATTCCAATTATAAAACAAAACTGTATACTATATCGGACGATATTCTGATGATAAAGAAATAGCGACTAATTGATACCATATGATCAACTAGTCGCTATTTTTGTGTGTGAAGGCTTTATTCATAGAAAACCTTATTTTTTACATTGTAGTTATACAATTTTGGCGTTTTTGTCGTATTCTTCGCCACCACAATCTGGTAATATACCATATTCAACAGTCCAAAGGTGTTTATATTTTAATGCTTGATTGTGGATTCTTTCAACTTGGGATTCATCAGTACGTACGATGCGTGCAGGAATACCAACGACTAAAGAATAGGGAGGGATTGCAGTGTTTTCTTTTACCACTGCACCGGCTGCAATGATAGAGCCAGTACCGATATGACAACCACTTAGTACGATAGCCCCCATGCCAACGAGTACATTATCCTCGATGGTAGACGCATGAACAATGGCGCCATGACCTATAGTTACATAGTCGCCAAGTATACAAGCCTCATCATCATCGACGTGAAGCACAGAGTTATCTTGTACGTTGGAATAACGACCTACTACAATTTTATTAACATCGCCACGAAGTGAACAGTTTTGCCAGATGGAGGCAAATTCTTTCAACTCTACATCGCCGGCTAGTTCAGCACCAGGCATAACACAAGATTTTGGATCCAATTTTGGATACTTTCCATGATAAGGTAACATAGGACCTCCTATTAAATTACTTCGATAAAGCGTTGTGCTTTACGAATTGCCATAATAGCTTCATTAATAACAGAGTGTACAATAGTTTGAGCTGGTTCAATTTCATTAAGTCTATTAAGCGCTTGGCCTACTTGTACAGCACCATTGACAACGTCGCCATCGATAGCAGCTAATTTATTTGTACCTTGGGACATTTTACTACGTTCTTCTTTTGTTGTAACGCCATCAGTTTCTGCTGCAATATAACGGTCTGTAAAATCACTGCGCAAGCTACGTACACCACCATGACCGGAGAGAAGACCTGTTACAACGGAGTCAGTATCTGTTGCTTTGATAATTGCTTCTTTCATATTTTGATGAGCTTTACATTCTTCGGCAAGTAAGAAACGAGAGCCCATTTGTACACCTTCAGCACCCATTAATAAAGCCGCTGCCAAACCACGACCATCAACGATGGAACCAGCCACAACAACAGGAATAGTGATTTCTGGTAGAATGTTTTCCATCAAAGACATTGTCGTTTGAGAACCGATGTGACCGCCAGCCTCCATACCTTCTACGACGATAGCATCGGCACCAGCATCTTGAATGCGTTTTGCTAATTTCAAGGAAGGTACAACAGGGATGACCTTGATGCCCGCTTCTTGGAATGGCTTAATATATGGGGTAGGGTTGCCAGCGCCAAGTGTTACAAATGCAGGTTTTTCTGCGATGATAACATCTACTAATTCATCTTTATTTGGGGCCATAAGCATTAAATTTACACCAAAAGGTTTATCTGTTAGTTCTTTGCATGCGCGAATCTCATTGCAAGTCCATTCTGCATTGCGACCGCCTAAGGCGATAACACCTGTAGCACCAGCGTTGGCTACAGCTGCAACTAATGTAGCTTCAGAAACCCATGCCATAGCACCTTGGATGATAGGGTATTCGATATTTAGTAATTCAGTCAGTTTTGTTCTCATGAATCCTCCTATAATATAGTTATATATAAGATAATAAAATCTATTTATGTGGCGAATATTTAGTATACCACTATATATTTCTAGTAAATAGTATATCATAAAAATCTAATTGATAATAGATTTCATTATACAATTACGTATGAAAGTAATAATAGTCAGCTTTCAGAGGATATTGAAAATTTTATAAAAAATGGAAAATGAGTATTGAAAAGTTTCGATATCTTTGCTATACTATATTACAGATAAAGTATCTTAACGATATGAACACATTAATATAATCTCAAGTGAAGGAGGAAATAGACATGGAAAAATACGTATGCGTAGTATGCGGTTGGATTTATGACGAAGCTGTAGAAGGCGTTAAATTCGAAGATCAACCAGCTGATTATGTTTGCCCTATCTGTGGCGTTGGCAAAGATCAATTCGAAAAAATGTAATTGATACATTAGAAAGGCTATCTTAAGCAATATTGAGATAGCCTTTTTTATTTGACAAAGCACACTGTCATGTTTATAATATTATAAGTCGAGGTAAGATTATGAAACTGCAAGTAGAGCAAGCAAAAGAACATATAGGAAAGAAATTTCCTTATAGCTATACGATGCCGAGTGAAGAACTTGGTAGTGACGTAGTTGCTTTTCCTTGGAGCCGTCATGATATAACTATTAGTGGTGAGTTTTGGTTTGATGGTCAAAACTACATCGTTCAAGGTTCGATTAATTCTAAAGGTGATTACGAATGTTCTCGTTGTTTAACGACTACGGAACATGAGCGTAACGATTCCTTCGAGGAAATCTTTAGTGATTCTCGAGATACCGATGAAGATGTGATTCCTTTTAACGAAGAGGAAATTGACTTAACCGAACTGATTCGGGATACATTAATCATCAATGAGCCCTCTCAAGTGTTATGTCAGGATGATTGCAAAGGATTGTGCGTTCATTGCGGAGCAAATTTGAATGTTTCACCTTGTTCTTGTGAATCCTTTGTGGTGGATCCTCGATTCGCAGAGTTACGTGCTTTGCTTGATGAGAAAGATGATAGACTATCCTAATGATTGTACTAAGGAGGTGCAGATAATGGCAGTACCTAAGCGTAGATTATCCAAATGCCGTCGCGATCGTCGTCGTGCAAACTGGAAATTAGAAGCTCCTGGTTATGTAGCATGTCCACAATGCCACGAACCTATGATGCCTCATCGTGTTTGCCCTACATGTGGTCACTATAAAGGTGAACAAGTAGTTGCAAAAGCCTAATTGAGCGTGTAAAACACCTACACATTTGTGTAGGTGTTTTTTACTGCCCCAAAATGGATAGTTGTTGATTAATATATGTTTTATATTAATATCTCGTATAAAGTATTAATTAATTTTAAAATAAGGACAATATTTAGTATATTACCATAAAATATAGCACTATATATGCGAAAAACCTTGCCAACCTGGGAATTATTATATATACTTAAGATGTAATATTAATACTAGGTCATAAAAGGTGGTCCCATGAGTAGGTTGAAGAAGCAAGAAAGACAGAAACAGTTAACTGAAAAACTGAATATTACGCCTTTTCTTACTGATGAAGAGTTGGCATCGCACTTTGGTGTCAGTGTACCTACAATTCGACTTGATCGATTAGAATTGGGGATTCCTGAATTGCGTGAACGGATTAAGGCTATGGCTACTGAACATGCGCAGGATGAACAACCGGAACCAATACAACATGAAATTGTAGGCGAACTTATCGATGTAACGGAAGGCAAACAAGCTTTATCTATGTTACATACGACACCAGAGATGGAAGACCGTTTTGGTTATATTGATCCGCAGTATTTGTATGCTCAAGCAAATTCCTTAGCTAAGTTAGTAATGGGATCAACCCTTTGTTCTGCAGAGGTAGGGAATATTAAATATAAAAATCCAGTAGAGTCTGGTACTAATTTGGTGGCGAAAGCAGAAATTGTTCGTCGTCGTGGAGATAAATACTTTATTTGGGTTATAATTAGAGATAAAATAAAAGAAGTATTTAGAGCTAAATTTATCATGGAGTCTGTGGAGAATCGGGTGTAGTATATGAAAATTGCAATTGACGCCATGGGTGGTGATTTTGCTCCCTTGGAAATCGTCTTAGGCGCCTTGGAAGCAGTGCGAGAAACTGAACATATTGATGTGGTTCTCGTAGGCGATAAAACTCAAATATTCAAAATTTTAGAAGATAATAATGAAACGAATAATCCTCGCATATCTGTATATCATGCGAGTCAAGTAATTGGAATGGATGAACATCCTGGCCAAGCATTGCGCAAGAAGAAGGATGCCTCCGTTGTAGTAGCTACATCTTTGGTTAGAAGCAAAGACTGTGAAGCTGTTATTGCACCAGGTAGTACAGGTGCTGCTGTAGCTGCCGCATTGTTTGGACTAGGACGTATCAAAGGTATCGATAGACCTGTTATTGCTACGCCAATGCCGACTGTAAATGGTATTACTGTTATGTTGGATTCTGGTGCGAATTCAAATAGTAAACCAAAACATCTTGTACAAGGTGCATTGATGGGGGCTGAGTATGCGAAACTTTTACTTGGCAAAAAAAACCCTACAGTAGGCCTTTTAAATATCGGTGAAGAAGCAACTAAAGGTAATGAAGTTGTTCTTGCTACATATCCTATCTTAGAAAATATGAAAACCATCAATTTTAAGGGGAATGTAGAAGGTCGCGATATTCCAAAGGGAACTGTAGATGTTGTTGTTTGTGACGGCTTTGTAGGCAATGTAATTCTTAAATTTGCAGAAGGTCTTGTAACTGGTTTGACACAGCTCATTAAAGACAGCATCATGAATGGCGGAATATTAGCTAAAATTGGGGCGTTGCTTATCAAACCAGCGTTGAAACCAATGGCCAAGAAGGTGGATCATACTGAAAATGGTGGTGCTCCATTGCTTGGTGTGAATGGTGTGTTTATGATTGCTCATGGCAGTTCAAAGGCTAAAGAAATTAAGACTGCTATTACTATTGCAGCCGATCTAGTAGAACGCAAAATTATTGAACATATTCGAGAAACAATGGAAATTGAAGGAGCCGTAAAATATGAGTATGATGAATAAACCTGTCGGTATTATTGGTACAGGTAGCTTCCTTCCGGATAATGTTGTAACGAACTTTGATCTAGAGAAAATGGTTGATACAAGTGACCAATGGATTAGAGAACGTACCGGCATTGAAGAAAGACGCATAGCACCAGAGGGTATGAATACATCCTATATGGCAACTGAAGCTGCAAAAAAAGCACTTCAAATGGCTAAGCTCGATGTGGAAGATATCGATATGATTATCTTTGCTACATTGACACCAGATATGGTGATTCCTTCTGCCTCATGTATGTTACAAGCAAATCTTGGTGCGAAAAATGCAGCAGCTTATGATTTGCAAGCTGCGTGCTCCGGATTTGTGTATGGATTGATTACTGCTCAAAACTATATCGTATCTGGATTATTTAAAAATGTTCTCGTTGTAGGCGCAGAAATCTTATCTCGCCGCGTTAATTGGAACGATCGTGGTACTTGCATTCTCTTTGGTGATGGTGCCGGTGCTGCCGTAGTTTCTGAAGTTCCAGAGGGTTATGGTATTAAGGGTGTGGACTTAGGTGCTGATGGTACTGGCGGTTCTGCATTGTGTATACCAGCTGGTGGTACAGCTGTTGTAGCTAATGACCAACGCATTGAAGAAGGTTTGACTTTTATCCATATGGATGGTCCAGAAGTATATAAATTTGCTGTTAAAACAATGGGGAAAACAGCGTTGAAATCTTTAGAACGAGCTAATATGAATTTAGATGAGTTAGATTATTTCATCCCACATCAAGCTAATATTCGTATTATCGATTCAGCCGCTAAACGTTTACATATGCCAAAAGAAAAGGTATTTGTAAATTTACATAAGTATGGTAATACATCTGCTGCATCAGTGGCGATTGCGTTGGATGAAGCAAATCGTGAAGGTTGCTTAAAACGTGGTGATAATGTAGCACTTGCAGGATTTGGTGCTGGCCTTACCTGGGCTAGCCTCGTCTTGAAATGGTATTAAGGAGGAAACATCAAGATGATTAAGACTGATATTTGTGATTTGTTACAGATTGAGTATCCTATCTTTCAAGGTGGTATGGCTTGGTTAGGGACTTCAGAACTTGCATCTGCTGTATCTGAAGCTGGTGGCCTTGGCATCATTGGTGCAGGACATATGCCTCCAGATGTTTTCCGCAATGAAATTCATAAAGTAAAAGAACGCACAAATAAACCATTTGGCTGTAACATTATGCTAATGTCTCCTTTTGTAAAAGAAGTTATGGAAGTCGTTGTTGAAGAACGCGTTCCTGTTATTACAACTGGTGCAGGTAATCCTGGTGTATATATTCCAGCATTGAAAGAAATTGGCACAAAGGTTATTCCTGTAGTTGCATCTGTTCTTTTAGCTAAACGTTTACTTCGTGGTGGTATTGATGCGATTATTGCAGAAGGTACAGAATCAGGTGGCCATGTTGGGGATATTACAACAATGGCATTGTTACCACAAGTTGTAGATGCTGTAGATGTTCCAGTAATTGCTGCTGGCGGTATCGCTGATGGTCGTGGCGTAGCGGCTGCTTTTGCACTAGGTGCTCATGCAGTTCAAATGGGTACACGTTTTGTCCTATCTGAAGAATGTATCGCTCATGAAAACTATAAAAACGCTGTATTGAAAGCAAAAGATCGTTCTACAGTTATGACTGGTCTTACAACAGGTCATCCAGTTCGAATTATCGACAATCAATTAGCACATAAATATAAAAATCTTGAATTCAGTGGTGGTTCCAAGGAAGAATTAGAAAATCTTGGTGCAGGTACACTTCGTAAAGCCGCTATTGACGGTGATGTAAAAGAAGGATCCGTTATGATTGGTCAAATTGCAGGTATGCTACACGATGTGAAACCTTGTAAAGAAATTATTACAGACATTATGACAGAAGCTGAAACAGTGATTAAAAATCTACAAACTTTTGGCAAATAAGGAGGCCATCCTATGAAAACTGCATTCGTATTTCCAGGTCAAGGATCCCAAAAAGTAGGCATGTTACAAGATTTGTATAATGCATACCCTATTGTTAAACAACGCTTTGAAGAAGCTGATGAAGCATTAGGCTATTCTATTTCTAAGTTATGTTTTGAAGGCCCAGATACTGAGTTAGTTAAGACTGCTAATACACAACCAGCTATTTTGACTGCTTCTGTAGCTTGTTACGAAGTATTGAAAGAAAATGGTTTTACACCTGATATTGTGGGTGGTCATAGCTTAGGTGAATATAGTGCATTGGTAGCTGCTGGTGTTCTTAACTTTAATGATGCTGTCTATGTAGTTCATAAACGTGGTGAATACATGCAAGAAGCAGTGCCATTGGGCAAAGGTGCTATGGCAGCAATCCTTGCATTGCCAAGAGAACAAGTTGTCGAAATTTGCCAACAAGTTAATGATACAGTAGGTTCCGTACAAGCTGTTAACTTTAACTGCCCTGGCCAAATCGTAATCGCTGGTGAAACTGCAGCTGTAGAAACAGCAGCAGAAAAAATGAAAGAAGCTGGTGCAAAACGTGCTGTTATGCTTCCTGTAAGTGCTCCATTCCATAGTCGTCTTATGGAACCTGCAGCAGCTCGTTTGAAAGAAGAATTAGATAAAATTCAAGTTAACGATGCTAACATTCCAGTAGTAGCTAATGTAACTGGCAAAATTTTGACTAATGCTAGTGATATTAAAGACTCTTTAGTTACTCAAGCTGCAAACCCTGTATTGTGGGAAGACTGTGTTGCAGAAATGGTTAACTTCGGTGTAACTCGCTTTGTAGAAGTTGGTCCTGGCAAAGTATTAACAGGTTTCACTAAAAAGATTAATAAAGAAATGGAATTAGCTAATGTAGAAGACATTCCATCCTTAGAGAAAACGCTTGAATTTTTAAAGGGGGTTCGATAAAATGCACTTAGAGGGTAAAGTAGCTCTCGTAACTGGCGCCTCTCGTGGTATCGGTCGCGCCGTTGCTATTCAACTTGCACAATCTGGTGCTGATGTTGCTGTTAACTATAGTGGCAGTGAAGCTGCTGCTCAAGAAACAGTAGACGCTATCTTAGCATTGGGTCGCAAAGCGATTAAAATTAAAGCCAATGTTGCAAATGCTGAAGAAGTAGCAGCAATGGTTGAAGAAACGCATAAAACATTTGGTCACATCGATATCTTGGTAAATAATGCAGGTATCACACGTGATGGTTTGCTTATGCGTATGAAAGACGAAGACTTTGATGCCGTTATCGATATCAATCTTAAAGGTGTATATTTGGTAACAAAAGCAGTATCTAAAATCATGATGAAACAACGTGCTGGTCATATCATTAACATGACTTCTGTTGTTGGTTTGATGGGGAATGCTGGTCAAGCTAACTATGCAGCTTCTAAAGCTGGTGTAATTGGTTTTACTAAATCTTGTGCAAAAGAGTTAGCTAGCCGTGGTATCACAGTTAATGCAATTGCTCCTGGTTTTATCAATACTGATATGACCGATGTATTACCTGAAAAGGTAAAAGAAGCTATGGTAACACAAATTCCGTTGGGCCGTATGGCTAAGGCTGAAGAAGTGGCTGCCGTAACAACATTCCTTGCTAGTGATTTTGCTAGCTATATTACAGGTCAAGTTATCAATGTAGATGGCGGCATGGTAATGTAGTTACAAAATTGGACTATATATAAATCTTATTTGAAAGGAGGTGAACCACTAATGAGCACTTTCGATAAAGTTAAAGCAATCGTTGTGGAACAATTAGGCGTTGATGAAGCTGAAGTTACCATTGATTCTACATTCATCGACGACTTAGGCGCTGACTCCTTAGATATCGTTGAATTGATCATGGCATTTGAAGAAGAATTCAATGTTGAAATCCCTGACGACGTTGCAGAAAAAATCAAAACCGTTAAGGATACAGTAGAATATATTGATTCTGCTAAATAAGCTGTATAGCTGACAATTTAGCCGTGCGGGGGGCCGAGTGGCTCCCCTAATCGGTATTGTTTACAGGAGGAATTGATAGTGAAGCTCCCTGAACTTCGCATTGGGAATCTAGTGGCCAAAGTACCTATTATTCAAGGTGGTATGGCGATTAGATTGTCTACAGCTCGCTTGGCAGCAGCCGTTGCAAATGAAGGTGGTATCGGCCTTATTGCGGCATCGGGCTTGCCTTTCGATGAATTACGATACGAAATACAATTAGCTAGAAAATTATCACCTACGGGTATTATTGGTATAAATGCGATGGTAGCCGCAACACAATTTGCGGGGCTTGTAAAAACTGCCATCGAAGAGGGCATTGATCTTGTAGTGGCAGGTGCCGGTTTTTCAAGAGATATGTTCGCAATGGGTAAAGAGTCTGGTACTCCAATTGTACCTATTGTTTCTTCTGCAAAATTAGCGCGCATTTCTGAAGGTTTAGGTGCCGCTGCAGTTATTGTAGAAGGTAGCGAAGCTGGTGGTCACTTGGGAACGGATCGTTCTGCTCGTGAAATCGTACCAGAAGTTGTAGCAGCCGTTAAAAATATTCCAGTTATTGCAGCTGGTGGTGTTTTAGATGGTAAGGATATCGTAGATATGTTTAAATTGGGTGCCAATGGCGTTCAAATGGGCAGTCGTTTTGCTGCTTCTGATGAGTGTAATGCGTCTGATGAATTGAAAAAAATGTATGTGCGTGCTACAAATCCTGAGGATATTGTATTGATTCAAAGTCCAGTAGGATTACCAGGTCAAGCTATTAAAAATAAATTTGCTGAATCTGTTCTTGATGGCACTGTAGCGCCACCAACAGTATGTGACAATTGTTTAAAACATTGTTCCCATAAATTCTGTATTATCCGTGCTTTATCTAGAGCGCAACAAGGTGATGTGGAAACGGGGTTAGTATTCTCTGGCAATAATATGAGAAAAGTTGATAAGATTATGCCAGTAAAAGATATTTTTGCACAGTTAAAACAACAAGTAGCAGAAATCGATTAATTAAAGGGGCTATATAGCTATAAGAGGTGGAATAATTGGAAAAACGTGTAGTAATTACTGGATTAGGAGCGATTACTCCGGTAGGTATCGGTAAAGAGAATTTCTACAATGCGTTGTTAGAGGGTAAATCTGGTATTGGCCCAATTACACGCTTTGACGCATCTGACTATGCAACACGCATTGCAGGCGAAGTAAAAGATTTTGATATTACTCAATATGGTGTAGATAAAAAAGAAGCTCGCCGTATGGACCGTTCCGTTGAATTTGCAATTGGTGCAGCTGTTTTAGCAGCTGATGATGCAAAATTGGCACTTGATGAAGAAGATTTGGACCGTTGTGGTACAGTAGTTGGTACAGGTATTGGTGGTATTGACTCTATCCATGATGTGTATACAACATTATTTGAAAAAGGCCCTGGTCGTGTAAGCCCATTTGCAGTTCCTATGATGATTGCAAATATGTCCTCTGCACGTGTTTCCATTCGCCTAGGCTTGAAAGGCCCTGTTATTACAGATGTAACAGCTTGTACTTCTGGTACTAATGCAATTGGTGATGCATTCCGCATTATTCAACGTGGTGATGCAGACATCATGTTCGCAGGTGGTACTGAAGCTGCTGTTTCTCCTGCTGCTGTAGCTGGTTTCGCAGCTATGAAAGCTATGTCTACACGCAATGATGAACCTACAAAAGCATCTCGTCCATTTGATAAGGACCGTGATGGTTTTGTAATGGGTGAAGGCGCAGGTATCGTTGTACTTGAAGAATTGGAACATGCTAAAGCTCGTGGTGCTCATATCTACGCAGAAGTAGTAGGCTATGGCTCTAATGGCGATGCTTATCACATTACAGCTCCAGCTCCTGGTGGTGTACAAGCTCGTAAATGTATGGAACTGGCAATTAAAGATGCAGGTATTGACCCTAAAGAAATTAACTATATCAATGCTCACGGTACATCTACAGGCTTGAATGATAAAAACGAAACATTGGCTATTAAAGAATTGTTTGGCGATCATGCAAAAGATATCGCTGTTAACTCTACAAAATCTATGACAGGTCACTTGTTGGGCGCTGCTGGTGCGATTGAAACCATTGTAATGGTAATGGCAATCGAAACAGGTAAGGTTCATCCAACAATTAACTGTGATAATCCAGATGAAGGTTTAGACCTTGATTATGTACGTGAAGGTGCTCGTGATTTACATGTTACAGCAGCTCTTTCCAACTCCTTTGGTTTTGGTGGTCATAACGGTACACTTTGTATTCGCCGTTATGAAGACTAATGGGGCGTCACGTATCGCATAAGAATACTATAATGACGCAAGCTCGTGAAGAATCTCTTCATGAGCTTGTTAGTCGTTTACATATACCGAATATTGATATTTCGATTTTAGATTGTGCTTTTACTCATACATCTTATGCGAATGAACATAAATCTAAGCATATTCATCATAACCAACGCTTAGAGTTTCTCGGTGATGCTGTATTAGATTTAATTATTGGTGAATATTTATTTAAAACATATCCAGATATGTCTGAAGGTAATTTGACTAAGATTAAGGCGGCCACAGTTTGCGAAGATTCATTAGCCACCGTTAGTCGTACATTGCATTTAGGTGATTATTTATTACTGGGCCATGGGGAAAAGTCCTCTGGTGGTAGTGATAGAAAATCCATATTGGCTGATACATTTGAATCCTTAATTGGTGCGCTATATATTACGACAGACTATACAACAGTAATGGAGTTTGTTTTACATTATTTAGCTCCTAATCTTAAACAGGCATTAGAAGGTAAGCGCGGAAAAGATTACAAGACGTTGTTACAAGAATTTGTACAACGCGATGGTGATAAACACATCGTTTATAATCTTATTAGCGAATCAGGACCTGATCATGCAAAAACCTTCATGATGGAGGTATCCATCGATGGAGTTACATATGAGGCAGGTACTGGTAAAAGTAAAAAAATTGCAGAACAACATGCAGCACAATTGACATTAGAACGGTTAATGGCTGCTATATAATAAGCGCCGAAAGGCGCTTTTTATATAGGAACTATTAATTTAGGTTTTTTACATACAATAGCATGAACCGTGAAGCGTAGATCAGTAATAGGAAGGAGGTTTATTCATGAAATATGGTATGATTCCATTTTTTATCCCTCATGTGGGCTGTCCTCATGTGTGCACATTTTGTAATCAGTCTCGCATTACAGAGGTATCGGGGATAGGATATTTAACTCCTAAGTATATTACCTCTACTATTCAAGACTATGTAGGAGAATCTAAATCTGATAAATACTGGGAAGTCTGTTTTTATGGTGGTTCCTTCTCAGCTATTAATCAAGACTTACAAAGACAATTACTAGTACCTGCTTATGAAGCTCTAAAAGAGGGTCGTATTGATGGTATTCGTTGTTCCACGCGGCCTGATGCTGTTAGTGATAGACAACTAGAATTACTACGTTCATATGATATGAAGACCATAGAGCTCGGTGTACAATCAATGGATGATACCGTGCTATCCTTAGCTAAACGTGGTCATACCTCTAATGATGTAAAATTAGCAGTTAAGCAATTACGAAAATTTGGATTTGCTGTGGGCTTGCAACTACTACCGGGTCTTTTAGGAGATTCTTGGGATACGATTATCAAAACAGCCATTGAGATTTCTCAGTTGAAGCCTGATTTTGTGCGTATTTATCCGGTTCTTGTTATTGAAAATACAGAATTAGCAGAACAATACAAGGCAGGTATATATGAGCCACTATCATTGGAACGGGCATTACAGTATTGTGCGTTTTTAAAGACTTGGTTTGAATCGCATCAGATCGTTGTTATTCGAACGGGTCTACAAAGCACAGAAGAACTTGATGCAGGACATAGTTTATTGGCAGGTCCTTATGAGCCTGCCATGGGAGAATTAGTGACAAATGAACAATGGCGACAAAGCATAGAGCATTGCTTAGATGAGCATACGAAGTATTTTAATAATCGTGTACGAGCTATTACTATATCTTACCCACGAAACCTTACGTCTAAGGTAAGGGGATTAAAGAAACGGAATCTCACATATTTTGGAAAAACATATGGCAATATAACTTTCACATGGCGAGAAAATAATGATATTGATACAGTACAATGCAGTATAGATGGCATGGTATATGTGGTATAATTAAAGATATGGTTTAATGGGGTTATACTGAGAAAGGAGGCAGTCATGCAATTACTGCGGCTAGAATTAAAAGGGTTTAAATCCTTTGCTGATAAAACAGTTGTAAAATTCTCCCCAGGGATGACTGCCGTTATTGGTCCTAACGGGAGTGGTAAAAGTAATATTACGGATGCTATGAAATGGGTTTTAGGGGAATCCAATGTGCGTAATTTACGGGGCCAACGTGCAGAGGATATCATTTTCTCTGGCACAGAAAAACGAAAACCGATGAGTGCCGCCGAGGTTACCCTTGTATTTGATAATGCAGATGGTCAACTCGATGTGGACATGCAAGAGGTAGCTATTACACGTCGTATTTATCGGACTGGTGAAAGTGAATTCCTTATCAATAAACGAACATGTCGTCTAAAGGATATTCACTTGTTATTAGCTGATACAGGCCTTGGCAAAGATTCGATGGTTATCATTGGTCAAAATCGTATCGATGCTATTCTTAATAGTAAACCAGAAGAACGTCGCCTTATATTTGAAGACGTTGCAGGTATTTCTCGTTTTAAAATTAATAAAGAGGATGCATTGCGTCGTATTGCGAGCACAGACCGGAATATGGAACGGGTTCGCGATATTATGGCGACAATTGAGGAACAATTAGAACCTCTTGCAGAAAAAGCAGAAACGACGAAAAAATATATGGCATTAAGCCGTAGTAAACGCGAATATGATGGTGTTATCGGCTTTCACAATTATAAGACCGCTGATAGATTATTAACACGTGCAGAAAATGATAATATTGCATTGAAGGATGAGGAAATTGAACTACAAACTCAATTATCTACCCTCGATGCACGACGTCATACATTACAAGCTGAAAATGCAAAGGATCAAGAACAATTAAAATCTTGGGAAGCACAGTTTAGCGAAAAACAACGAGAAGAAGAACGCATCAATGGCACTGTAACACTACTAGAAGAACAGTTGCGTACAACTAAGCGCGAAGTAGAAGATACTTTGTTGCGTATTAGCGAAGCCGAAGCGTCTAAAAAGGGTGAAGAGCAGCAATTGCTCATTTTGGATCGTCTTATTGAGGATGAAACGGCTCAATTAGAATCTGAACGTACTCAATTCGTAGTTTTAGAGGAGAATTATAATAAGGCCATTGCTCAATTAGATGCGGAACAATCATCATGGAAGTCGTTAGAAAGCGACAGGAAAGTCTATCAACAGCACCAATTAGATTTAGTTGCTAGTATTGAAACAGCGAAGGCTACATTGCGAAATTTAGAATCTCGTAAATCTGAGTCCGCCGTTCAAGTAGAAACATTAGAAACAGAAATTAAAGAGGTTCAATCCAATTTAGCGGCAGCGAAATCTGAACATGAATCCTTAGAAACTCAATTTAATGAGTTATCTAATAAACGGAAGTCCTTAGTTGATGAAGAACGGTCTGCAGCAGAACGATTGCGAGAAGCTCGAAAAGCATTAAATCGCATGAGTAGCGATGTGCAAAAAGCACAGGGCCGATTAGAATTATTAGCACAATGGGCAGAACAACATGAAGGTTACTTAGAAGGAACTAAAAACATCCTTAACGGTAAGGGCCCTTGGCGTGAAGCGATTAAAGGAGCGGTAGGTGATTTATTTACCGTAGATAACCGCTTTACTGTTGCTATCGAAATCGCATTAGGTGGTAGTGTTAACCATGTTGTGACAACGACAGCTAAAGCCGCATCAGAAGGCGTTCAATTCCTTAAATCAATTCAAGGAGGACGCGTTACCTTCTTACCTATGGATTCTGTAAAAGGTCGTCCTTATGATACACTTGCATTGTCGGAAGATGGTGTCATTGGGACAGCTGTCGATTGCATTGAATTTGATGTTGCCTATAATCATATTTTTCAATATTTGTTAGGCCGTACATTAATTGTAGAAACAATGGAACGGGCTATTGCATTACAAAAGAAATATAATCAGCAGTTACGCATTGTTACATTGACGGGTGAACAATTTCAACCAGGTGGTTCTTTAACTGGTGGTGCAACGAAGAAAAAACGGAGTTCCTTGTTAAGTCGTCGTGAAGAGGCGGCTCGTTTAGAGGCCGAATTAGCCTCTGTAGAAGATCGTACAGCCAAGCTTGAACAACAAATTAAGGATGAAGAAAATCGTATTGAACGGGCGCAACAAGAGCGAAGTGTATTGGATGAACACTATCAACATACCAATCTTTTGTTTTCCGCAAGTCAAACGAAGATTCAGAACATTGAAAACCAATTAGAACGTAAAAAGCGTGTGCTTCATGATGAACAGGAACGTATCGTTCAAATTGATGTAGACTTGGGTCAAACGAAATATGTGCTTTCACAATCTGAATCTGAATTGGCAGCGTTACATAATTCACCTGAACAACAAGGTGATCAATCGGCGATTATGGAACGATTAAATGCGCTGCAAAAGGCGCAGCAAGAGGCATATGAAGCATTTACTGCATCTAGATTGCTTTGTGAACGTTTAGAAAGCACTATAGAAGAACGTAAGGTACAACAAGAGCAACGAAAGCAAAATTTGGAAACTATAGCATCGCGCTTGCATCCTCTCATGGAGTTATTACATTCTAGTGAAGAGCGTTTGAATAGTGTGATTCCTGAACAAATTCGAGTCGCTAACAAGTCGCTTGCAGTTATTCGTGGAGAGGTGGAAAAACTTCGCGCTTTACGCGATGAAGCGTATCAATCGACTGCTGGTGCACGGGAAGAGATTGAATCAATTTTAGCTGAACAAGATCGACTCAACCAACGGTATAAGGTGGTTCAAAATCGTCTAGTTGAAGCAGAAGGTAAATTGACGCGTTATCGTATGGATTGTGATCGTGCTGTAGAGGATTTGAATGAATTAGGCTATTCATTAGAAGATGCACAGCATATAAATATTGCCGGTTCTGTGAATGATTGGAAAATGGAACAAGCTCGTTTGATGGCTGAAATCGCAGAACTTGGATCTGTAAATCCTAATGCTGTAGAAGAGTACGAAGAGACGAAAACTCGGTATGATTTCTTATCGAATCAATTAACAGATCTCGATACGGCAAAAGAACAACTACAGGCGGTTATCGCTGAAATGGATAAGGCCATGAGCACACAACTCTACGATGTATTGGAGGTGGTAGGTAAGCAGTTCCAACACGTATTCAGTCAATTATTTGGTGGTGGTACGGCTCAAATCGTACTTACCGACCCAGAAAATATCTTGACTGGTGGTATTGATTTCTACATCCAACCACCAGGGAAAAAGCGTCAACAACTGACATTGCTATCTGGTGGTGAACGGGCTCTTACAGTTATTGCTTTATTGTTCTCGTTCCTCGACTATCGTCCAGCTCCATTCTGTGTGCTTGACGAAGTTGATGCTGCTTTGGACGAAGCAAATGTAGAGCGATTTAGTTCTTATTTGAATCGGGTAAATAAGGAAACACAGTTTATCGTCGTATCACATCGTAAGAAAACGATGGAAGCTGCCGAAGTATTACAAGGGGTGACCATGGTGGAACGCGGTGTATCTCGATTGTTAACGGTTTCATTTGAAGATGTGAAGGAGGATCTAGCATAATGGCATTTGGATTCTTTAATAAAATTAAAGAGGGCTTAGAAAAAACTCGTAAGTCCTTTGTAAAAAATGTAGAAACAGTAATCATTGGTTATGCAGAAATTGATGATGATTTTCTTGATGATTTAGAAGCAGTTATGCTTACAAGTGACCTCGGTCCTAAGACTACAGAGTATTTGATGAAAGAAATCCGCCGTGGTGTTACAGAAGGTATTATCAATAATACAGGTGATGTAATGCCATTTATGGAAGACCGCATTACAGAAATGCTCGTTGACCAAGAGGACGAGATTACACTACACCATCCAGAGGTTATTCTCGTCGTTGGTGTTAATGGTGTTGGTAAAACGACAACAATTGCTAAATTGGCAAACTACTACACTAAAGAAGGTAAAAAGGTTATCATTGCTGCTGGCGATACATTCCGTGCAGCGGCGGCGGACCAATTATCCATTTGGGCTGACCGCGTAGGCGTACCTATCGTAAAACATAAGGAAGGTGCAGATCCTGCTGCTGTTGTATATGATGCGATGGAAGCAGCAAAGGCTCGTAATGCTGACATGGTGATTGTCGATACGGCTGGTCGTCTTCATACAAAAGTAAATCTTATGGAAGAACTTAAAAAGATGGGCCGTGTAGCGAATAACCATGTAGAGGGCGCTCCGCATCAAACACTGCTTGTTCTTGATGGTACTACAGGTCAAAATGCGGTAAGCCAAGCTAAATTATTTGGTCAAGCCGTACCTGTTAATGGTATTGTAGTTACTAAATTAGATGGTACTGCAAAGGGTGGCGTAGTTATTTCTATTAAAGAAGAACTAGGCGTACCTGTACGTTGGATTGGTGTTGGTGAAGGCATGGATGATTTACGTCCATTTAATGCAAAAGAATTTGCCAATGCACTATTTAATAAAGGAATGATTCAAGGTGACAAATAAATATAACCGGGAATTCTTACTTGAATATGTAGAATCTGAAAATAAAAAAAATGAATGTAATGTAAGCCAAGAAAACATGGAAAAAATCGTTAGCTTAATCGAGTATTTCGGTATTGAATTATATCGTCCTATTACGAGATTACTACTTTCAAATTGGGAAGAAATTACAGATCGTATTAATAACTATACTGAATCAGATTGGATGATGGCCGATGAAATTCAAAAGACTACGCCTACATTAGATCGCTTCTCCATTGCTATGCTCATCGAAGTGTTAGAAGGTGAGGATACATTGAACCAAGCGGAAAATGCAGGCCGTCGTTTGTCAGCGGAAGAACTGAAGGCTATCCGTAAACATCAGGATGAACAGTAATGAAACATAATAGCTATAATTACGAAGGGGGCCAACCATTCAAAGTGGAGGCGCCCTTTACGCCTACTGGAGACCAACCGACTGCCATTCAATCTCTTACGGAAGGGATTGAGCGTGGCGAGTGGGCTCAAGTCCTATTAGGTGCGACTGGTACAGGTAAAACCTTTACTATGGCAAAGGTGATTGAGGCAGTTCAAAAACCGACCTTGATTATTGCCCATAATAAAACATTGGCTGCTCAACTGTGCAGCGAGTTTAAAAGTTTCTTCCCAAATAATGCGGTAGAATACTTTGTATCTTATTACGATTTCTATCAACCAGAAGCGTATATTCCTTCTAGCGATACATATATCGAGAAGGATGCATCTATTAATGATGAAATCGATAAATTGCGACATAGCGCTACGATGAGCCTCTTTGAGCGCCGCGATGTGATCATCGTTGCCTCTGTCAGTTGTATTTACGGCTTAGGTGACCCTGAGGACTATTCTGATCTCGTATTGTCCTTGCGATTAGGTCAGACGAAATCTCGTGATGAAATTTTGTCAAAACTCGTAGATATTCAATATACGCGTAATGATATGAATTTTATTCGCGGTACCTTCCGTGTACAAGGAGATACTATCGAGATTTTCCCTGCCGCGTATAGTGAAAGAGCCATTCGAGTGGAACTTTTTGGCGATGAAATCGACCGTCTTGTTGAGGTGGATGCATTAACAGGAGAAGTTATTGCAGAGCGCAAACATGTTGCAGTTTATCCTGCATCTCACTATGTTACAACAAAAGAAAAAATGAAAATTGCGGTAGAGCGCATTGAAGCAGAGTTAGACGAGCAGCTAGCAAAACTAAAAGCAGAAGATCGTTTACTTGAAGCTCAACGACTTGAACAGCGCACCCGTTATGATATAGAAATGATGCAAGAAATGGGCTATTGCTCAGGCATCGAAAATTATTCTCGCCATATGTCTGAACGTAAGGCGGGAGAGGCGCCATATACATTAATAGACTATTTTCCAGATGATTTTCTCATCATGGTGGATGAGTCTCATGTAACGATACCTCAAGTGCGTGCCATGTACAATGGTGACCGTGCACGTAAAGAATCTCTTATCGAATATGGCTTCCGTCTGCCTTCAGCACTCGATAATCGGCCGTTGAAATTCGATGAGTTTGTGGAACGTATCAATCAAATCGTATATGTATCGGCGACACCTGGTCCTTACGAAATGGAAGTAGAAACGAATATTGCAGAGCAAATTATTCGTCCTACCGGTCTACTTGATCCATCCATTGAGATTCGCCCTATTAAGGGACAAATGGATGACTTGCTCGGTGAAATTCATAAGCGAGCTGCTAAGAATGAGCGTGTCCTCGTTACGACCTTAACAAAGAAAATGGCAGAGGACTTAACAGAGTTCTTGAAGGAAATGGGCGTTCGTGTTCGATACCTCCATTCGGATATTGTTACCATCGAGCGGGCCGAAATTATTCGGGACTTACGAGCTGGTGTATTCGATGTACTAGTTGGTATCAACTTGCTTCGCGAAGGCCTCGATATGCCAGAGGTTTCTCTTGTAGCTATATTAGATGCAGATAAGGAAGGTTTCTTGCGCTCCGATACGGCTATGATTCAAACTATCGGTCGTGCCGCTCGTAATGTGAATGGTCACGTTATCATGTATGCAGACCGTATAACAGGTTCTATGCAGCGTGCTATGGATGAAACCGATCGCCGTCGTGCCGTGCAAGAGGCTTATAATATTAAACATCATATTACGCCTAAGTCTGTAACTAAAGATGTTAAAGAGCTTATTGAGCTCACTAAAATCGAAGAAGATCTGGTGACTGATGGCAAAGGGCTTTCACCAAAGAAGGGGAAAAAGAAATCTGCTGCAGCTGGTATGGACCATGGTCACGAAACATATGCTCAAGATGTTGCTACAATTAAGGTAGCAGAGATTACGGCGGAAGAACTATATAACAAGATTGAAGAGTTTGACCGTCAAATGAAGGCGGCTGCTAAACAGTTGGAATTTGAAAAGGCTGCTAAATTACGTGACCAATTGGGCGAACTTCGTCAACAATGGTCCGATATGCATAGTGTCGGTGACAGTAAGTTAAAAAAACCACAAAAAAATTCTAAGAAACAATCACCAAAAAGTAAAAAGGTACATATATGAAAGATCAATTGATAGTAAAAGGTGCGCGTCAGCATAACCTTAAAAACATAGATATTTCACTACCGCGGGACAAGTTCATTGTCTTAACTGGTTTAAGTGGATCCGGTAAATCGTCTCTTGCATTCGATACGATTTACGCAGAAGGCCAACGGCGTTATGTAGAATCATTGTCGGCCTATGCGCGTCAATTTTTGGGACAAATGGATAAGCCTGATGTAGATTATATTGAAGGTTTATCTCCGGCTATTTCCATCGACCAAAAGACTACAAGCCGTAATCCTCGTTCTACAGTTGGTACAGTAACGGAGATATACGACTATTTACGTCTATTATTTGCTCGTGTTGGACATGCTCATTGCCCAGAGTGTGGTAAACCCATTACGCAACAAACGATTCAACAAATGACAGATGATGTAATGAGCTTTCCTGAAGGAATTAAGATTTTAATCTTAGCACCTATGATTCAAGGGAAAAAAGGGGAACATAAATCCGTCTTTGAACAACTTCGAAAAGAGGGTTTTGTTCGTGCTCGCGTTGATGGTGTGGTACGTACGATGGATGAGGATATTGTATTAGAAAAAAATAAAAAACATTCCATCGATATTGTTGTAGACCGTCTCGTTGTAAAAGAAGGTATTGAATCCCGTTTAGCAGACTCTATGGAAACGGCTTCCAAATGGGCAGAAGGCATCGTTATTGTTCAAAAGGTCGATGGCCCAGAGCATATGTATAGTCAGAACTTTGCATGCCCAGATTGTCACATTTCATTGCCGAAAATTGAGCCCCGTATGTTCTCCTTTAATAGTCCCTTTGGAGCATGCCCCTCTTGTTTGGGTATTGGCTCTACCATGGAGGTTGATGAAGAACGTGTAATTCCGGATGGATCCATTAGCTTTGCCGATGGCTGTGTACAAGCGTTGAGCTCAAATCCTAACGCGTGGTTTATGCGTCAACTAGAAGGTCTATTGAAGACCAATGGATACTCCTTAGACTCTACCTATGATGAATTGCCTAAAGCATTACAGAAAAAGGTCATGTACGGTACGACGGACAAGGTGGCTTTCACCTATGAAAATATGCGTGGCGAAGAAAAGGAATTTTTCACCGAATACGAAGGTATTTTGCCGATGGTGAAACGCCGTCATAGCGAAGCATCTACTGATTCTATGCGTGAAGAATTTGAAAAATTCATGTCCATTAAACCATGTACTACATGCCATGGCGCCCGTTTAAAACCCGAGGTGTTAGCAATCACCATAGGGGATAAGAATATTAATGAAGTAACCGAGTTGACGATTAAAGAGGCGCTAGATTTCTTTAGTCATTTGCAGTTAACCAATCGAGAACAAGTGATTGGGGCTCAAATTTTGAAGGAAATTAATGCTCGACTTGGCTTCCTCAATAATGTAGGTTTAGATTATCTAACGATGAACAGAAGTGCAGGCACACTATCCGGCGGTGAGGCACAGCGCATTCGGTTAGCAACGCAAATAGGCTCTGGACTTGTAGGTGTATTATACATTCTTGATGAACCATCCATCGGTCTACACCAACGGGATAATGATCGACTTATCGATACCTTAAAAGGGTTGCGTGATTTGGGAAATACTTTGCTCGTTGTAGAACACGATGAGGATACGATGCGTGCTGCAGATTACCTTGTAGACATTGGACCGGGTGCGGGCGAGCATGGTGGTCAAGTCATTGCAGCAGGGACTGTAGATGAGGTTATGCAGGTAAAAGACTCCATTACCGGTCAATATTTGAGCGGTCGCAAGTTCATAGCTCTTCCTGACGAACGACGTAAACCTGGTAAAAACTGCATCGAAATTCGAGGTGCCAAAGAGAATAACCTACAAAATATTAATGTGAAATTCCCAATTGGACTATTTACAGTAGTTACAGGTGTCAGCGGTTCTGGTAAGTCTACCTTAATCAATGAAATTCTGTATAAAGGGCTAGCTAATCAGTTGTATCGTTCGTATCACAAGGTGGGGGCCCATAAAGAAATTCGCGGCCTAGAGCATATCGATAAAATCATCAATATTGATCAAAGCCCTATCGGTCGCACACCTCGTTCTAATCCTGCTACGTATACAGGCGTATTCGATGCGATTCGTGAATTATATAGTCAAACGCCAGAGGCTAAGATGCGCGGTTATAAGCAAGGACGTTTTAGTTTCAATGTAAAAGGTGGCCGCTGCGAAGCTTGTCGTGGGGATGGTATTATCAAAATTGAAATGCATTTCTTACCAGATGTGTACGTGCCTTGTGAGGTCTGCAAAGGGGCTCGCTACAACCGGGAAACACTAGAGATTAAATATAAGGGCAAATCTATTGCAGATGTATTAGATATGACCGTAGATGATGCAGTAGAATTCTTTAGTGCTATCCCTAAAATTTACAAGAAAATGGTAACGTTGCAAGAGGTTGGTCTTGGCTATATTCGTTTAGGCCAAGCGGCAACCACATTGTCTGGTGGTGAAGCACAACGAGTTAAATTGGCCACAGAACTAGCACGTCGCAGTACAGGTAAAACCCTATATATCCTTGATGAACCTACAACAGGCCTTCATGCGGAAGATATTAGAAAGCTTCTAGATGTTTTACAAAAATTGGTAGATGGTGGTGACACAGTTATCGTCATTGAGCATAATCTCGATGTTATCAAAGTGGCGGATCATATTATAGATCTAGGTCCTGAAGGTGGTAATCGAGGTGGTACCATCGTGGCTACCGGTACACCGGAACAGATTGCAAAGGTGAAAGGAAGCTATACTGGAAAATTCTTAGGTCCTGTATTAGAACAGACTAATAAATTCATGAATGCTCTGAAGAAAAAGAAATAATTTATATAGCACTGCCTTGTATGGTTGCGACAATGAAGTATTAATTATAATGGTATGGAGAATTGACGAAGAAAGGAGGATATATGCCGTCTGAAGAATTATTAGAAAAGGTTAGCCATTTACCGACCACACCAGGGGTTTACTTATGGCGTGATCAATATAACCGCATCATCTATGTGGGGAAAGCGATTAACTTACGTAATCGCGTGCGTTCTTATGTTCGCAATGATGCGAATCGAGCGCCTAAGGTTACGGCCATGATGAAGCGTGCTGTCGATGTTGAGATTATCCAAACAAAGACGGAAATGGAAGCTCTTATATTAGAAAATACGCTTATCAAAGAACATGAGCCTAAGTACAATATTAGGCTCCGCGATGATAAAACGTATCCATATGTTAAAATCTCTGTTCAAGAAGACTATCCTCGCGTATATATGACACGTCGTCTTGAGCGTGATGGGGCTAAATATTTTGGGCCTTTTACCGATGTGACAGCCGTTCATGTAGTCCTCAAGTTGATTCGTCAGTATTTTCCATTGCGTACCTGTAAATCGATGAAGGTAGAACGTCCTTGTTTGCAATATCATATGCACTATTGTGAAGCACCATGTTTTAATAAAATTTCTGTACCTGATTACCGAAAGTATATTGATGAAATTATAGCTCTTTTTGAAGGAAAACCGATTCCGCTACTTAAAGAAATTAAAGAGAAGATGGAAACAGCTGCTGAAGAGCTTCGATTTGAAGATGCAGCACGGTATCGAGATCAATTGACGAGCATTGAAAAAATCCAAGAAAAACAGCGGATGGTAACTCAGCGTGGTGATCTAGATGTACTAGGGATTGCTGTAGATGGTCAATTGGCATGTGTACAACTGCTCTTTATTCGAGGTGGCCGTCTATTAGGACGAGAAAATTACTTCGTTCAAAATGAAGGCGACTCAGAAGAAACCATTATGACCGATTTTATTAAGCAGTACTATGGAGATACTACTTTTATCCCTAAAGAGTTATTGTTACCGATGGAAAGTTCTGAACAACATCTATTCAAGGATTGGTTTAGTGAAATGAAGGGACAACAGGTTGATGTCCTTGTGCCTCAACGGGGCTATAAGATGGACATGATTAAAATGGCTCATGAAAATGCTGAAACATTCCTTGAAGAACGTCGTCGTCAATGGCAATATCAAATCGATAAAAGTGGTGGTGCCGTTAAGAAATTAGCGGAGGTACTTGACTTACCTCGATTACCAGAGCGTATGGAATGCTTTGATATCTCTCATACACAAGGCTCTGAAACCGTAGCCTCCATGGTTGTCTTTGAAGGCGGCAAGCCTGCTAAGAAGGAATATAGACGCTTTAAATTAAAGACCACACAGGGCAAGCCTGATGACTTTAAATCGATGGCAGAAATCATGGAACGCCGCTATGGTAATGAAACGGATTGGCCTATGCCGGATCTCATTATCATCGATGGTGGTAAGGGACAGCTCAATGCATCTATACCGCTTATACGCGCCGTAGGTGTTACAGATGTGCCAGTTATATCCTTGGCAAAACGGATAGAAGAGGTTTTCGTAGAGGGGCAATCGGAAAGCATTATTTTAAGTCATCACTCACCTGAGTTGCAATTATTACAACAAATTCGAGATGAAGCCCATCGCTTTGCTATTACTTATCATCGTAAGCTACGGGGTAAACGTAATTTAGAATCTGTTCTCGATCACATTGATGGCATTGGCCCTAAACGTCGTAAGGCTTTATGGGCTCATTTCAATAGTTTAGAAGCTATGAAAAAAGCCAGTATAGATGAATTGGCAAAGGTTGATTCCATGAACTATAAGACGGCGGAAACATTATATAATTTTTTCCGTATGTCGAAGGTTGAAAAACAAGATATATTACAAGGAAATAAAATGTAATATAAAAATAGTTAATACCTTATAGTAGAAAAGCAGCACTGCTGATTATGACTTGCAGTGCTGCTTTTGTGCGTTATACTTTTATATGTACTTGTTTGTGTTGAATATACCATGTTCGAATAGTGAATAGTATGCCTGCTACAATTACGCTAGCTAATAGGCCTATCCATACACCAAATGGGCCGTAATTTGGGTTGTTGGCAAGAATGTATGCGATAGGGAAGCAAACACCCCAGTATGAAATAAGAGAGATATAGAATACAATCTTTACATCCTTGTAACCACGGAGAATGCCTTGTAAAGGTGTACCGATGGCATCGAAGGCAGAGAAAAAAACGCCATAGCCAAGAAATCTATAAATAAGATTATAAACCTCTTCATCATTTGTAAATAATGCGGATATACTTTCCATATGGGTGAATGTGAAAGCACAAATCAAAATTGCAATTACAATGGCTAACACACGAGAAATGTAGGAGTAATAAATGGCTTCTTTGTGTCGACCTGCACCAACTTCATAGCCTACGGCAATGGTAGATGCCATGGCAATGCTAAGTGGTAAGCAATAGAAAACATTGGTAAAGGAAATGACAGATTGGTGAGCAGCTACAACAGCAGAACCAAAGTGTACCATTAATAGGCCTGCAATACTGAAAATGCTAGCTTCGAAAAAAATGGAAGAACCGATTGGCAAACCGATTTGCAATTGCTCACGTATGTATTGCCATTTGGGGCCTACCCAATCTTTATAGATACGATATCCCTTCAATTTAGGATGGAAGAGTACCATAGCACTAAATAGGATAAAGTTTGTCCAACAAGCTCCAGCAATACCGTAACCAGCACCTACACCACCGATTTCAGGAAATCCGAAATGCCCAAAAATTAAGGAGTAATTTAAAAATACATTTACTACAAAGCTCGTTACTACAATGGCCATAGAATAGTGAGTTAGACCGTGAGAATCTACAGTGTTACGCAATGTATTAACCCATAATAAAGGGAATAAGCCAAGTGCGAAAGCTTTCAAATAATTGATACAAACAGCCGTAGCAGCAGGTTCTAAGTTAAGGAAATTTAGTAATGGTACTAATCCGAAAACACCGAGTAATAATATAATAAGTGCTAGGGTTGTTGCAATATAAAACCCTTGGTAGACGATGGTAGGTATACTATCTGTTTTCTTGGCTCCTAATAGCTGTGCAATGATCGGGGTGATACCCATTAGGGTCCCTTGTGCAAAGATATAGAATAATAACCATAGATTGTACCCTGTAGCAACTCCAGCTAAATCAATTGTACTATATTGTCCTGTTAAGAAGATGGCGATAAATGTGCCCCCTACAAGAGAAAATTGGGTGATGCACATAGGAGTAAATAGTTTAATGAACAACCATAATTTTTGTAGTATAGAATATGTTTGATACATAATGACCTCCTAAATTGATGATATATTTTAACATAGTCTATTTATTATGGCTAGATGTATAGAAAACTATAGAATATAGTTGCATATAAGGGTATTCGCATTAGGAATAGATGGATACATTACAGTATTGTACAGGGTGGATTCTCTTTAGTATAATAAGTATATTAAATATTTTCGTTATAGGAGGTACGAATTGGACATTTTATCTGTTCAAGGTTTGTTGGCAATGTTACAAATCATTGTCATTGATATTCTATTGGCTGGCGATAATGCCATCGTGATCGGTATGGCTGCACGAAATTTACCAGCTAACTTACAGAAGAAAGCAATCTTCTGGGGCACAGCAGGTGCCATTATTTTACGCCTTGTTATGGCATTCCTATTTGTAGAGGCATTGAACAATATTCCTGCTCTGCGTTTGGTAGGTGGTATCCTTCTGTTATGGATTGGTTATAAACTTGTTGCTGATGATGACAGTGAGCATAATATCGAGGCCAAGGATAATTTGCGCGCTGCTATCATGACGATTGTTATTGCAGACGGTATCATGGGTATCGATAATGTTATTGGTGTAGTTGGTGCTGCCGGTGGTCATATGACAATGGTAGCCATTGGTATGTTAATTACTGTACCTATTATCATTTATGGCAGTACTTTATTTGTGAAAGTTATCGAGCGTTTTCCAATTATCTTATACGTTGGCGGTGGTATCCTTGGATGGGTAGGTGCTGATATGACAGTAGAGGATACATTGATTGCTCATATAGTTGAACCGTATGCATTATATATTAAAATAGCTGCCGTTATTCTCGTAGTGGGCGCATCGTTATTGGCAAAACAGCTTAAAAAATAAATTAGGTTTTAGTATATCTCTTCTCTTTTTATAGGAGGAGAGATATTTTTTCAGTTGATGATGAACGTGTATTGCGCCATTAGTTTTAGATGAGAAAATACTTGAAATATGATATAGTTAAGGGATAGTTATAGAATTTAAACGTAGTCGAGGTAAGTACAATGGAATTTTTAGAAGTGGCCACTTGGGTCACTATTGGTAAGATTATATTGATAGATATTTTATTAGCTGGCGATAATGCCGTAGTTATCGGTATGGCAGCTGGTAAACTAGCACCAGAACTTCAAAAGAAAGCCGTTATATGGGGGACGGTAGGTGCTATTTTAATGCGCCTTATCTTTGCTACTATTTTAGTAGAGGCATTAACATTAATTCCTCTCATTCATTTAGGTGGTGGCTTAGTTCTCGTTTGGATTGCAATCCAACTTTTAAAAGGTGATGATGAAGAGGCTCATATTGAAGCTAAAAACTCCTTAATGGGTGCTATTTGGACAATTATCGTTGCCGACGCTATGATGAGTATTGACAATGTCATCGGTGTTGTGGGCGCTGCAAAAGGTCATTTAGAGCTTGTTATCGTTGGTATGCTAATTACGGTACCTATCATCGTATTTTGTTCTACACTATTCGCTCGTATTATTAACAAATTCCCAGCCATTCTTTGGGCTGGCGGTGCACTACTTGGATGGGTTGCCGGTGAAATGATTGTAGAAGATCCACTTCTTTTGCCATACATTCAAGGGGATGAATTACTCGTAAAATTTGGTGCCCTATTCTTTGTTCTTATTGTGACTGGTATCATTAAAATTTGGAAGAAAAGAGACGCGTAATGAACGGTACAGGTCGTACATCTCGTAAACATAAATCTAAAGGTAGACAACAACATACAGGTGGAAAACTTTCTAAAAAACAACAGGCTATTCTGAATGCTCCCGTTAAACTAGGGGATGAAGTGCTCGTAGAGATTCAAGGTATCGGAAGCAGTGGAGAAGGAGTGGGACGTGTACAGGATTTTACAGTCTTTGTTCCCTTTGCATTACCAAGTGAAACTGTGAAAGTATCCATCAATATGGTAAAAAAGACATATGCTACTAGTAAGCTATTAGAAGTAGTTACACCAGCTAATAATCGTATTGAGCCTACTTGTGAGTTATACGGTATATGTGGCGGATGCCAATTACAACACATTACGTATGAAGGTCAGCTTTCACTAAAAACACAAAAGGTGAAAGACGTTATAGAGCGTATTGGTCATCAAAACCCAGACCTAGTAAAACCTGCATTAGGCCCACTTGATCCGTGGGCATATAGAAACAAGATGCAAATGCCTGTTGGGGGGACTAGAGACAATATTCAAATGGGATTCTATGCGATGGGATCTCATGATATTGTGCAAGGTACAAATTGTCCAATTCAAGATGAAGGGAATAATATCATAGCTCAAGCTTGTTATGATATCGCAAAAGAACTTCAAATTGAACCATATGATGAACATACTGGTAAAGGTGTGTTGCGTCATGTAATTGGTCGTATTGGACAGTCAGGATGGATGGTTATCCTTGTAACTGCTACAGACTATTTACCACATCAAGAAAAGTGGGTAGAAAAATTAACAGAACGAATTCCTCAAGTAGAAACTATCGTTCATAACGTAAATGGTAAGCGAACTAATGTTATCTTAGGACCTAAAAACAATATATTATATGGTGATGGGACGATTACAGATCACATAAAGGATTTACGATTTACATTATCTCCACATTCCTTCTTCCAAGTGAATCCAGAACAAACTACGGTGCTTTATGACCAAGCTCTTGCGTATGCAAACCTAGAGGGGAATGAGACCGTTATCGATGCCTATTGTGGTACGGGCACCATTTCGCTGTTCTTAGCCCATAAAGCGAAATATGTTATCGGCATAGAAATCGTAGAACCAGCCATTATCAATGCTCGTGAAAATGCACGTCTCAATGGCTATAATAATACAGAATTTATCGTCGCTGATGCGGCTGTAGAAATGCCAAAACTCTACAAAGCTGGCGTACGTCCAGACGTCATCGTATTCGATCCAATCCGGGCAGGCTGTAAAGAAGAAGTGCTGACCTCTGCAGCGGGTATGGAACCTAAACGTATTGTTTACGTATCCTGTAACCCAGCTACTATGGCAAGGGACATTGAAATCCTCACACACTACGGCTATGAACTAAAAGAAGTACAACCAGTAGACATGTTCCCTATGACGGCTCATGTTGAGGCAGTGGCTTTGCTTACTAGGAGTGAAACGACGCAGTGAGTGATAGCACTGCCCATGCGATAGGCGTCAATGAATTATAATTCTAGATTTTGCCTTATGAGGAATAATATGGAGTTTATACATGATAGAAAGAGTAATATTCTTTTCAGTCTTTATGGTAGTAAAGTAAATAGAATCAGAATTCATAATAAAACATTGACGTTAACAGTTGACGAAATGTATCAATTGGTAGACGGTGAAGAAAGAGCTTTTTCCGGTGAAATATCTTTTAAAGACTGTGATGTGGATTTGTGTAAGGTACTAATATTTAACAAAACCTTACGGGAAGGTCGATTTACTGGAAAGTCCATTTGTTTACATGATTTTATGAATGAGTATGCAGATTCAGAATTTGAAATAATTACTGAAGGCTATTATGCTAATACAACTACATATACCGGTTGGCTTTGGGCCGATGAAAAATCTCCAGTATCCACGATTATGTATATTTGGAATAGCGGAGAGATGGTGTATCGTGTCAAAAAACACCCCATGTTTTTACCGATAAAGTAAGCTGTATATGATTGGACTAAAATAATTCAAAATATTGAAGTTGATCTTATAAACTTTAGTAAAGATGCATTAGAGTTTGTTCCACATATTACCATTTATTCTAAATCTATGAAAAAAGCTAATTTTCATAACGGGTTTGTATATGGCGGAGAATTAGGTCGTTTGTTAAATAGAACGGAATGGCATTGGTATCAATTATCAGGTGCTAGCTATCAATATACTGTAGATGAAGTTAGCAAGTTATGTGAGGAATATATAATACCGCTATTTGAAGGTTTTGAAGATACAGAACGTAATATTGAAAAACTTATAGAGGGAGATATAAACGATTATAATCTACCGTATTATATTTATCATTATGGTGGAAAAGATAAAGCTCAACAATATTTTAATAAAATAATCAAAAATTCTGAGTTAAGAAGTATGTATATTGACTTTTATAATCAGTTGAAAGAAATTCCTAAAGAAAATATTTCATTAGGCGTGAGTGAATTTTATGGATCCACTATGATTGAATTTGCATATATAAATGGAGTAATAATTGAAGAAGAATAAATAAGTCCATCGCATAGAAACGATATGCGATGGGCTTTTTTTGCTTTTATATATTAAATTTAAATAGATTTTATATGGTTGTGGTTAAAGCAAATAGAAGTTATATAGTAAAATTTGATGAATGATTACTAAAATTTAAACTTCATACTTGCAGAATATGTTCGTCCTGCGGTAGCTTCATCATCAAAGAAAACACGATTAAACACATTTTGAATACCTAATTGTAATGTCGCTTTTTTGGAGAATTTGTAATTCATTGCTATATTAGAGATAAAGTAGCTATCTGAGGAACCGTATTGACCTGTAATATCATCTACTGATTGTCGACGACTTACATATTGAGCATCCCAAAGGGCATTCCATTTACCATTAGTATATTCAAGACCTGCATGGAAGATGTGTTTAGGTATATCATAATTGATTTCCTCATATCCGCTTGCATTTGTGTTAGGAAGATCTTTATGTTTTATACGACCCATTTGCCATGTATAGTTTCCAAATACAGACCATTTTGAGGATAGTTGGTGGCGAAGTTCTAATTCTATGCCGCGACGAGTTTCTTGGTCTACATTTTCATACATTTTATAATCTACATCACCATTATTATCATAATGTGTTACATATTTAACCTTATCCTTCGTTTTTACATAGAATGCAGATAGATTTAATGCAGTTTTTGTGCCCCATTCTTTTTTCATACCAACTTCAAATGTATCTGAACGTTCTGGATCAAGATTTGGATTCGCTCGTACTACATCTGTGTAACGATATACTTGACTAAGTGGTGGTGGATTAAAAGAGTGACCATAGGAAGCATATACATTTAGGGAATCGGTTACATAATGTTCAATTGCTAATTTTGGACTCCATTCAGTATAGCTACCTTCACCATGATTTACGGTGTCGTATCTATTATTGGTCGTATCATAGGTAACATGTTGACCATCGAATTTTTTGAATCGGTCTATGCGAAGTCCGGTATAAATAGCCCAATTGAAATTAGGACGGTATGTGTCTTGGACGAATAGGGCTAAATTATTTGTAGCACCTTTATTGATTTCATACAATCCACCAGGATATGTGGTTGAATCAAAGGAAGAATGATTTCTCCAATTAGTTAATTCTCTTCGTTTTTGCTCAAAGCTTTCCTTTTTCCAGTTAATGCCCGCAACAACGCTATGTTTCCCCATACGATCCCATACTTTTTGTGCATCAAAATTAATTGTTTTTCCAGGATAGAATGAATCATCACCAGGGCCGCTGTAGTTAGGTGTATTTGGATTGCTAGGGCTAGAGAATCCATCTTTTTTTCGATCTAATATATTGAAAGTAACTTGTAGCTTATTTTTGTCATTTTTATATTGTAGGTTATGAGCATGATATTCTTTTAATCCATCATAGCCTAAGTATCTACTTGTTCTAAGTGCTACATATTTTTGATTGTTAATTTTGACATTTCCAGAGAAGATAGGTGCACCATTTACGGTTATGGTACTCATTGGATTCTCATAAGCATATCTATTTTTCGTATATAGATAAGAGTAGGTTAATGATTCTCTATCACGGAGTTTCATCGTTACATACGCAGATAGATTCTTATTATTAAATGACTTATCTCCTCGACTACCTAATAGATAGGAACCATCTTTGGTTTGTGGAACTGGGTTATCTGGTGTAACTGTTACAGTAGACGGCCTTATGTTGGCAGCTCTGCCGGTAATAAAGAAACCTGGATAACCATCTGTTTTTCTTTGCTCTGCAGACATACCGACAGTAATACGATTAGATACTTGTGCATCAAACCCTAACTCATTATTTAGTGTCCCGTGAGATCCATATCCAATTTGTCCATGCCAATGGATATCTTTTACAGATTGTTTTGGTTGTTGTTGTTTTGTTTGAATGTTGATAACACCAGCAACACCTCTGCCACCATATAAAGAGGAGCTAGGACCACGTACTAATTCGATCCTTTCAATAGAATGTACTGGTATAGCTTCCCAATCAACACCATTATTAAAAGTGTTATTCATTGGTACACCATTGAGTAATACTAAGGTGTCAGTAGAATCAAAACCGCGAATTTGTAATCCACCGTTTGCTTTTTGGCTTTTATACACGCCAGGTAACATTTGTAGAGCATCTGTTACGGTATCAACTCTTCGTGTTTCAATATCTTTGTCTGTTACAACAGATACAGCACTTGGTGTTTTTATGATATCCTCCATAGTTCTAGTAGCAGTTACCGTGATGGTATGTGATATTTTAGGTTCATCGGCCACGTTGGTATCTGCTGCATATACAATGGATGCGCTCATAGCCGTTAAAATCATTGAAAATAACATGATTTTTGATGTACTGGTTTGCTTACAACCAGTTAATGTTTTCTTTCTTTTACCTTCTTTCATACGTATGACCCTCTACACTAAAATAATTAAAATACATCATTTTTAGTATAGCATTGGGACGAATAAAATATTATGAATAGTAGTTATATGATTATAAGTAATGATAATTATATAAAAGATAAAATTAGTTTATAATTAATTTATATTATAGCCTTTTTTTGAATAAAAATTATTCAGAAATGATCTGTGTATTGTGTATATCTAGAAAGGAGTCAGTTTTGTAAGTATTTTTTGTAAGTAGTTTTGTATATTCATAGAGAGAAAAGAAATGAGTAAAGTACAAATGATGTTAACTGGTAAAATAAATTCCCATAAATGTAATCCTAAGAACGTAAAGCACCTTAGTACCGCAGTAACCGCTTGTGTATTTGCATTAACATTAGGGACGGTTATGGTATTAGGCACATCTAGTGCAAATGCAGCCGGTCAAGTAATTGGTGGTTATACGACTGGTAATCAGGCACTAGGTGATGGTAGTGTCGTTGTCAGTGGCGGTAAAGATAAAGCCCCTAATCTTGCAGAAGGGGAAAATAGTGCTGTCCTTGGGGGGACGAAAAATATGGCTGAAGGACCTTATGCTGCTATTGTAGGGGGCTTTCAAAATATTGTTCATGAAGAAATTAAAAATGGGGCTATTCTTGGTGGTACAAAAAATCAAATTGAAGCAGTAGGAACCTTAGTAGGAAATTATGCCACAATTAGCGGTGGGGAAGATAATATTGCGTATGGTGAGTCCTCATCTATTTCAGGTGGTAACTCTAATGGTACATATGGATTACATAGCTCAATTGCCGGTGGTCGTGGCAATAATGCAGCTGGTGAAATTAGTTCTGTTATTGGCGGTTCTCAAAATAATGCAGATGGAAAAGGGAGTACACTTGCGGGTGGTTTAGGAAACACAGGTGTTGGCATGTGGTCATCCGTATTTGGGGGCAGTAAGAATGAAGCCGTAGGCACTGGAACATCTATCCTTGGTGGTGGCGGTCGTGAATTTACAGGTCGTAAATTTGTGACCCATAAAAATATTGCCAACGGTGAGTATAGTACCATTGTTGGATCTCGTGATGCTATGACCGTAGGAAATGGTAGTACCGTTGTGGGTGGATCTAATGGTATGACACTTGGTCTTGCTTCTACCTCTGTTGGAGGTGGTTTTACAGGTGCTAAGGCAGAAAATAGTTTAGCATTAGGTCATAAGGCAGGTACTACTGTCAAATATGGCACTGCTATCGGTTATGAAAGCGTAGCAACCGAAGAAGGAACTATTGCATTTGGTCATGATGCAGGAGATATATCTGGTTATACTGTAAAATATCCAGATAAGGAAATCACTACTCACTTAGGTTATAAAAAGACAGTACCAGATTATGATAAAGAACCGACAGTAATACCTACTACATACTCAGATGCTAAATATAATCGTTTGGTGAAAGTAGCTGATGGCGTTGATGCACATGATGCAGCTACAGTAGGTCAATTGGAAAATGCTATTAGCCAAGTACAATCTGTAGGTACAAATATAGAAACTACAGTTAATAAAGCGACTGCATCTAGTTATGCATTAGCTGCATTACAACCAAACTTCTCAGAAGGTGAAACTGGATTGGGTGTAGCCGTGGGCTTTGGTCATTATCATGGCAAAACAGCAACTGCGGTAGGTGCTTACTATCGTCCAAACCGCAATGTACAATTTAATGTAGGCACTGTGGTGGGCAATGGTAACCAAGGTTTTAATGGTGGACTTAGCTTTAAGGTAGGATCTGGATCTGAATTTAAATCAAATACAACATCCACTGATGAAAAAATCGCTCAATTAGAAAAACGTATTCAAGAATTAGAGCAATCTAAAAAATAATTAGAATAAGCTTAATAAGATAAAAGTATTCAATAAAATTTTTATCAAGTATTAATGATAATCCTTAATATTTATAGCACTAACTATGAAAATGGTTAGTGCTATTTTGCTACTCAAAAGAGCATACACATTGTATAAGAATTATTGTTTTGTAATCTGTAATTTAATTTCATACAATAAGATAAATTAAAAATAGTAATAAATATTAATTATAAAAAAATATTACATACAAATAAAAAATATTCATTAGCAAATCTTATTAATTTATAAGTTTTTATCTGTTATAATTTTATATACTAACATATAATATAGTTAAGGCGTGTTATTCTATGTGATTTTGAAAGGATTGATAGGTATCATGATTATTTTATTAGGGTTTATTGTTCTATTAGCCTGCTTAATTGTAGGTGTTAGATTTGGTGGTTTAGGACTTGCCGCCATATCTGGTCTTGGGCTTGCATTTTACGTATTCGTCATTGGTCTTGTTCCAGGTAAACCACCAATTGATGTTATGCTTACCATCATGGCGGTTGTAACGTGTTCAGGTTTTTTACAGGCCTCTAAGGGCTTAGATGTAATGCTTGTTTATGCAGAAAAATTACTTCGTAAAAATCCAAAACGTATCACAATTTTAGCACCTATAACAACATGGTTTTTAACGGTTCTATGCGGCACTGGTCACGTAGTATATACGATGTTCCCAATCATCTATGACATTGCTATTAAAGAAGGTATACGTCCTGAAAGACCTATGGCTGTATCATCAATTGCATCTCAAATGGGTGTTTGTGCATCACCGGCGTCCGTTGCTGTCGTGTCAGTTGTTGCTATGTTAGGTGCGGCTAACTTCCCAGCTAGTGTGGTAACAATTTTGGCAATTACCATTCCTGCAACTTTCTGTGGAGTTATTGTTGCTGGTATATGGAGCATGCGTCGTGGTAAAGATTTAGCTAATGATCCTATATTCCAAGAACGTATTAAAAACCTTGAACAACGTGAATATGTTTATGCTGAAAATAAAGATGCTAGTGTTAAAGCAGAACTTCCACGCACTGCTTATATGGCTACCGTTATTTTCTTACTAGGTATACTTGTTATTGCTCTATTTGGTAGTTTCCCTGAACAATTATTACCACTTGTTCCAAATGCAAAAGGCTTATGGAAACCTTTATCCATGACCCCAACGATTCAAATTTCAATGCTTGTTATCGCTGCTATTATTTTACTTGCTTGTAAGGTCAAAGTTAGCGACGTTACAAGTGGATCTGTATTTAAATCTGGTATGATTGCAGTTATCTCAGTATATGGCGTAGCTTGGATGGCTGAAACATATTTTGGTGCATATATTCCACAATTTAAAACTACATTGTCTGGGATTGTAGTGGCGCATCCATGGACATATGCATTTGTGCTATTCTTAATTTCTAAACTTGTAAATTCACAAGCAGCAGCACTTGCTATTGTTGTGCCTATGGGATTGAGTGTAGGGGTAGATCCTCTTATCATCCTTTCCTTCGTACCTGCCTGTTATGCTTACTTTATTTTACCAACATACCCATCTGACCTTGCATGTATTGGTTTTGACCGTTCTGGCACGACACGCATTGGTAAATTCGTAATTAACCATAGTTTTATACTCCCTGGTTGTATTGGTGTATTTACAAGTTGTGTAGTCGGTTACTTTATTGCTCATGCAATGTTCTAAAATACAGTTTTACTAAAAATATATCATAATAAAGTATCTATATAATAAATTTAAAAGGTGCAGCTCATACAGTTGCACCTTTTTGATTCATATAATTGAGTAAGGGTATAAGTTTTAATAAAGATTGAATGATTATATGGAGTATCAATTGTAATTATGCTACCATTAGACTTAGAGAATGATTTTTTTGTGATTTCGCTTGGTAACTTAATCATATAGAAGATTGTTCTATTATTCCCTTATAGATGGAATGATAGACAGTAAATATGATATTGGTTGGAAAAAGAATATTTATCCTGAGCCTGAATTCTTAATGAGTTCAATCTCTAGGGGAGAGTTGTTTGTTGGACTTATCAATTCAAATTATAGCAGCTATGATCATCAACTATGAATCAAATGAAGGGTATAATAATTTTAATTGGCCTACAAGGGCTTCAGATAATGAAGTTATGGGAATTCATGCTCTTGGCGTACATCCACGATATTCAGGTCATAGTTATGCAAAAAAATTGGTTAGATTTGCTATTGAATATGCAAAACAAAATCATCAAAAAGCGATACGCCTTGATTTTCTTAAGGGTAATATTCCTGCTGAAAGATTATATTCTAGAATGGGTTTCAAGTATCTTCATATCTTACAAATGTACTATTAGGACACTGGACTAACAGATTATGAATTATATGAGCTTCCTTTGTAAAATAAATTTGTTAAACGTATAAATATTAGAAGTCTAGGGAGGGATTAACATGTTAGGAGCAATCATTGGTGATATAGTTGGTTCACGATTCGAATTTAATAATATTAGACGGAAGGACTTTGATTTTTTTACAGATCAATGTGTGTTAACTGATGATAGTATCATGACACTTGCTGTAGCACAGGCATATTATGGTATTCCAATGGATATTAGAAAACAGGCTCTATCGTTTTTAGATACTAAAATGCTAGGCATATTGACGTCCTTTGAAGAAAAGTATATGTCTACTATATAATTCTTGATTCAATAATGATGCCCCATATATACGTATAATAAAGAAACCTATGTCATAATGGCGTTCCATTTAATTGAAAATTTTTTGAAAGGTCTCTTACTTCGGTAAGAGGCTTTTTCTATATCAAAAATTACAATAAATTTAGTATAATTAAACTATGAATCATCAGTATACATATAAGGTCGTATTATAAGGGAGAAACACATATGATACATCTTAAGGACTTAGGCAGTTTTGAATCTGTACCAGATTTAGTGACAGATATTATAAATGGAAATATAACCGCTCTTGAAAGCGCATTAAAAGCTGGTTGGGATATAGATGAACCTATACAAATTGGTAAATATAGTGAGTATACACCTTTACAATTGGCGTTAGTAATGAATTGTTTACCTAGTGTTCAATGGTTAGTTGAACATGGAGCAGATCTAAATGATGAAGAAAATCCAAGTTTCTTGTTAGCTGTACGGTATGCTGACCAAAAGGTAATAGATTATGTTGTGGAGCATGGTGCTAATATTCATGCTTTGAACTCTGTGGATGTAGATGCTTTTCAAGCTGCCTTATATGGTAAGAGATATGAAAACTTACAACTCATTCATGATTTAGGATATTCAGTACAGAAATATGGTGGACGAGCTTTCAGAAATGTCATTACAGACCAAAACTATGAGGTCCTCGATTTCTTCATTAATAATAGTGTGGATATTAATTACAATAAGCCTGATTCTGTATATCCATTTAAGCCAACCCCACTATGTGTAGCAGCTCGGTATGTGGATTTACAGATGTGTAAATATCTAGTAGAACATGGTGCAGATGTAACCATCACAGAAAAGGATGGTATGCGTCCCTATAGTATTGCTATTGAAAAAGGCGATATGGAAATGGCAGAATATTTTAAAAATTTAGAGCCTGCTGAGTACCATGATAAACAGAATAAAATGGATCAATTAAAACCATTTAAACTACCAAAAGTGTTAATATCCTTTTTAGAGGGAGATAATCTTTACTTTGAATTGCCAGACTCAGATTTTATCTCTATAGAGTTCTTACCTTTACTTGATACAGTTCCATTTAAATGGGGTCGTCGTAAACTATTACGTTTATCTAAAGAGCTAGGTGAGTACAACGATTATCAAATTGTATGGGACCCTAAATCTAAAAAGATTTCCTGTTATGATATGGAACATCAAGAACTACGAGAACTCTGTAAATTTGATGAGTTTATAGCGGATATGGCAGGGCAATTAGAAACTTTGTTTTAATGGATATCGTAAAGGAGAGGCGATACATATGATAGATACATTTGAGAAAACATATACGGATTGGTCTATTGATGTAGGTACCTATAAATATGAAGGTATTACACTGAATGAAGTTGAACAAAATCTGTATGCTATTGAGGACCAAGAGCAAGACTTTGTAGTTATTTCTCCATCAAAGGTAATCTCCATAGATAATAAACAGTATAACTTTGTACAGGTTTGTAGTGATCAAGATACTGATTTATTACATATAGAAATTAGTGTAACCAATAATGGTGACCGAGGCGCTATTATATATGGTCAGAATGAGCAAGGTCCCCAAGAGGTATTAAAGATAATAGAGGATTTTATTGTACATAATAAGATACCAGCATTAGATAGTTGGGAAATCGTGTTAGATTTAAGACCTAAGATGGAAAGCTATGTAAAGGATTCTGAAAATGACTAATCATGTAAGATATGATGAACAGTTAAGACAATACACCTTCTCTTATGAAGGAATACAATTTTGCTGGGATGAGGTTCCAACGGATGCTAATGTAGAAACTGCTAAATTATTAGCAACTAATTATCATAAGAATATAGATTCCATTGTTACTTTCATTCATAACGAAATTAGAGATTGGTATGGCAATGTAACTATTGATGAAGTGAAAACACGGATAGGTATACCTATTATTGAACCAGAGCGAGATGCTGTGACCTATTGCGAGCAAACCTTTGATGATACGCACATCTTTTCCTTTACATTTTGGGATGATGAATTTAAAGATTTACACTACTTTGCTATAGATGGATGATATATTCTTAATGATTTAGTCATTTTGAAATATATGCGGAGACTACTATGCTATATACACCGAATAACCTTTTGTATAAGTATATTCGCTATCGGTTTAGACGGATTAAGATTCAATGTAATATGGTATACAATGTAACACCAGAGGAAGAAGATGAGATTTGTCGTAATCTGTTAAAAAAGAGAGCGAAGATATTAATTCCTGTTGGCATAGTATATGGTTTGATATTTGCCCTTACTTTCACTTGGCTATTAGGCACAAGTGAGGAATTGAACCCATTAATGCAATGGGAAGTAAGAGTTATTGACTATGTTATACCATTTTTAAATACCATTGATTTTAAGTGGTATGCGTATTCACTAAATTTATTGTGGGTAGCCCTTATATTGGCCCCTGTCGGGATTATTAACGTATCTCCTTATATCATTTTTTCCTATATTATAGATACTATTTTGATACGGCGTGAGGTGAAAGCTTTAATAAAAAAATATTCTATTGATGACATAAAATGTGGTTAGATTATATCTATTTGGCTAGGAGTGAGTATCATGAGTAATTTAAAAGATTTCAATTGGACTGGATTTTGGAAAGACACCGATTATGCATTTGAGTCCTATATAGGTAGAGAGGTTACCGATGAGGATATTAAGACTGCTGAAGCTGAACTAGGCTATACATTGCCTACAGCATATATAGAGCTACTTAAAAACCATAATGGTGGTGTAGTAAATAAGAATTGTTTTATTAACGATGATGACGATTGTGTATATATAACAGGAATATATGGCATCGATAGAGATAAAAAATACTCTCTTTTAGGTGAGATGGGTAATGA